>CAZVBT010000181.1:0-1564 GCA_964625385.1 uncultured Melioribacter sp. | reverse complement strand
TCCAATCAACTTTAAACTAAATTAATGGGGAATAATCTTGAAAAAGCTTGAATTCAAAAACCTGAAGTTGGTTAGAAAGATTCAGGTTGCTGTTTTTTCAATTGCGGCTGTTTCCACAATTATAGCCGCAACAGCTTTAATTACTACATTTCAAGTTGGATCTAAAAAAGAAAAATTAAACACATCATATTTTAATCCGCTAAATGAAATTCAAAGATTGACAAGCAACTTTCGCTCAATTCAGTTCATTTGTATGAAGTTTTCAATTGCAGGTTTTGAAAGTGAATCTCAAAATAACATTAAAAATATTGAAGCATTGAAAAAAGATGTGGATTCAACTTTAACAAGATTAAAAAATGTTAACTTTGATGAAAGTGTAAAAAATTCATTAGCCGAAACAGAAAAAATCTGGAAAGAATACAAATCTGTTGTTGTTGATGCAATTGTTAGTGCTGGAATGATGAATGATCACGATATGGCAACTGTAATTACAACAACATCTGGTGAAGAGCTTGCAAATAAAATGATGAAAAATTTTAGCGATGTTGAAAAATATCTAGACGATTATGGAATTGAACTTAATAAAAGTATTGATCTAAACTTATCAAACTCAAGATGGATAATAATTATAGGAATGGGTTTTGGTTCTCTTGTTTTATTTGTTTCACTATTTAAAGTTGCCCCATCTATTACAAAGCCTGTTGAAGAATTTAAAGAACTTATTCACCAATTCTCTTTGGGAAATTATGATATAGAATTAAAATCTAAAACCAAAGATGAATTTGGTGAAATGAAAGAAAAACTCAACTTATTAAAGCAAGCACAAATTGAAAAAATTAAAGCCGCCGAAAATATAGCAAATGGATTTTTTGAAAAAGTAACACCCGCTTCTGATAAAGATATTTTAGCGCATTGTTTTAATAAAGAAGTTTATGCTCTTGAAGATATTACAAATGAAATTAACCAAATAACAGAAGCTACTAAAGTTGGTGATTTATCAATTCGTGGCAATAGCTTAAAATTTAAAGGTGGATTTAAAACCATTTTAGAAGGAATTAATAACACATTAGATTCTGTAATTTTACCAATACGTGAAGGTGCAGGTGTGTTATCTAAAATGGCAGATGGCGATTTAACAAAAAGGGTTGAAGGAAATTATCAAGGAGATCTAAAATTAATTTCAGAAAGTATTAATAAAGTTGCTGAATCTTTGGCTTTAGCATTACAAGAAGTTTCTGAAGCCATATCATCTACAGCAAGTGCAGCAAATCAAATTTCATCAAGTTCTGAGGAAATGGCGGCTGGTTCGTTAGAATTAAATATGCAAACATCAGAGGTTGCTAATTCAGTTGATGAAATGACAAGAACAATTTTAGAGAATACAAAAAATGCATCATATGCTGCCGAAACAGCCAAAGAAGCCGGTGAAAGAGCTAAACATGGTGGTAAAGTTGTTAACCAAACTATTGAAGGTATTGAAAGAATTGCAGTTGTTGTTGAATCATCCGCTGAAACTATATTTACTTTAGGAAAAAACAGCAATAAAATTGGTGAAATAATTCAG
>CAZVBT010000180.1:0-5003 GCA_964625385.1 uncultured Melioribacter sp. | reverse complement strand
TCTGAATCGGCTGAACAAATAACAAAATAATCTGCTATGTTCGATACATTTTTAAGATCAAGAATTTTAATGTTATATGATTTTTTAATTTTTGTTAATTCTGCTATTAACTTTGCAAATTCTAAAGATTCCAATTACACCTCATTTAAATGGATTTAATGTTAAATAATCTTTTCCGATTATTACACTAACATCAATAAAATAATCTTTATTTAACTGTTGAATTATGTTTTCTTTTTTTACACCAAGTGCTTTAGCAACTTCGTATGCATTAGCCATATTCCCCATTCTGTCAATCACTAATGTTTCATCAATTTCTGTTGATATGTAATTGCCATAATCAGCAACATCAAAACCTTTTGAGCGCAAAAAATCTGTATATCTATCGGCAACACCACTAACTCCACAACCATTTCTAACATCAACTTGAATCAATTCCGAAACTTTTCCTTCTACAATTTCATCATCAAACTTTGTTGATTTATATGATAATTTAACATACAATGAATAGCTCATGTAACCAATAATAGCTAACAAGAAAAAAAGTGAGATGTTTAATAAAATATTTATAGTTGGAGACTTTAAATTCGTTTGCTTTTGATTTGCTGTTTTAATTTTTTCCAATTCGTACCAAAAATCATTTATCTAATTTCAAATCTTAATTACCATTCTCTTTCAAATGGCGAATTATAAAAAAAAGAATTTCTGTAAAAAGGCGAATAGCCATAAAATGGAGAATAATAATTAAAAGGAGAATTACTGTATTGCAACATTACAGACATTCCTTCACTTATTTTATAATTCATTTGAAGTCTATCAATATAAAGACCATTAATTTGTTTAGAAAAATCTTTTCCAAATGAATTATATGGTGAATTTAAGATACTTAATTCTGCAATAAGATTAAGATTGTCACTAAATTTAAAATTCATAGTGTTTGTATATGAACCTAAAGCCATTGACCCGAATCCAAATGATGAAAAAGACAAACCAAAAGAATGATGCATATTAAAATCTTCAACGCCTAAAAGTCCAAGTAATGAACCAAAACTTTTATTATATACACCGCTTTTGATATCAGCGGGTTTGTTTAATTCTTCTTTGAATTGTCCAAATAATATTGATGATAAAAACAAAAATATTATGCCGTATTTTTTCATAAGTCACCTGTTTTTTTGCCTTTAACATAATTAAACAATGTTAGGTTTCTTAATCATTAATTTTAACTATCATTTCAATTTCAACTGGAGCGTTTAAAGGTAATTCACTTACACCAACTGCACTTCTTGCATGCTTTCCTTTATCGCCAAAAACATTAACAAGAAATTCAGAAGCACCATTCGCAACTTTTGGTTGAGCTGTAAATCCTGATCCAGAATTTACAAACACAACTAATTTTACTATTTGATCAATTTTATCAAGACTGCCAGCAACACTTTTTACAGCACTTAAACAATTAACAACACAAATTTTTGCTGCTTCGTATGCTGTTTCTTCATTAACATCTTTACCAACTTTTCCAACAGCAAATAATTTTCCATCTTTAGAAGGTAATTGCCCCGAAGTAAAAACCAAGTTACCTAACTTTTGAGCAGGCACATAAGCAGCTAAAGGTTTTGCAGTTTCAGGTAAATCATATCCTAAAATTTCTTTTATTTTCTCTTCGTACATATTTCTTCCAAAATTTTCTATTCAAATATAATAAAAGTTAGCAGAAGATTTTTTCGATTATGAAATATGATTTATCTTTTGATATAAATTTTAGGAGATAAAATGATTGGTGAAAAATTTCAAAATCTTTATGCAATAATGAAAAGATTAAGAGTTGAATGCCCGTGGGATAAAGAGCAAGATCATGATTCAATTAAAGCAGCAACAATTGAAGAAACCTATGAAGTTGTTGAAGCAATAGATCAAAAAAATTACGATGAATTGAAAAAGGAACTTGGTGATATGCTATTGCATATTGTATTTCATTCAGCAATTGGTGAAGATAATAAAACTTTTTCAATTGAAGATGTAATTGACTCAATAACAGAAAAATTAATTAGAAGACATCCTCATGTTTTTGGTGATGTTAAAGTTAATGGAACAAAAGAAATATTAAAGAACTGGGAAGAAATTAAATTATCAGAAGGAAGAGATTCACTTCTTGAAGGAATACCAAAACAATTACCATCATTAGCCCGTGCTTATCGTATTCAGGAAAAAGTCAGTAAAGTTGGTTTTGATTGGGAACATAAAGAGGATGTTTGGAAAAAAGTTATTGAAGAAATCAACGAAATGCATGAAATGGAAAGAACCGGCAATAAAGAAAAATTAGAAGAAGAAATGGGTGATGTTTTTTTTGCGTTAACTAATTACGCACGTTTTTTAGGAATAAATCCTGAAAATGCTTTAAGAATTACAAATGAAAAGTTTATCAAAAGATTTTCTTATGTTGAATCTAAAATAAAAGAGAGTGGCAAAACATTGTCTGAATCATCCTTACAAGAGATGGATAAATATTGGGAAGAAAGCAAATCAAAAGAACTATAATTATCAATTTGCAACCTGTCTACCGATAGGTAGATTATCAATTATTTAGAATTGTGTTTTTCATAAGCATCAATTATATCTTTGACAAGTTTATGACGAACAACATCAATTTTATCAAAATAAACAAAGCCAACACCGTCAACGTTTTTAAGAATTTCTTTAACCTGCACCAAACCACTTTGCGAGTAAGTTGGCAAATCTATTTGTGTAATATCACCAGTAATAATTGCTTTTGAATTCGGACCTAATCTTGTTAAAAACATTTTCATTTGCATACCAGTTGCATTTTGAGCTTCATCTAAAATAACGTAAGCATTATTCAAAGTTCTTCCACGCATAAACGCAAGAGGAACAATTTCTATTAAATTTTTTTCGAGATAGTTTTTAAGTTGTTCTGTTGGAAGCATATCTTCCAAAGCATCATAAAGAGGACGAAGATAAGGATCAATTTTTTCTTTGAAATCACCTGGTAAAAAACCCAAACTTTCACCAGCTTCTACTGCAGGTCTTGCAAGAATAATTTTTCTTACTTGATTTTTCTTAAACGCTGCAACGGCAAATGCAACTGCCAGAAAAGTTTTACCTGTTCCTGCAGGTCCTATTGCAAAACAAATATCATTTTGTTGAACGGTTTTCCAATATGCAACTTGATTTGGAGTTTTAGCTTTTATTACATCTTTTTTTGAGTATAGGATTATATTGTCAACTTCATTTCCGTTAACAATTTCTTTTCCTTGAAGAGTTAAATCTAAAATTGTGTAAACATCATTAGCTGAAAGCTTTCCAGTTGAATTTAAAACAAAAATCATCTCTTTGATTATTTTTTCAATGAGTTCAATTTCTTCTTCAACCCCTTGAATTATAACGTTATCACCACGAACAATAATATTTGAGATAAATCTTTCTTCTATTGGTTTTAAGTTGCTATCATTAAAACCAACAAATAAAAGTTGATCAACTCCTTCTAACTTTATAATTTTTTCTAATTGCGTAAAACCTCCAAAATATAAAACGCCCTTCTCAAAAAATTGAAAAGGGCGTCTTTTTGAAAATATTTAATTCAATTTTACTACCTACTTTGTTTCTTGTGTTTGTGGAGCAGGAGCTGGTTTATAATTTTTTCTGATTTTATCGTATTTAGCTTTTTCTTCTTCTGTCAAATTAGGAATTCTAAAAATTTGTTTTGGAAAAATTAAATCTGGATTTTTAATTTGATCACGGTTTGATTGATAAATCATTGGCCAAGCAAATGGATTTGCATAATGCTCTTTCTTTTTTGCAATTCCCCAAAGATGATCACCTTTTACTACAGTGTAATCTATATCTTTTGGTTTTTCAACCCAGGCATCAAGTTTTCTTTGCAATTGATTATGAACTTTATCAAAAAATTCAGCTAAAGCAGAAATTTTATTTTTCTTCATTGCATCAAGTTCAGCTTGGCGATCAGCTTTCGGGGCTTCTTGTGCATCTATTTTTGCTGAAAGATCATTTAGATTTTTTCTGAAGTTTTCAATATCAGCTTTTGTAATTCCTAAAGATGCATAAAATTCATCAATACACTGATCGTATGTTTTTAATCCATCTTTCATTTTTTTAAGATTTGCAATCTCTGCTTTGAGTGAATTTAATTCATTTGTTAAAGAAACTTTCTTTTCTGTCAATCGATTAATTTCATTTTGCCATTCTTCTTTAGTCATTTTCTCTTGAGCAAATATATTTGCAACAAAGACAAAGAAGAAAGAAACGAGTAATAATGATTTAATGTTTTTCATAATGTTTTCTCCTTTACCTTTTTACAAGCCAATTTTTTCTAAATTCTTTTTAACTTCATTTTTTTCTTTGTTGCATTGATCAAGCTTAGAATTTTTTTCAGCAATTTCTCTTTCAATAGAAGCTTTTTCTGCTTTCAATGAATTAACTTCTTTGTCAAGTGCTTTCACTTCAGAACGAAGAGCTTCTAATTCAGCCATTTGTTCTTCAGAAACACTATTACAAGCTGTAAATCCAATTGCTCCTATCAACATAAGGGTAACAAATGATTTCTTGATTAGTTGTTTCATATTAACTCCTTTTTTATGAGTATTTTTATTTGTAAATATATAAAAACCGTTTGCACTTATATAATTTTTTTTTCAACAAGACTTGTATAACTATCGCCTGCAATAATTATATGATCAAATACCTGAATTTCAAGAAATTTACCAGCTTCAATAAATCGCTTGGTTAAACTTATATCTTCATTGCTGGGTTCCAAATTTCCACTTGGATGATTATGAAGTAATATAATATTTGCAGAATTATTTTCAATTGCTACTTTAAATACTTCTCTTGGATGAACAACACTTGAGTTTAATGTTCCTACAGAAATTAAATCATATTTTATAATTTTATTTGATGTACTTAAACAAATTACAAAAAATTTTTCTTTTACTTCATCCCGAAGAAGCGGTATAAAAATTTCTGCA
>CAZVBT010000179.1:0-2085 GCA_964625385.1 uncultured Melioribacter sp. | reverse complement strand
AACTTTGCTTAATGCAATGATTGGATCTAAATTATCAATTACAACATCAAAGCCGCAAACAACCAGAAAAAGAATTTTAGGAATACTATCTGAAGAAGATTATCAAATTATTTTTTTGGATACACCCGGAATTTTAAATCCGGAATATCTTTTGCAGGAAAGAATGCTTGATTTTGTGGTTTCATCAGTTAAAGATTCTGATGTTATTTTATTCGTCGTTGATATTAAAAACGATTCGACTGGTTCAAAAACTTTTGAAGATGAAAAAGTAAAAAAAATTCTTGATGAAGCAACCCAACCTAAAATTCTTGTTATTAATAAAATTGATGAATCAACACCTGAAATTGTAGAAAATCTTAAAAGTGTTTTTATTGAAAAAAATATTTTTACAAAAATTGTTGACACTTCTGCAACAATGGGAATTAATATAAGTCAATTAAAAAAGGAAATAGTTGAACTTTTACCATTTCATCCAAAATATTATCCCGATGATCAACTGAGTGACGAAAATGAAAGATTTTTTGTTTCAGAAATTATTAGAGAGAAAGTTTTTGAATTCTACCGTGATGAAATTCCTTACAGCACAGAAGTTGAAATAGAAGAATTTAAAGAACGCCAAACAGGAAAAGATTACATTCGGGCGAATATTATTGTTGAACGTGAATCTCAAAAGCCAATTATAATAGGAGAAAAAGGATTAGCAATTAAAAAATTAGGTAGAATTGCTCGCGAAGAAATAGAACTTTTTTTAGAAAGAGAAGTTTTTCTTGAATTATTTGTTAAAGTAAGAGAAAAATGGCGTTCAAATCCAAATATGTTAAATCGGTTTGGTTATAAAGTTGAAAATAATGATTAAAAAAATAACTGAGCTGAAATACTTCGGAGAAACTGCTTTATTGATAATGACAATTATTTGGGGCGGTACTTTTGTTATTGTCAAGGAATCTTTAAATGATATTTCGTCAATGCTGTTTATTGCTTCTCGTTTTAGTATTGCATCTGTAATTTTATTTTTTATTCTCAGGATAAAAAAAATTTCCTTTCATAAAAAATCTTTCCTTCCAGGATTAATTTTGGGAATTTTTCTTTTCGGGGGATTTTTCTTCCAAACAATAGGATTGAAAATTACAACAGCAACAAAATCTGGATTTTTAACAGGTGTTTTAATTGTATTTATTCCACTTGTGCAAATTTTAGTTGAAAAAAAATTCCCTTCTAAAGGAGCTTGGATTGGAACTTCACTTGTATTCGTTGGAATAATTTTTCTTTCTAGTGGTGGAACTTCAATTGATAATTTTCTATTTGAACTTGGTAAAGGTTTTAATATCGGAGATATTTTTACATTAATTTGTGCATTGCTTTTTGCATTTCAGGTTGTATTGATTGATGTGTACACACCAAAATATGAATTCTGGAATTTATTGCTTGTTCAACTTTCAACTGTAGCCGTTTTAAGTTTAATTGCCTCTTTATTTTTTTCAGGTTTAGGTGTTGAATCTTTTCATATTGAATTAACAAAATATTTGATTTTCGGGATACTTTATACATCATTGTTAGCTACGTTGATAAACATTGGTTTACAAACAAGATTTCAAAAAATGGTTCCGCCAACCATTGCAGGAATTATATATTCGTTTGAACCGATATTTGCAGCAATCTTTGCATATTTTTTACTTGGAGAAAAAATAACTAATTTTGGTTTGTTAGGTAGCTTCTTAATTTTCTGTGGATTGATTTCAGCTGAAGCTTTTGATAAATCATTGAAAAAATAAATGGAAAATTTAAGAGCAGAAATTATTGTAAATGGTTTAGTTCAAGGTGTCGGTTTCAGATATTTTGTTTTTAGAAACGCTACAAAATTAGGATTAAAAGGTTTTACACAAAATTTATTTTCCGGAGAAGTTTTAACAGTTGTTGAAGGTCCAAAATATTTGATAGAAGAATTATTTGAATTTATTAAAATTGGACCGCGAAATGCTAATATAAAAAACGCTTCCATAAAATTTAGTGAAGCTAAAAATGAATTCACAAACTTTGAGATAAAATATTGATACCACAATTTAGAATTGGTTTTGGTTACGATGT
>CAZVBT010000178.1:0-5648 GCA_964625385.1 uncultured Melioribacter sp. | reverse complement strand
TATTTCACTTGCATGTTGAAATTTTTGATTTTCAAAATAGTTCTGCAAGTAAGAAATTAATTTTAGAGAAATAAACACAAACCATATAAAAGTTATGATGAATGATATTATTAACATAAATAAAAATTCATAGGAAATAATTCTAACAAGATTTGGATAAAGATAAGAGAATGACAATACAATAAAAGAAAAAAATAAAATTGAAATACCAGATTGTTTTTGCCACCAACGTTTTTTCTTTTTGCCATTCTTTTTTTGAAAATAATCTTCATCAACTTTAAGAGTGATATAATTTATATCAATCTCAGTTTTCTTTTTTATGAACCATTTTTCAAATCTCAAAATTTTAATAGAAATAAAAATACCTGCTAAAACATGCAGCAAAGCATAAATAATTATTAATATCCAGCTTATACTTAAATTTTCATATTCTTTTGGAAGTGAAAATTGTAACACTAAAAATTTCATAAACGAATCAATTGCAATCCATAAGCCATTGCCAAAAAGAATAGTTAGAATTATGATTTTTTGAAAAGCACTTAAAAGAAGAGCTGAGATGGCAAACAGAAAAGTTGAAACTTTCTTAATGGGAATAAATCTAAAAAAAAGATAACCAAGTGATGCTTGAAGCAAAACAGCAAAGTGAGAAGTTAATTGAACAAACGGTGTTACAACAACTTTTACTAAAATTACAAGAAAAGCTGACCTTAGTATTTGAGTTTTTGATTTTGAATTTTGAGATATTAAAGAAATAAAGAAAACCGAAGCACTGCCTACGAATAAGCCTGTAAATGGAATTCTAAGTGTATGCAGAATTCCACCTAAAGTTGATTCACTGAAAGCCCAAAGTGCAGTTATTTTTTTTACATCAAGTACAAATTTGTTTTGAGAAGAATCAGAAGACAATATTATTTACCTTTCTTTTTATCCAGAATATCATCCATCCAGCTCATTACTGCCATTGATGCCGGAAAACCAATTGTAGGAATTGAAAGTAAAGCAACTTGTCGAATTTCATTTTTTTTCAATCCAAGTTTTAAAGCTTTGCGAACATGTGCATGAACAGCACCTTCTGATTTTAATGCGGTAGCTAATGATAATTTAACTAATGCTCTTTCTCTTTCACTTAAATCACCAGCTTTGTGAACAGCTTCTCCTAATCTTTCATAAGCAACTGCTACATCAGGATATTGCTTTAAAAATCTTTCAAATCTTTTTGGTAATGCTGCCATTATTTTCTCCTTTTTTTCAAAACAAATTTAGTTTATTTAAATCAAAAAAGAACACAGACCTTTAATAATAATTCTTTAAAGATCTGTGCTCAAATTTATAATTTAGAATTCTACAGCAACTGAGAAATAATGAACGCTTTTCAATCTACCAAAATCTTGATAAGCATAATCAAATTTAGTTTTGACTAAATCAAATAATCTGTAATTAATTCCAAATCCAAAAGTCAATCCTTTTTCAGAATCTGATTCAAACAATGAATTATAACCAGCTCTCAAAAAAACAATTTCATTCCATGAATATTCAAAACCAGAATTAATATATTCTGAATTATCGTTTGGATGAATTGCATCAACTCCAATTGTAATTCTATTTGAAGAAGATTTTATTGCATCAACAGATAATCCAAATCTAAAAATTAAAGGGAGATCGAATTTATCAAGCTCGATATTTGAATTTATTAAGTTTGCATCGCCGGCACCAGAATTATAAATAACCGTTACATCACGGCCGGAAAGTTGCATCTTTGTTCCGAAGTTTGAAATACTTGAAGCAATTCTTAATTCATTTAGAACAGGAATTTTATAAAGTGTACCAATATCAATCGCAAAACCTGATGCACTCATATGCCATAAATTTTCATTAATATATTTTGCATTAAATCCAATTGAAAAATTTTCAGTTAAATATTTTGAATAATTTAAACCGATAACAACAGTGTTATATGTAAACAGTTCGCCGGTTCCTTCAGGATTTTCGATTGTTCTTACTTTCATATCATCCATTGATAGTATTGAAACAAAAGCTCCTACAGTACCAAATTCATTCATGTTTGTGGCAATTGCCGCATAATCATGAGCAACATTAAGATATAATTCTGTATGATTAAAAAACACTTCATTTGAAACAACATTTGAAGTTCCACTTGGATTCCAATAAATAGAAGAAACATCATTAGCTATTGCAGTGAATGCACCACCCATTCCAATTGCACGAGGACCAACATTAAATTTTAAAACTTGTGCCGCTGTTGTTCCGGTTTTTGTTGTTTGTGAAAATGATGTTGCATTAACAAACGAAAAAATTATTATTAGTAATATTTTAAAAGTTTTCATAAAATCTCCGGCATTATTTAATTAATGCAAACTTGATTAACTTTTCACCAATATTTGGTGCATCTATATGAACGATATAAACACCGTATGAAACACTAAATCCATCTTTGTTTAACAAATTCCAGAATTCTCTTCCATTGTCAAAACCAGAATCATGTTCAATTGTTGTAACAAGTTCACCGCTAAGTGTAAAAATTCTAATCGTGCATTTCATAGGAAGATTTTCAAAATAAATTCTGCGTTCACCACGATTTTGACTGGCAAGTTTATTTGCTGGTTCAATCTCATTTGCACCTACATAAGGATTGGGAACAACGTAAATATTGTCTAATTTATTTGCAACCTCTTCATTTTTTACAAAACCTTCTTTTGTTTGAACTGTAAATTTATCATCTTTTGTAAAAGGTCTTTTTGTATAAAGGAAAAGAACATCATTGTTTCCTGGTAAAAGTTTAGGATCCTCCAATGATGGAGAGATGACCAAACTCCAGGTAATTTGTGAACCAACACCACCAGGCGAGCCTGTTTTATAAAAAACAATTTCTTCACCTAATGTATATGATGAATCATTTGAAACCGGTAATTCCTGAAGATTCGTCATTACTTCAATTGGTACACCAGTAGTAACATCTTCAACTTTATATTTAACTGGAATGTCAATAAAACCTTTACCTATAACGAATTTTTTAGCAGTTGAAATTGGTTTATCTGAAAAGTGTACAATATAATCAGCTGGTTCAGCTTTTGGATTTCCTGCTGAACGTAAATACATTTTAAATGGAAGATTAATATTTGATGACCATTTTGACCTTACATCATCAAAAGCAAGAGTTGGGTAATCTTTTACTTTTAATAAAATTCCATCAAATATAGGATTTGAATCTTCACCATTTAATGCCTGACTTTGATATATTTTATAATTTTTATAAGTAATAAAATATTCAACACCATCTTTCATTTGACTGTTTTCTGATCTTTTAATTGCACCTTTTACAAAATTTAATTCATAGTCAATACCGTTTTTATAAGCTTTACCAGAAGCATCTGTTACTTGTAAATTAGCATCGTTAATGATATTCCCTTGAGAAAGTGATGTAAATTTAGTTCCATATAAATAAAATGATTCTTTATTTTTTCGTTCACCAGTTACAGAATAATTTTTTGCAAGTGTAAATTTTCCGGAAGAGTAAAGCGTGTCATTAAATATTAAAGTATATTTATCATTTTTAACTGCAAGATCATTTACAACAGAAAATGTAACATTTCCATTACCAAGACCCGTTTCATGTTTTGCATCATTTGGTTTTAAGTCTGTAAAGTTGTAACCACTTGCTCTTGGTCCTGGAGTAATCTGAACAGTATTAACATCAAAAATTAATTTACCAGTAATTGGATTAACAGAAATTTTCTTCGTTGTTTCAGAAGGTGGAATTCCTAATGAATCACCATGGTCATAAGCAACAACAGCATAGTAATAAGTTTGACCATTACGAACTTCATTTGAATCAACAAATGTGTGGACTAAACCTGTATTATCGCCCAAATAATAATTAATACCTCTTCCTAAATATGGAACAGGATGATAACCTTTCCAATCATTTTTCAAATCCCATTTTGCTTCAAATCCTTTAGTATCTTTTAATGGTCTGTATAAATAACGAGAACCTTTACCATCAGTAATTGTTTGAATATCAGCAAAATCGGGGCGTGTGCTTCTGTAAATAACATAGCCTTCAAAATCTTGACCAGTGATTGGATCTATACTTTTTTCGGAACTTGAATCCCAATAAAGAGTAACTTTTTTATCACCGGGAACAGCAGTAACTTTTGGTAAACTTGGTGGTCTAAAAAATCTATAATTTTTATTATAAATATCTTGAACTGTTTCTGCTGTAGTTAAAAGATCATCTAAATCTTCACCAAATAAAAATGCCATAGAAATTCTTTTGGTTTCACCGGGTGCTAAAGAAATATATCCTGAGCTAAAAATGAAAACTATATCCTGGTTTTGTGTTATTTCATTAAAGCTGCCGGGCTTAGTTGCATTCCAAATATCTTCATCATAAGCTATTCTTAAATCTGTTGCCCATTGAGAACTTTTAAAACTTGTTAAACCAATTTGATCAGATTCATCTAAATCTGTATAACCAAAATTTGGTTCACCGGGAAAAAGTGGATCTGGTCTTCCATCTGGTAATCTTTTGCCAAGTGTTGGAATTCCATCACCTTCACCTTGATCTCCAGTATTAGGAATTCCATCCATTCCAACATCATCAGTCTCAGGATCCCAGTCTTTATCTTCATCTATGTCATTATCCTGTCTTTCATCAATTAATCCATCACCATCATTATCAATTCCATCATTTGGGTTTCCGGGCGATTCAAGAAATTTACAACCTAAGTAACCAAGTTTTCTTCCATTATCACCTTTCATATCAGGATCCCAAAAGTAAACCATGTTTCTTGCGTAGAGAGGAATTTTTGTATCGAAAGGTGAAATAAAAAAGCCATTATCATCTTTATTATCCTGCCCGCCAATATCAGGATCGCCATAAATTCCGAACATCACAGAATCTAAATTTTTATCACTAACATTAGTAATTGACCAAACAAAAAATATTGCATTGGAAGCAAGTGAATTACTCCATTGAAAAGCACGGCCATCAATCTGAACTCCAATACCACGACGAGTTTTATCATTTTTGAATGGGAAGTAACCAAACTCTTTATTATCACGATCATCCATTGCCCAGTATGCTTCTAAGTCGGCATTATTTTCGCCTTGAGTTAAATAACCAGGCCAAACATATTGACCCAATTTTTCGTTATACCATTCTCGTGGCCAGCTATCTGGTTTCCCATCTCTATCAGTATCTAAAGTTGGGTTTGATGCAATATAAGGTTGATTTGGATCTGCATAACCAGGCAAAGGCTGCCATTGCCATTTTAGTCCTGTTGCCGGGTCAATCTCTCTTAATCCTGCTCTGTCATAGTCATTCATTCCATCTGTAATTATATGAATTCTTTTTCCTGCGGTATCTACTACAGAAGCTCCAACAATTGGGCAAAATTGAAATATATAGGGTGCATCACGCCAAATTAAATTTGTGATTTCACGTATTCCACCAAAACCAGGAGCTATTCCACCATAGTTTTCTATTTCTACTGCAACGTTATTCCCATTCATAAAAAATGATTTACGATCTTTTTCACCAAGTGATTTTAATAAAGAGCGAGATGAGTATTTTTCATTTCCTGTTTGTGGATTTAAATTTTTTGGTGATTGTAAAATTTTTTGATTTA
>CAZVBT010000177.1:0-4722 GCA_964625385.1 uncultured Melioribacter sp. | reverse complement strand
TCTTTTTCTTTCCAATTACATTTGGAGATAAAACTCTTTCTTCAGCTGATTTAATTCAAGTAAAAAGTTTACGTGAATATGCAAACAAAGATCGTGATGGATATTCACTCTGGAATCCACATATTTTTTGCGGTATGCCCGCAGTTGTAACATCTACTGCACCACGAATGTTTGATTTGACTGCTGCAATTTATTCCTATGCATCAAGAATTTATTCTTCTCCATTTTCAGATTACAATGCGATTTATACTTTTAGTTTTGTTATACTTGCTTTAACTTCATTTTTTATGATGCGTACTCTTGGTGCAAATCGTCTTTTGAGTTTTCTTGTTTCGGCATCTATAATATTTAGCACAGGAATCACCGTCCTTTTTTATATCGGTCATATTACAAAATTGATGAGTCTATCTGTCTTGCCTTTTATTTTAATGATGTTATTTAAATTTCAAAAAGAACTTAAATTTCTTGATGTATTTCTTTTTGCTTTAGGAATGCATTTACTTGTTTTGAATGCTCATGTTCAAATTGTTTTTTACTTCGCTCTTCTTGCCACAATTTATTTTATTTATTTCATAATTCATTCAATAGTTAAAAAAAATAACGAACTTCGAAAAAACATTTTAAAGTCTTTGGGAATTACTGTTGCAGTTGGCATAATAGCATTGTTAATGTCTTTTGATACCTACTCACAAATTTTAGAATACAAACCATACTCAACCCGCGGAACAAAAAGCATAACAGAAATTCATAATCAAAATACACCAACACAAAATAATTCTTATGATTATGCAACTAACTGGTCATTCTCACCCGAAGAAATAATGACTTTTATCATTCCATCATATTATGGATTTGGAAAATCAACTTACAAAGGAGAGCTTACTCAAAATCAGGAAGTTGAAGTAAACACTTATTTTGGTCAAATGCCATTTGTTGATACTGCAATGTACATGGGAATAATAGTTTTTGCTTTGGCTTTGTTCGCATTGGTTACTAGAAGAAAAGAACCTTTAGTTCAGTTTCTTGGTATAGTTGTAATTTTATTTTTGATTTTGTCATTTGGGCGAAATTTCCCTTTGCTTTATAATTTGTTTTATTACTACTTCCCTCAGTTCGATAACTTCCGCGCACCTTCAATGATTTTGCATGTTCTTCAAATTGTATTTCCAATTCTTGCAGGGCTTGGTCTAATGAAAATAATTTCATTAAGAGAAGAAAATAATGTTTTAATATCTAAGTCATTAAAAATTTTGTTTTTAACTTTTTTAGGTTTGTTTGTAATTTCAATTCTTGCAAATGATTCAATCAAAAGTTGGTTTTCAATTCGTGTAACTAATTATACTTCCACGTTATCAAATCAACAAGAAGCACAAATGTTTAATGCGCTATCGAACTATATGAGTAAAATGTTCACCGCTGATTTACAAATTGCTATAATTCTTTTAGCGCTAACATTTGGTTTAGCTTATGCTTACACAATAAAAAAGATAAATAAAGATTTATTGATTATCGGTGTAATTGTTTTTTCTTTAATAGACCTTTTTAGAATTAGTACACGAGGAGCTTCTTATGTTGACAAAGCACAAATTGATCAACTATTTACAGAGCCAAACTATGTTCGTGTAGTTAAGCAACAAAATGAAAAAGAACCATTTAGAATTCTTAACTTAAAAAGACAAGGAATGGGTTCATTTTCACAAAATTCTAATTTCAATGTTTATTTTCTTTTAGAGGATTTTTATGGTTATTCTGCGGCTAAACCAAGAAGCTATCAAGACATTATAGATGTTGTTGGTCCCGTTAATGTAACTTTATGGAAAATGCTTGGTGTTAAATATATTATCACTGATCAACCTTATGGTGTTGACGGGTTTACTTTAGTAAATCAAAGTGAAAATGAATTTGTTTATAAAAATGAAAAAGCTTTACCACGTGTTTATTTTGTTAATAATGTTGAAAATAAAACCGGTAAAGAAATTCTTGAAGCAATAAAAAATGATTCTTTTGATCCTAAGAATATTGCCTACATTGAAAAAAAAGATTTTGATATTAAGCATGATTCAACTTCAAGTGTAGTAATTAAAAATTATGTTGATGAAAAGATTTCTCTTCAAACAAATTCAAATGGTAAAGAATTTTTGTTTTTCGGTACAACTTATTTACCAGCATGGAAAGCTTATGTAGATGGCAACCCAACAAAAACTTACAAAACAAATTATGGTTTCATTGGTATTGTAGTGCCTGAAGGTAACCATAATGTTGAATTTGTTTATGAACCTAAAGGCTTTTCAATTGGAAAAACTATTTCTCTTATTTTGAATTTTCTATTATTTGGCGGAATAATTACCCTGTTGGTAATTAAAAGAAAAAGTAAATCCTAATGCTTGATAAAATTAAAAATACTTTACAACAAACTTTTATTTATAGCTTAAGCAATATTGCATTAAAAGCATCTGGATTGATTTTACTTCCACTTTATTTGAGAACTTTTTCGGTTGCTCAATTTGGTGTTTGGGATTTATTAGACACTTCAATTCAAATACTTGCAGAAATTTTAATACTAGGTCAAGCAAGTGCAATTATTTTTTTAAACAACTCAGAGGAATACAAAAATCAAAAATCATCCGCTCTTTTTTCTGTCTTTATTTTTTTAATTCTTTTTATTTCAATATTAGTTTCTATACTTGAAATAATTAATTATTCATTTCCGAATCTTTTCAATGGCGATTTAATAAATTTTGATTACTTAAGAATCTCTTCGTTCATAATTTTACTTCGTGTGATTTCAAATTTATTTTTTTCAAAAATAAGAGCTGATGAAGAAGCAAAGTATTACACAACCTTAAATATTTTCCGAATCGTTTTAATAATTAGCTTGACAATATTTTTTGTAACAATAAAAAGATATGGAATTTATGGAGGATTATTAAGTTTTCTTATTTCAGAAATATTGATTGTTTTAATCTTACTTTTCAAAATGATTCCACAAATGAAACTAAAATTCAATTCAGAATTACTAAAAGCTGCTTTGATTTTTGGTTTTCCTCTTGTTTTAAGTTCTGCTGGATTTATGCTTTTGAATTTGAGTGATAGATATATAATTAAATGGCTGCTTGGCGCTAAATATGTTGCAATTTATGGTTTAGGTTATAGAATTGCTGGTGTACTAAATATGTTTTTGATCCTACCTTTTAACTTAAGTTTGTTACCACTTGCTTATAAATATTTTGGTAGGGGAAACGACAAACGTTTTTATTCCAAGTTAATGACCTACTCAACGTTCTTTTTTGTATGGGGATTTATAGTGCTTTCACTTTTTTCACCTGAAATTATTTTTCTTTTTGCAGGAAAAGGAAATTACGATTCCTCATTTTTTATAACACCAATAATTTTACTTTCTTATGTTTTTAGTGGTATGCGCTTAACTGCTCAACTTGGAATGCTTTTAACAAAAAACACAAAATATATTGCTTGGATAACAATTTTCGCTGCTGTTTTAAATATAATTCTTAATTACATATTCATTCCTGTATTTGGAATTATAGCAGCCGCAGTTAATACTCTTATTTCTTTTCTTATCTTTCATGTTGTTACACAAATTGTATCAAACATTTATTTCAAAATTCCTTTTGAAAATTTAAAGTTAGTTTTGATGATAATACTTGGTTCACATTTATCTCTTCCAATCTATTTTTTTAATGAAATTAAAATCGAATTCATTTTCATAAAATTAATTTTGGCTTTTATCTTCCCTTTCGTTCTTTTCATATTTAATTTTTATGAAAAAGCTGAATTGGAAATTTTAACATCAAAAGAAAAAATTATTACATTCACAAAAGATTTATTCAGTATAAATAAAAAATGAAAAAAGTTTTATTTATAACATATTATTGGCCTCCTTCTGGTGGAATTGCTGTTCATCGTAATCTAAAATTCGTTAAATACTTACGAGAATTTGGCTACGAACCAATAGTTCACACAGCCGAAGGTGCCGAATACCCTGTTCTTGATGAAATCAATTTTAAAGATGTTCCTAAAGATTTAGAAGTAATTAAAACAAAAATTTGGGAACCATTTAATCTATTTAAATTCATAACTGGTAAAAAAAAAGAAGAAAGAATTCACAATGTTTTTTTAGAGGAAGATAAACCAACTTTAGCTCACAAATTTGGAATTTGGATACGCGGAAATATTTTTATACCCGATGCAAGAAAATTTTGGATTCGCCCAAGTGTCAATCATCTAAAAAAATATCTTGCTAAAAATAAAGTGGATTTACTTTTCACAAATGGACCACCACAAACAAATCACATGATTGCATATAAATTGAAAAGAAAGTTCAGTATTCCGTGGCACGCAGATTTTCAAGACCCGTGGACGCAAGTTGATTATTTCCCACAATTAATGTTAAATCCATTTTCTTTAAAGATTCATCAAATGATGGAACAACGTGTTTTTAAGTATGCCGATAAAGTTACCATTTGTAGTGACTCATGGAAAAATGATCTAGAATCTATCGGAGCTAAAAATGTTGGAGTTATTGTTTGGGGTTTCGACGAAGATGATTTTCAAAATGTCAAAGTTCCACTATCGAATAAATTTAAGCTGAGTCATTATGGAAGTTTAGGGCCAGACAGAAATGCTAAAACCTTGTGGAAAGCATTATCAATATTGAAAAAAGAAAATCCATCTTTTGCTAACGATCTCAAAATTGAATTAGCT
>CAZVBT010000176.1:0-5507 GCA_964625385.1 uncultured Melioribacter sp. | reverse complement strand
TAAGAAATATGGGAAAGATGGTTTTTATAAAGGTAAAGTAGCAGAACTTTTAATAAAACAAATAAATTCACTTGGTGGAAAAATTTCCCAAAAAGATTTAGACCAATATAATGTTGTTGAAAAAGAACCAGTAAAAGGTACATATAAAAATTATGAAATTTTATCAATGCCACCATCAAGTTCAGGTGGTATAGCATTAATTGAAATGCTAAACATACTTGAAAATTTTTCAATTGATAAAAATGAATGGGGAAGTAGTGAATATATTCATAAACTTGTTGAAGCAATGAAATATGCATATGCTGATAGGGCCGAATACTTAGGTGATAGTGAATTTTATAATGTCCCTCAAAAAATTCTAACATCTAAAGAATATGCTAAAATAATTTCAGAAAAAATAAAACAGAATTATGGTAAAGCAATTCCCTCAAATGAAATTGATAGAAATATTTTAAAGAACTTTAAAGAAAGTAACGAGACAACTCATTATTCAGTTATAGATAAATATGGAAATGCTGTTAGTGTAACAACAACAATTAATTCAGCCTTCGGTTCAAAGATAGTTGTTGAGGGAGCCGGCTTTTTACTCAACAACGAAATGGATGATTTCTCAGCAAAACCTGGAGAAGCAAATCAATTTGGATTAGTAGGCAATGAAGCAAATGCAATCCAACCTCAAAAAAGACCACTTAGCTCAATGACTCCAACGATTGTATTGAAAAATGGTAAACCTTACATTGTTATTGGATCACCGGGTGGTTCTCGCATTATTACAACCGTACTACAAGTTATTCTTAATTGTTTAGAATTTGAAATGAATATTTCTGATGCAATTAATTCACCACGAATTCATCATCAGTGGTTGCCTGACAAAATTTATATTGAACAGTTTGCATTATCTAACGATGTTATGAAAAGATTAGAAGAAATGGGATACCAATTTGAAGATGCTAATAACAGGTTCACAATACTTGGGTTAGCAGAAGGAATTCTTGTTGACCAAAACAAGAATATCTTTTACGGTGCCGCAGACAAACGCGGTGCTGGTGCTGCAATTGGTTATTAGGAATTGATACTTATTATTCATCTAATATCATATTTAATGAATAACTTTTAATTAATTAACAGAGGAGGTTGTATGAGTTATTCTACTATTATTATTAGTAGTAAAAACGTAATTTTTCTTTTCTTGTTATCTTTTTCTCTTTTTGGAATAAATTCTTATGCCCAATCAACAGGAACATTAAAAGGAACTATTAAAGATTCCAAAACTGATGAACCTTTAATTGGAGCTTCAATTATAGTGCTGGGGACAAGCTATGGAACAACTGCTGATATCAATGGAAATTATTCATTCAAAGTACCTTCAGGGTCACATAGAGTTCAAGTAAGTTATGTTGGTTATAAACCTGTTCGTAATGACATAAAAATTAACACTGGCGAAACACAAACTTTAAATTTCATGCTTGATGCCGACATAATCGGAACTCAAGAAGTTGTTGTACTTGGTACAAGAACACAAGATAGAACAGTTATAAATTCGGCTGTTCCTATAGATATCATTACAGAAAAAGATATTGAACAATTTGGCTTTTCTTTAACAACTGATTTGCTAAAAGCTTTGGTTCCATCATACAATGCTCCACAAACAAGTATTGTTGATGGTTCGGATCATGTTCGTCCAGCTTCTTTAAGAGGATTAAATCCTGATCAAGTTCTTGTACTTGTAAATGGTAAACGAAGATATCAGAGTGCACTTGTTAATGTTAACGGAACAATCGGAAGAGGTTCTGCAGGAACAGATTTAAATGCAATACCTGCAAGTGCAATTGAAAGAATTGAAGTTTTGCGCGATGGTGCATCTGCACAATATGGTAGTGATGCTATTGCAGGTGTTATAAATATTGTTCTAAAAAACAAAAAAGGGCTTGATGTTTCTGCATCTCTTGGTGAAAATATGACAAATTATGAAAGAGGTTATCTTGAAACAGAAGGTAATATAGCAGGTGAGACAAGTTCAACATATAGTTGGGATGGTAAAAAAGAAACTGTAAGTATCAAGGATGGATTATCAAGGAATATTCATTTAGGATATGGTTTTGATTTATTGGGTGGAAATATTTATGTAAGTGGTGCATACAGAAAGCATGATTTTACAAACAGAGCTGGTTTAGATTATAGACAACAATATTTTACTATTAATGGTCAACCAGATCCCCGCGAAGCAACATTTAATAGATTGAATCATCGTTTTGGAGATGCAGATTTACAAGATGCTGGTGTTTTTATGAATGGCTCAATTCCAATAGCAGAGGGAACTCAACTTTATACTTTTGGTGGTTATAATTATAGAGAAGGTTCAGCAGGTGGTTTCTACAGAAGAGCACTTGATGATAGAAACGTTCGTGCAATTTATCCAAATGGATTTTTGCCAATGATAGATACTAAAATTTCTGATGCTTCTTTTGCTGCTGGTGTTAAAGGTGGTTGGGGCGAATGGGCTTATGATGTTGCGGAAGTTTTTGGTGGAAATGTTTTTAATTTTTATGTAAGCAATTCTTTAAATACTTCTTTTGGTACTAAGAGTCCTACTTCATTCTTTGCTGGTAAATTAAAATTTTATCAATCGGTTACAACTGTTGATTTTTCTCGTCAAGTTGATATTGGTTGGGAGAACCCTCTTAATATTGCAACAGGAGCCGAATTCAGATCTGAAAATTATCAATTAGGTGCTGGTGAACCTGCTTCTTATTTAGATGGTGGTGTAAAAATTCTTGATGGACCAAATGCTGGTAAATCTGCATCTGTTGGTTCACAAGTTTTTCCAGGTTTTACACCAACAAACATTCAAGATCAATCAAGAACAAATTTTGGTCTTTATGTTGATTTAGAAAATCAAATTAATGCGCAATTAACACTTGGTGCAGCTGGAAGATTTGAAAATTATAGTGATTTTGGTTCAACAATAACAGGGAAATTAAGTGCAAGGTATGAATTAACAACTAACATTGGTTTGCGTGGTGCTGTTAGTAATGGTTTCAGGGCTCCTTCTCTTTCACAAGCTTATTTCTCATCTATAGCAACTGCTTTTATTGGTGGTATTCCATTCGAGGTTGGTACTTTTCCTGTTAATTCAAAAGTTGCAAAAGCTCTTGGTGCTAAAGATTTAACAGCTGAAAAATCTGTTAATTTAAGTGTTGGTGTTACATACTCTCAGGAAAATCTTTCTTTAACAATTGATGGTTATGTAATTAATATAAAAGATAGAGTTGTAATGACAGAAAATTTCACTGGAACTAATATTCAAAAATTTTTACAAGCTCAGGGTATAAATGCGACTGGTGGAAGATTCTTTACTAACGCTCTTGATACAAAAACACAAGGCGTTGATATTACAGGAAAATATGCTTTCAATCTTGGCGATGGAATTTTTAGATTTATGGCTTCAATGAATTTCAATAAAACAGATATAACTAATAAAGATAAAATTAATACACCACCACAATTAGCTGCTTTAACTACCATTCCATTATTGGGTAGAGTTGAACAAGGAAGATTTGAACGTGGACAACCATTGAGCTCATGGAATTTCCAGGCAACATATAGTCTTTCTGACTGGAATATTTTGGCAAGAGCAATTCGCTATGGCGCAATTACAGGGTTTAATAATAATCCACTTCAAGATCAAACCTATTCACCAGTGTGGGTTGTTGATTTAGAAGTTGCATATTCATTAATGAAAAACCTTACACTCGCTGTTGGTGCAAATAATTTATTGGATACTTATCCGGATAAAGTTATTAAGGTTAATAGTTTTAATGGAATTTTACCATTTACTAGTCAATTGCCATCCGGTTTTAATGGAAGGTATGTTTATACAAGATTGAATTATTCTTTGTGATGAAAATTGCACGCTGGTATAAAATTACCAGCGTGCTTTCTTAAAATTATTTTGCAATCAATTCAAGTGTGAATGTCATTTCTTTTCCATCTCTTAAAATAATTACATCAACTATATCACCAGCTTTATAATCTTGAACAGCATACATAAAATCATAGATATTGCCAACAGATTTTGGTCCGAATTTAATTATAATGTCTCCAGCTTTTAATCCAGCTTTTGCAGCAGGACTTCCTTCTGTTGTTCCGCTTAATTTGTAACCATTGCCACTATATCCAAATTCTGGTACTGTCCCAACAGTTACTCTTGTTCTCCCGACTGGTCTCTGAGCTTGTTCTACTACTTTAACATAATCTGGTTTCTCTGGTATTTTTTGAACTTCATTAGCAACATCAAAAACAAAGTTTAACAACTTTTCTTCACCATTAAAGTTTATTTTATCAACATCATCAGATGGTTTATGATAATCGTTATGAGTGCCGGTAAAGAAAAATAATACTGGTATGTTTTTATTTGAAAATGCCTGATGGTCGCTTCCACCACTTCCACCATCACTCATTGATAATTTGAAATTGTATTTATTTTTATTGTTTAATAGTTCTTTCCATTTTGATGAAGTTCCTGTTCCAATAATTGTTAAATTATTTTCTTCATTTAATCTGCCAATCATATCCATATTTAACATTGCAACAATTTTGTTTAATTCAACAGGTGAATTGTTTGTGAAGTGAGTTGAACCAAGTATTCCTAGTTCTTCACCTGAAAAAGTTAGAAATATAATTGAACGTTTTAAGTCATTTTTAATTGAGGCAAATTTTTCTGCAACTTCTAATACGCCAGTTGTTCCAGATGCGTTATCATCGGCTCCATTATGAATTTGTCTATCTGTTCCTTTGTACATCGAAGCATCTTTAAGTTGATCAATACCAAGATGATCATAATGAGCTCCAATAACTATGTATTCATTTTTTAAAACTGGATCATTACCCTCTAAAATTCCGCCAACATTTCTTGCTGTTTTTTGAATTTCATTAATCTCGGTTGAAATTTCTATACTTGCATTTTTTAATTCTAATGAATTTGGTTTCTTATTGCTATCAATTTCTTTTTGAATTTCTTCGAGTGAAAAATTTTGGTTTTTTAGTAAGGACTCAATTATATCTCTTTTGATTTGTACAACTGCAAAATCTTTCATTCCAGGTGCACCATCATATTTAGGTTCAGATAGAATATCATCGTTTTTGGGATAATAACCATTAAGAAAGATAATTCCTGCAGCACCTTTTTCTTTTGCTGTATTAGCTTTGTACCTTAATGAAATAAATCTTTCAAATTCAGATTTTGAACTATCATGTTCGGGATGATTTTTCATTGCAATTACAATTTTATTTTTTACATCAATTCCATCGTAATCATCATAATTTAACTTTGGTGCTGAAATTCCATAGCCGACAAAAACTAATTCTGATTTAATTTTTGTTTTACCAGAAAAACCTAACGTTGAATAATCTTTAGCAGGTTTTAATGTAAGTTTTTTGTTTTTGTATAAAATTTTTAATGAATTATTTTTTGTCATTTCAACTTTTTCAATAAATGGAAATTCTTG
>CAZVBT010000175.1:0-6103 GCA_964625385.1 uncultured Melioribacter sp. | reverse complement strand
CCCTCCGTCCCTCCCCCGCACTGGTCGCGAGCCTAAGCAGGCGGAGCGAATACGGGGCAAGTATGAGGCTATACGACTTAGGGGTGTAACAAAAGTTACAGATGGCGGGATTGACAAATAAAAAAAAATGTATTAAGATATATTTAGATATATCGCGAAGGTATATCGAGGAGAGAAAAATATGAATAATATGTATACAATTGTGAAACTAAAATGTAGTAAGTGCGGCGCGGTTGTCGAATTAGAGAATACGCCATTTTTCCAATGGAAGGCAGAAAATTTCAAATGCGAAAAATGCGAGGAATTAGAATATGCGCCCATAACGGCGCGCGTTCAAAAAATAATAAATGAGCGTGGGCATAGTCATAATGTTAACTTTTACAAAATCAACAAAAGCGACGCTGGATATACTTATGTGTATAAATATAACGGCAAAAAATATATAGTTATGCTCGCGGTTGAGGGGGTATAATTATGACTTTAACACAAAAGCTTTACGAGCGAATTTTGAAACATCGCGTCGAGTATGTCATCTATATATGGAAGGACGGCGGCTATATGCTCCAAGCAGAGCATAAGCCGACAAAAACGGGATTTGTCGAGAGTATAAGCAATTTAACCGCCTTTCAAATAACTCGCTCTATAAAGGGGATTAAATATGTTTGAAGCAATTCTACGTGAGCGCCAAGGGGGCGCTGTATATGCTCTCTATATAGAGGCCGCAGGTCAAACGATATGCGTCGGCGTCTATTACGACCGCGAGCGCGCATATAAGGCGCTCGCCGAGTTAAAAGAGGCCGCGCGTAAAATTATGGAGATATAAAAATGAAAAGTTCGAAAAGTAAAAAATTTTTAATAACATTTCCGTCGGCATTTTTTGATATAATAAAAAAAATGGCCGTAAAAGAAAATAAAAGCGTATCGCAGTTTATCCGTGACGCGATTATGCGAGGCATGATATGACCGAACGTGCCGAAGTTTTGATATTAAAAGCAAAAGTGAAAAATTTATTCCGCTCGTTACAGAGCGCACAAGCGCTTATATGGGACGAGCGAAAAGAGCGCGAGCGTATGCTTGCGGACTTTCAAAAAATTCTCGTAAGAATACAAAACCGCCTAACCGAATTAGAACGACGAGCGCGCTAACGCGCGCCGTCGCTTTGGCAGGCGTTAAGAGCGCTTGCGAAAGCGACGAATAGTCGCTATAATATAAACATAGGAGAGGAATATGAAAGGAAACAAAAAGACGGCGGGACAGACCGCAAAAATAGAAATGCCTACCGAGGCCGTAGTTGTGCCTACGGGCTTCGAGGTTATAAATAAGTCGTTTGAAAAAGAAAACGGGGAGTTTATTAATCTTGATATTGGCGAAAGTATTCAAGGCCTTCTGAAAGGAAGTTTTGAATATGACGGGAAATTCGGCAAAAATACCGCATATAAAGTCGAAACCGTAGATGGCGTTAAATATATCGCTGGTTGCGGTTTTCTGGACAAAAATTTGCCCGCGTTTGTCGGAAAAGAAATATGGCTGAAATACGAGGGCAAAACCGACCGAGGCCATATTTACAAACTCGCGGTAAAAAAATAAAAATTCGGCGAAATTTCGGCGGGCTGAAAAAACGCCCGCCGATTTTTATCTTATTTTATGAAAAATAAAAAAAATAAAATAACTCAAAATAAAAAGGAAAAATTAATAATAAATAAGATAAAAAATAAATTATTAAAAAAATAAGGCATTAAAATAAAAAAAATAAAGAAAATAAAAAAAGAAAATAAAAAAGAAAAAATAATATTTGAAAAAAATAAAAATAAAATTAAAAAAGCCGAAAAAATAATCGGTCGAGGCCATTTTTCTCAAATATCTCAAAAATCAGGGAAAAAACGAGCGGCTGAAAGTGTTTTAATTTTGAATACAATTTTAAAAAACCAAAAAATAAAAAAAATACAATTGAAAGATTTTACGCAAATAATAAAAAGGCCGAATTTTAATTTTATTAAAAATTCGCGCGGGAATTATGAGTATTATATTAACGGAAAATTTATAAAAAATGTAAAAAATAAAACGAGGTTAAAAATAATAAGAAAATATCAAAAAAAGGAATTAGTAAATTTAATTAAAAATAAATTTGATTTGGATTATCAGACGTCCTTGCGTTTTATAAGCGAATATAAAAGGGAAAAACGCGATGAATTAAAAAAATTAAAAGAAAAAAAGGTCGTAAAAAAAATACGACCTCATTTGAATTTTTCGTTAAAAATTTTAAGCGATATTTTAGGCGAAAGAATTGAAAGTTTTTAAGGAGAGAAAAAAATGAAAGCATTTGACACTGAAACTATAAACCGCCCTGGATACGGCCAAGCGTGTCTTTTAATTAAGGGCGATAATTTTGAACAGAAAATAAAAGAATTTCCGAAAGATTTTTCGGAAATATTCGATTTTTTGAAGGGCGAAAGTTATTTCGCCTATAACGCCGCTTTCGATATACGGGCTATAACTCACCCCGTTTTTACAAACGAGTCAGTCATCGAGGATTTGGCTATATACGGCGTCGCGCGTTATAAAAATATTCTTTTAGAATATATTCCGAACAAATATTTTTGCGCGCGGAAAATGCGCTCCGAAGAAAAGTTCGAAGTGTGGGATTTGTATCAATATTACGATACTTCCTTGCGCCGGGCAAGCGATAAATATTTAGGCGGAAGCGAAAATAAATTGAATTTGAACGAAGCCGATTATCAAAATATTGATAAATTATTGCGTGGGCACCGACGGAATGAAATTATCGAGTATGCCAAGCGCGACGTAGCGCTTACATATCGTTTATGGCAAAATTTGAAATGGAGTTTAGAGGCGTGCGATATAATGTCTGCCTTGAAAGACAAATATTATTCAGGCGGTTATATAGCCCTGAAATATCTTAAAAAAAATTTGAAAATTGTCGCTCCCGACGCCGAAACAAACGCGCTTTTTGCGAGGGGCTTTTACGGCGGATTCATGGACTATAAGTATTTAGGACTTGTTAAGGATTTATATTATTACGATATCAAAAGCGCCTATCCCTCGCAAGTTAAAGATTTATATTCGCTTGAAGGCGCGCAATTGCATCGGCATAACGGCGCGCCAAAAGATTTAGAAAATATTTTATATGGCGTCTTTGACGTCGTCGTTAATATGCCAAAAGAATATGAATTTGGATTTTTGCCCGTAAGAAGCGAAATTGATGGCGTTGAAACAATTATTTATCCCGTAGGCCGGTTTCGCACATATTGCGGATATGAAGCGTTAAAAACGCTTCGTCGCTGGCGAATAAAGCACGAGGTAATAGAAAGCGTCTATTATACGGGAAGCAAACGAAAAATTTTTGAAGATTTAATTTTGCGTTTATACGAGGAGCGAAAAGACCCTCAAAAAAATTTGATAGTTAAAAAAATTCTAAATTCTATGTATGGCAAATTTGCCGAACGCAGGGAGCCGCAAGAGCCCTTGCCCGAGCGGCTTGCCAAATTTTTCCCTCGCAAAAACGAAATAAAAAGCGAGTTTGGGACTAATGCGAATTTGGCCTATGCCTCGCACATAACAGAAGCAACGCGGTTGAAAATTTGGGAAGCGGCGCAGAAATTTTGCGGCGTATATTTCGCCACTGACGGGCTATTTACTATGTTACCCTTGACCGACGATTTAATCGGGGATAATCTCGGCGATTTTTCTTTTAAAGGCAAATGCGACGCTATAATTTTTGGCAACGGAAAATATCGTCTTATATTTGAGGACGGCCGCATTGACGATAGATTTCGCGGTTTTAGGGGAGCGTCAGAAATTATAAATAATTTGCTAAAATGTAAAACGTTAAGTATGTCGGCGTCGATTTTTACGGCGCAAAGTTTTAAAGAATATGCTAAAAGCATAGAGCGGAGCGATTTTAACGTTTTGAAAAATTTTCAACGCGAAATTACGCTCAACGAGCGCAAGCGCGTATTGAAAAAAATGCCGAAATGCTTTTCCGATTTCGGCCGTCAAACTTATGATAGCGAGCCGTATATCCTCGACTTGCTATAAGGAGAAAATAAAATGGACGAAAAAGAAAATAAAAAAGAGGAAATAAAAAAAGAAACTCCCGCGCCTAATCAGGCGCCGTTAGACATATCGGCTTTGGCCGACGTCGTGGCCGATAAAATATTGTCGAAATTAATGACGTCCAAAAGAGAGGAGCAAAAAAATGCCGAGACCAACGCTCGCAAAGAAAAAAGCGAAATTGATTTTTGCTGACGAAATTGCGGGCGTATGCTCTGGCGCGGCACGTTGTAAGAAATTGCGCGCGAGCGTATGCGCGCATAAGAACGCGCATTATGTAGGCCTCGACTGCGTCGAGCCGCATTTTTGCGCCATAATCCTTGATTTTGTAAAGTGTAAAATTAAAGCGAGGTTAAAAAATGGAAAATGAAAATATTGAAAAACTTAACGGGGAAAATACGTCTTTGGAAAACGAGGGCGCTTTGCGCGCTGATTTTCGCGCGGAAACTGACGGCGCTTTGGCAGACGCTGAAACGCCAAAGAAACGAGGTCGAGGTCGCCCGAGAAAAAACGCCGATACTAACGGCGGAAATAGTCAAACTACTACACCATTACAGGCGTCAACCCAAGCGCTTTGGGACGAAAACAACGCAGGCGCTTTGGCTGATTTGCCTTTTCTTGCCGCGACCTACGCGACTGGTTTCGACGGCTTTATGCTCGACAAAGTCGAACGCGAAACGATAGCGAGGCCATTGGCCGTGGTCTTAAATGAATTTGCGCCCGCGGGAAAATACGCGTCAATTATCGCGCTCACAAGCGCTCTTATAGTCGTAGCAGGCGCGAAATATAAAGCCTACGCCGATTTTCAAAAGAAAAATGGACAAGAGAAAGGTTAATTTAATTTATGGCTCGACGGGCTCAGGAAAGACAACCCTTGCCCGTCGGCTTATAGCGAGTGAGCCGCGCCAAATAATTTTGGACGCCGATTTCGAAGAGTTCGAATATACAGACGCGGCTTATTCCATTTCGGAATTTCGCGAGTTATGCGCCGATAATATCGGGCGCGAAAAATTTAAAATTTTATTTTCGCCCTATGAAAACGAATACGAAAGCGTTTTCGAAATAATAAAAATTTTCGGCCTATATGTCGGCAAGCCGATTATGTTAGTGTTGGAAGAAGCCGACCGATTTTATAGCGGCGCAAATTTCCGCGAAATAATTGCGCGCGGACGGCATTATAACTTAAATATCACCGCGATTATTATCCGCCCTTATCAAACAATAGCGCCGTTGCGCTCAATAGCGACCGACTTGTATATATCGCGATTTTACGACCGCAGAGATTTAGATTATTTCGCAAATTTTTGCGACACAGACGAAATTCAAAAAATACCCGAATATAAATTCTTGCATTTACCTCTAAAAAATTTAAGCCAAAAATCTTTAATTTAATATTGCGTTTTTTAATATTGCGTATTAAAATATATTTATGCGCATTAGCGCATATATTTAAAATAAGGAAGGTAAATAAAAATGGAAATGCTAAAAAAATTCGGAGTATTTTTTGTTTTTATGTTCGTCGCTTTGGCTATTCTGAACAGAATAAAAGTTAAAGCGCCCGTGGTAAAACAGGTATTAGGCGAATAAGGAGCTAAACAATGAAACAAACGGAAAAAATTTATTTAGGCAGAACGAATTTACAATCGGGCGTTGCCGTGAGGCAAGCGGCCGATTTTCCGCTCGGGCAAATTTGGGACGCTTTACACCTCGATTTGCGAGGTCAAATCGTTGTCACGGGCTCTGGCTCTGGATATGCGGCCTTCGATAATTTAATGCTTGAATTAATAAATAAAATTCAGCTTAAATGCGACCTGGACGGGATAATTTACAATATACCCGCAAAAGCCGCCTATTACCTGGCCGCTCAAAAATACGGGACTCTGCCGAGATTTTCGGACGGCTCTTTTAACCCGAACGCCGCGGGCACTTACGATATAAGCGCGCACGTGCCTTTGATTTTTACCGATAAGAAAATGATAAGGCCTGAGGATACCGCTTTGGATACCGCGCGTTATTCCAAAGTCGATTTGGA
>CAZVBT010000174.1:0-1839 GCA_964625385.1 uncultured Melioribacter sp. | reverse complement strand
TTTTCTCGGGAATTGAGTAGAGTTTTCGCCTTTTTCCAGATGTCAAGCCCAAACATTTTTTTTTAATAAGAAGCTGGGTGTTACTATTCTTTTATAATTTTGACCGCTAATAAAGAAATAATGGAATTGTTAAACGACTTAATTAAAACCATAATTAAATAAAAAGACTTTGGATTTTCTGGTTGCTCTAAGTACTATTTGATGAGTCTTGCTTTTTAACATAAAAGATGTCTCTTATATTTATCAATTTATAAAACATTTTTAATTTACATTCGTCTTAATTTTTGAACATCTAAAAGGTGATGAAATGAAAGAAAAATTATATCGTTCCAGAAAACAAAAAATAATTGCTGGTGTTGCTGGTGGTTTAGCTGATTATTTTAATATTGATCCGGTAATTATCAGAATTGTTTTTGTTGTTTTAACAATTTTACATGGCTCAGGTATTTTAATTTATTTTATTCTTTGGATTGCAATTCCAGAAGAACCATTTGATATTGCTTATGATATTAATCAAAATGAACCTGATAATATTAATAGAAATAATAATCCCACACAAAAAAATAACAGTTCGCCAAGATTTATTACAGGTATAGTTTTAATTTTTATTGGTGTCGTTTTTTTATTAAACAATTTAATTCCATCGTTTGATTTCAGTGATATTTTCCCATATATGTTGATACTAATTGGTGTATTATTAATATCAAATTCTTTTAAGAAGTGAGGTTGAATATGAATTCCAGTAAAATGTTTTGGGGTTCATTTTTAGTTACAATTGGTTTGCTGTTTATATTAGTTAAATATGAACTTATAAATAGCTCTTTTGATTTTGTTTGGAATATTTGGCCTTTAATTTTTGTTTTTTGGGGTTTAGGTTTAATATTCAAACAAAGTTTTGTTAAACCAATTGTAAGTTCATTTTCAGGAATTTTTACGGCAATTTTAATTTATGGAATTATATTTTCTTTATTATGTTCTGTTAATTTTGAAATTAATGGTAATGACACTTTTTCTCAAAATTATTCTAAAGAATTTGATACCAACACTAAGGTTGTTAATTTAACTTTAGATGCTGGTTTAGGTTCATTTACTATTGCTGACTCAACTTCGAATTTAATTGATGCAAATTCATCTGGTTTATTTGGCCAATATGATTATAACTTTTTCAAGGATAGCTCAGTTGCAAATATTGATATAAATTTAGATGCAGATGATTTTCATTTCTTAAAAAATAAAATTAAAAATCATCTGAGTATTAAATTAAATACTAATCCAGTATGGAATTTTCGATTTAATGTTGGTGCTTCAAAAAACATATTGGATTTATCATCATTCAAAGTAAATGAATTAAGTATTAAAACCGGTGTATCAAATTCTAAAATTAAATTAGGAGATAAAAGTGAAGAAACAAATGTTGATATTGAAATGGGAGTTGCTTCATTAAATTTGGAAATTCCAAAAAATGTTGGCTGTAAAATAGAATCAGATTTGTCTCTTGTAAACAAAAATTTTGATGGGTTTACTAAAACTGAAGATGGCGTTTATGAAACTGAAAATTTCGTAAAAACTAAAAAGAAAATATTTATAAACGTAAAAGGTGGTGTTTCATCTTTAAATATTTTGCGGTATTAATATTAATGCATCTTTGAATTTTTTGGAATCCAAAGGTGCTTTTCTAAAATTACATTTCCTTTTTCGTTAAAATGAATTCCTTCACTTTTCAAAAGGTCTTCCATTAAATGAATATCACCAAAATGAATTTTACCAGTTAATGCTCCATATCTGTTAACAACACGATGACAAGGTAAATTACTATTTTTTGCAGAATTCAAAGCCCAG
>CAZVBT010000173.1:0-3394 GCA_964625385.1 uncultured Melioribacter sp. | reverse complement strand
GCTAATGTTACTTGAGATGGGTATATGATATTCTATTGTTGTCTCTGGGTTAAATGGATTAGGATAATTTTGTTTTAATGAAAATTCTGTTGGAATTTCTTTAACCTCTTTTTCAATATCAACTGTTATATCATGAATTTTTGCAGGTGTTTTTTGTGAATTTCCAATATTATCAGATGCAAGAATATACAATTTATACGTATTATTTACTTGTACAGGAAGTGTTATTGGTGATTTATAACTAATTGCTGCAATTGAATATGGACCATCACCATTAGCAATATAAAGAATTGCATTTTTAATTCCAGAGCCATTGCCGTCATCAGCGTTCCAATAAACAGACAACTCATTTGAAGATGTTTTTACTATGCTGGAAATATTTGCTGTAGGTGGATCAAAATCTAAAGTATTGATTGTTGTATTTGTAGAAAGTGGTTTATTAATATCAAAAGTAATTACTGCTCTGTTTTTTATTTCAGTTTTTGTTGGAAGATTTGGTTTTAATCCAACAGTAAATTTAACCCATCCTTCACCTTCTGGTGGTTTAACATTTGGTGGTAATTCAATTCCAACAAAATCCCACTTTAATATATTTCCAGTTCTTGTAATTTTAGGATTAGCTTGAGGATGACTTGTAGCAATAAACTTTACCGAATTAACATCAAATACGTTAGTATCGAGAGTATCTAATATTACAATTTGATATGCTGGTGCTGTAGCTTCTTTTTTGTTCTCGAAAAATATTGTATAAGTCATCGGTGCAGTTGATGACATATAACCATTTTGACCATAACCAGTTGGTCCTTCCTTTGCATTTGGATCCCATGATGTTACTTTCACTAATTCTTTTTCCTGTTTATCAAAATTTCCATTTACATAATCTTTCATCCCACGAACAGTGTTAGCCAAACAATCATAAACATCTTTAGCTAAACTAACAGGCCATACAGCTGTTTTAGCAGTTTTTTCAATTAATTCTTCAGCACCTTTTTTTGCAATACCAGTTAAACCATTTTCAACTGTAACTGCTTCATTCAAACTATTTTTTACAACTTTTATTGATGCATCAGTTAAAGATTCATCATGACGAACAGGTCGCCACATTTCATAACACCCGGCAACTATTGTGTTTGAAATATATTCTTCCAGAATTGCACCACCAATCCATAATGCAACTGCTGTAAATGTTATTGGTTCTAATGTCTTGAAAGTTGGCCCGAGAGCTGATTTCACAATAACATCAAATTGTCTTACTTCTTTTGGACCTAAAGGTTGAACTAATAATAAAATTTCATCTTTCTTATTATCATACACTAAGGAATCTATAGGTATAGTTTTAATTGAATCAGTCCCAATTTTTTTTGATTGAATTCCCTCAAAATAAACACCTTGATTTGTATTTAGTTTTAAGAAAAATTTATCTGTTGAAAAATTATTGTTGTTCCAATAAGAAATTGTAAAACGGTTTGGCGGTCCAACACGAACTTCTTTTCTTCCTGAAATTGCAATCGAAATTGAAGGCACATTAGTTACGTTACCAGAGCTTAAAATAATATCTCCAATATAGGTTATTGGTGTTGTTGAATTACCTACAATTATTCTTTTATTTGCTATATCTCGTTGTGTATTAATTGGATTTGATATTTTTTTCCATGAAACGCCATTATCTGTAGTTATAAATGCTTCTAATTGATTAGGATCTTGTCCATTTAAAATATCATCATCATAAAAAAGTTCTATTGTGTAACTATTTAATTTTTTGTTGCCACTAATCTGCCAATATCTTTTAATTGATGATGACATTTTTGGATGAAGTGAATTGTTTATTGTTAAAACCAATGAATCGGAAGTAGCTCGGTCAATAATTTTTGGTTTAGCTTTCATAAAGGGATGATAATCCATTTCGCCACCTGAAAATATTCTATATCGGTTTGTTATTTTTCCTTTATTATTCATTGTTCCACTATTTTCAATCGTCTTTAAAGTTAAAATTTGTGCATTTTGATTAATATTTAATGTAACATCTGAATTTATTACTAAACGATTAGTTGTTTTAAGAAGCTCATCAACAGTAAAACTTGCAAAAGTTCCACCGGATTTTTTAAAGTTTATATTCGAATTTATTTCACCAAAAACTTTCAGATTATTGTTATTACTATTAACTACAAGCCAATTGATTTCTATTTTGCCATAATTATAAACATTACCAAATGCTTGAACTTCAAGTCCTCCAAAACGATTTTTGATTGTACCAAAATTGTAAATATCACCATATACAAAAATTTTTCTGCCTGCACAGCACTCATCTTGTAGAACTTTTTCTTTAGCTACTCTTAAATTTTTATAGATAATATTATCACCGGTGAATAGCATTGTATCATTTCCAGCTAATATAAAATCACCGTCCAGATTAGAGCCAAATCTTCCTTTAATAAATTTCACCGTTTGAAAAAATTTTTCCTGCAGTAAAAATGGAGTTCGAATTAACAAAATCTTTTTTCGATAGTTTTGTTAATTTGTAATTACCCATATTTAAGACATCATCATTTAAATAAAAAGTTGTAGATGAATCGATTACAATATCAGAAGCAGCATTGATTTTGCCATTTGGTACTTTTTCTATCCATCCACAAGAATATTTTTGAGTACCGCTCATTGTTTGATTATCATTTCCAATAAATCTTAAATTTCCTGAATATTCGCCATTATTAACAATATTACCTTTAACTTCAACAGTTAAACCAGCCCATCTGTTTTTTATAATTCCATTGTTTGTAAGATTTCCATTAACTGTAATAGTTCTTCCTGCAGAAGGTTCATCAGCAATTACTTTTCCACTACCTATTGTAATATTTTGATTTATTACATTACCTCCAGTAAATAACAATGGAGTAGTTCCAACTAAAGTTGGATTGCCATCAATGTTTGAATCGAAACGTCCACTGATATCCAATTCACCATTTGAAAATACTGTTCCACCATAAATTATTTCATTTGCATTATCAATATTTTTTTTAGAGTGTTTTATTAGTTTATAATTACCCATATTCAATATATCACCACCATTAAGATCAACAGCTGTTACTGAATCAATTTCTATATTACTCATTGCTTGAATAGTACCATTGGGAAATTTAGAAATATTATAGCAACTAATTTTTTTTGTGCTTGTTATTTGTTGAGTTCCACTTCCACCAAAAACAATAGCTCTGTTAATTAAATTTCCATAATTATATATATGACCACGAATATCAAGAGTAACACCTGCATTTCCATTTCCAATTTTAATAGTTCCATAGTTTGTTAAATTACCAAAAATTACTAATGTTCTTCCTGCAGAAGGTTCATCTTCAATTATACCATTTGCGTTAACAGTAAGATTATTACACTCCTG
>CAZVBT010000172.1:0-3059 GCA_964625385.1 uncultured Melioribacter sp. | reverse complement strand
TGTAAATGTTTTATGGTCTATCGTTTCACACAATATATTTACCTTCCAATTCTTTTTATGATTATCGATCCCTATAAATATATTTTTGTCTGTGAAATCTAATTGCCTTTTTTTAATTTGTTCCATGTTCTTCTCCTCTTTATTGTTTTACTAATTTACTCGAGGAGTTTTACTTTTTAAACATATTATCTGAAATATTATTTCTGGATAGTCATTGCGAGGAATGTAATGACGAAGTAATCCAGATTTAGACTTAAAAAAACAACTTTAGTTTGCTTCGCTACGCTTGCAAAGACAGATATTGGAATTCTTCAGAAGTTTCTTTAAACAAATCTTATCAATTTTCCAACTTGATTTTAATTTTTGTTAGATATACATTTTACATCAAATTAATAGGAGTATTAATGAGTTTATCTGAAGACTTTTTAGATGATAATAATTCGATGTCTTATGATGAAAAAGAACTTCAAGAAAAAATTAAGATTTGTAAAGAGTTCATAAATAATGACCAAACTATCTCAAATTTGGAACTTCTTGAAGACACAATTGAAATGTGCGTAGATTTCGATTATGTTGAAGAAGGTTTGTTCCTTGTTAATGAATTGCTGAAAATTGCTCCATATAATTCAGAAGCCTGGCAATTTAAAGGAATTTTACTGAACAACATGTTTCTTTTTGAAGAGGCTTATCCCTGTTTTGAAAAAGCTATTTCTCTTAATCCAAATGATGTTGAATCTTTTATTAATAAATCAGTCGCTGAAGATAATTTGGGTTTGTTTGATGAAGCGTTTAAATCTTTAAAGAGAGCATCTGAGCTGGAACCTAATAATGAAGAAATTTTTTATAGTCTTGGTGTTCTTTTTGAAAAAAGAGAAAATTGGGATAGTGCAATTGAATATTTTAACAAAGCTTTGGAAATAGATCCAAATTATATTGAAGCTTTATACGAAATTGGTTTTTGTAAAGAAAGTTTGAATAAACTTGAAGAAGCCTTAGAAATTTACGATAGATATCTTGAACTTGATCCCAATAGTTACACTGGTTGGTATAATAAAGGAATTGTTTATTTACGTTTGGAAAATTATGAAGCAGCAATTAATTGCTTTGAACTTTCCGTTGCTCTTAACGATGATTTCACAAGTTCATGGTTTAATTTAGGTTATGCTTTTTCACAAATCAAAAAAGTAAAAAAAGCACTAGAGTCATATAATAAAGCAATTGAATTAGATCCTAATGACGAGACGATTTTTTACAACATCGGTAAAATTTATGAGGAAGAAGGGTCTTATCAATTAGCAATTAAAAATTTTACAGAAGCAATAAAACTTGATGCTAGTTATTACGAAGCATTTTTAGCACGCGGCTATTGTTATGATATGATAGGTAAATATAAACTTGCACTTAAAGATTTTAACACTGCAATTACTTTAACAAGTGAACCCGAAGAAGCTTGGTTTGCAAAAGCAGATTTAGAATATTCACTTGGTAAATTGCAAGAATCAATTAAAAGTTATAAAGAAATAGTTAAAATTAATCCCAATAACTTTGATGTTTGGTATAATATGGCTGAAACATACACAGAAATGGGTTTGTGGCTTGACGCAATTGATGCTTATGAAAATTGTATTAAAATTAATCCTGAGAATGCAAATTGTTTTTATGGAAAAGCAAAGATTCACTTTTTATTAAATAAAACCAGTGAAGCAATTAATGATTTGAAAAAAGCTTTTTTGCTTGATCCACAAATTAGAAATAAATTTATACAGGATTATCCAGAAGTGAAATCTTCGAAGCTTTTCGTAAAATTAATTGATGAAAATAACAACTAGTATTTATGCAAGTGCAAAATAAATTTAATCAAAACACAAAAATTATTGGAGTGATTGGGCATCCAATTAAACATTCGTTTTCACCATTGATGCACAATATTTCATTTGAATTATCAGGCCTTAATTATTTGTATTTACCTTTTGATGTTCCGCCCTCTTCTCTTAAAGATGCTTTAAAGGGAATGGTAGCCCTTGGAATCAAAGGTTTTAACGTTACAATTCCATTAAAAGAAAAAGTTTTACCATTACTAAAGGATGTTTCTGAAGAAGCGAGTATTATTGGCGCTGTTAATACTATTGTTAACGAGGAAGGAATTCTTAAAGGCTACAATACGGATGTTTATGGAGTAGTTGAATCACTTTTGCCATTCAAAGAAGAAATTAATAATTCAAAAGTTAGTGTTATTGGTGCCGGCGGTGCTGCACGTAGTGTAATCTATGCTCTGATAAGAAATTTTAATGTCGCTCAAATAACTATTATTAATAGAACTGAACAAATTGGGGAATCGTTGAAAGAATATTTTTCAACAAAAATGCTTTTTAATGAAATAAAAACTTTTCCACTTGTTCCACCTGATTTAATTGAAGTGTTTCGTGATTCAAAATTAATTGTAAATACAACTTCAATGGGTATGTTTCCTGATGTTGATGATTCTGCAACAACTATTAAAGAATCTTTTATGAAAGGACAAATTGTTTTTGATGTTGTTTATAATCCAATAAAAACAAAATTGTTAAAACTTGCTGAATCGCAAGAGGCTACAATTATTACAGGATTAAAAATGTTTGTTGAACAAGGCGCAAAATCATACGAGCTTTGGACCGGTGAACAAATGCCAAAAGAAAAGGTTATGAAAGCTTTGGAATCTTATCTAACAAGTTGATTATAAATTATTAAGTTTGCTCAAGGCTTCTTTAATACGGGTTACAGCAATTTTTAATCTATCTATAGAAGTTGAATATGAAATTCTAATATAATATTCTGCTCCAAATCCAATTCCCGGAACAGTTGCAACTTTACCTTCACGAAGTAAAAATGTTGAAAAATCAAAAGAGTTATTTATTTCAAAATTGTTGTAAACTTTTCCTATAAAATTTTTAATATTAGGAAAAATATAAAAAGCACCATTTGGTTTATGACAAATTAATCCTTCAATAGAGGAAAGCTCATCAAATAAAAAATTTCTTCTATTTTCAAATTCGTTCTTAAATAATATAACAGAATTTTGA
>CAZVBT010000171.1:0-1619 GCA_964625385.1 uncultured Melioribacter sp. | reverse complement strand
AAGAGTAACACCTGCATTTCCATTTCCAATTTTAATAGTTCCATAGTTTGTTAAATTACCAAAAATTACTAATGTTCTTCCTGCAGAAGGTTCATCTTCAATTATACCATTTGCGTTAACAGTAAGATTATTACACTCCTGGTTTGAAATAACAACAGGGCCATTAATTACTACATCATTGTTTTTATTCGGAACAACACCACCAATCCACGTTGATGCATTGTTCCAATGCCCGCCGACTGAAGTTGATGTTATGGTTTGTGATATAATTATTAATGGAGTGATTATTAGAATTAAAATTATTTGTTTAAGATTTTTCATAAATCCTCCTGCTATATTAAAAAGATTATTAAATATTTATCTATTTATTAAATGAAATATATTTTTTTTAATAGCAGAAATGGATATAGGATTTATTTATACAAAACTTAATGATAAAACTAACAAATTCAAATTCAGAGGTGCATTCAGTCACAACTTTTTAACAATACCATTTTCAATAAAATATTTTTCTTTTGTTTTTTTACAAACAGCTATGTTTTGATTGTTGAAAATTAATTTTTGTCCTGCTTCACTTACCCATGCAATTTTTCTTGATGGATTGCCAACAACCAAAGCATAATCAGGAACATCTTTTGTTACAACGCTACCTGCACCAATAAATGAATATTTACCAATTGTAATTCCGCATATAATAGTAGCGTTTGCGCCTATAGTTGCACCTTCTTTTACAATTGTTTTAATATAAAATTTTGATTCAGCTTGAGGGAATTTTGAGCGAGGGTCTTTTATGTTAGTAAATACAACTGAAGGGCCGCAAAAAACATAATCTTCTAATGTTACTCCTTCATAAACAGAAACATTGTTTTGAATTTTCACATAATGACCAATGATTACGTTATTTGCTACGTTAACATTTTGACCAAGTGTGCAATTTTTGCCAATTTTAGCACCAGATTGAACATGTGAGAAATGCCAAATTTTTGTGCCTTCACCTATTTGAACATTTTCATCAATATAAGAAGAAGGATGAACGAAATAATGATTCAATTTTTCACCTTTTAATTTTTGAGTTTCTGATTTTATCAACAAGTTCTATTGATGATCGAGCATCTTTTATTCTTAAACCCTTTCCATTTAGAATATTTTGATATACAACTGTATGCAAATCTTGAAAACCATCTGAAAATTCTATTTCATTAGTATCCATTTTAAGATTTCTAAAAGTTCTTTTGTTTGCTAATGTAATTTTTTGTGGTAAATCTTTTTCATCGATGGATAAAAACCATTTTACAAATGCATTTTCAAATTCTATATATCCTGAAGCCTTATTAAATTCTTTAAGATGAACTTCTAAGTATTGAGCTTTCCCAAATAAATATATCATAAGATCAAATAAATGAATCCCAATGTTCATTACAATACCACCAGATTTAGTTTCGTCACCTTTCCATGAGTAGTGATACCAATTACCTCGAGGTGTAATATATTTTAATTCAACGTTATACTTTTTACCTTTTTCAATTTTTTCTTTTAATGAAAGAATTTTGGGGTGAAATCTAAGCTGCATAATTGTAAAAACATTTTTGTTTGTTTTCTCTTCTAATTTTTCCAACAAA
>CAZVBT010000170.1:0-5373 GCA_964625385.1 uncultured Melioribacter sp. | reverse complement strand
TCTTGAAAACTTCTGCTTGCTAATTTAAATGGTGTTGTAACTCGATATACTTCTTCAACTCCATCAAGTATGCTAATATTACGTATATCAAAGTTTGGTTTAACCCCAATTGCACCAATTATCGTTTTTTCTGCCCCAGTAGATTGATGAATTTGAAAACCGAAACTTTTTAAATGATTTATAATATTTTCAATTTGTTGCTCGGTTGCATTTTTTTGTAAAATAACTACCAATTTACTTCTCCTTTTTATTCATGAAATTTTTTCTCACCTGCTAAAATTTTAATGGGAATATAATCTTCTTTTGTTGGTATTGCACATGAATATTCTGATGAATATGCACAATATGGATTATAAGCTAAATTAAAATCTACTTTGTAAAGATAATTTGGATCTTCATTTAGTTCAAAATCGAGATAACGACCAACTCCGTAAGTATCATCGTTTGTTGTTAGATCTGTAAACCAAATAGAATGATAAATATTTCCATTTATAGTTTGACCTTCATAAACATTTACTTTATAATCTTTCCCTTCAAAATTTATTTTTAAGCACCCGATTTTTAAAACATTTCTTGGTTCACCTTTAGTTCCGAATATTGTAACTGTATCTTTTTTATCATAAAAATATAACTTACTTGAAAAAACAAACTTGGGATCAACCTCAAAATAATTTAAATCGTGAAATTCTATTTTACCATTGGAATTAAATGGTGAGTTTGGAACGTTTTTCATCCATTCATTTTTTTCTTTTCTTTTTTGTTCAATTGATGCAATATAAAGTTTTTCGTCAGGTGTTAAATTTTTACCACAAGAAATTAAAAAAATAAAAATTAATAAATATGCTATTAGTTTAATTTTCATCATCAATTTTCTTTTTTAGTTCATTCAATTTATTTAATGCTTGTATTGGAGTAAGCTCATCAATAGGAATTTCTGAAATTTCTTTTCTAATAACATCATCTTTAATTTCAAATAAATTGATTTGTAATTCTTCACTTTGCTTTTGTTTGGCAATTTTAACTTTTTTCATTTCGTAAGGTGTTAGTTCTTTGCTTTCAAGGTTGGCTAAAATTTCTTTTGCACGTTTAGTAACAAACGAAGGTAAACCAGCCATCTGTGCAACCTGTATTCCATAACTATGATCAGCAAAACCCTCACTTACCTTATGAAGGAAAATAACTTTATCTTCATATTCACGAACTTCAACTTTGTAATTTTTAATTCGTGGAAAAATGTCAGCCATTTCATTTAATTCATGATAATGAGTTGCAAATAAAGTTTTTGCTCTTATTAATGGATTATCATGCAAGAATTCGGTTATAGCCCATGCAATTGAAATTCCATCGAAGGTACTTGTTCCTCTTCCAATTTCATCAAGCAGTATTAAACTTTTGCTCGTTGCATTATTTAAAATGTTTGCTGCTTCCTGCATTTCAACTAAAAAAGTTGATTCACCAGCTGAAATATTATCGCTTGCACCAACTCTTGTAAAAATTCTATCAACTAATCCTATAGAAGCTTTTGTTGCTGGAACGAATGAACCAATTTGTGCAAGTAAAACAATCAATCCAACTTGACGAAGATAGACTGATTTACCTGCCATATTTGGGCCCGTCAAAATAATTATCTGATTTTCAGAAGTTGACAGCTTACAATCATTTGGTGTAAATTTTTCTGATGGTGCTAGAATTCTTTCAACAACCGGATGTCTTCCTTCTATTATTTCAATTGAATCGGACTCATTTAATTCGGGCTTGCAATAATTATATTCAACAGCACATTCTGCAAATGATTGAAAGCAATCAATTGTAGCAATTAGTTTTGCATTCTCTTGAATTTCTTCAATATGTTTAGAAATATCATTTCTTACTTCTTCAAATATTTTGAATTCAAGATTCAAAATGTTTTCATGAGCATTTAAAATTTTATCTTCATATTCTTTTAGTTCAGGAGTAATATATCTTTCACTATTTACTAGTGTTTGTTTGCGAATATAATTTTCAGGAATTTTATCTTTGTGGGCATTGCTAATTTCAATGTAATAACCAAATACTTTATTATAACTAACTTTAAGTGAAGGAATTTTAGTCCTTTCTCTTTCACTTTTTTGAAGTTCAGCTATCCAATTTTTTGCATTTGATGAAATACTTTTTAATTCATCTAATTCTTTGTTGAAACCGTTTCTAATAACATCACTATCGCTCAATGAAATAGGGGGATCATCATTAATTGCATTTTCAATTAATTCAACAATTTCAGAAAGGGGGTTTAAATTTTCATTAATTGATGAAATAAATTCATTTGTAGATTGATCTAATATTTGTTTTATGAGTGGGATTTTTTTTAATGAATTTTTTAATAAAATTATTTCGCGTGGATTAATTCTTCCTGTGCAAACTTTAGAAGCAAGTCTTTCTATATCTCCTATTTCTTTTAATTCAGCTTTAATATTGTGTCTTATGATTTTATTTTTTACAAATTCATCTATACAACTTTGTCTTTGTAAAATTGGTTCTAATTTTCTGAGTGGAGAAGTAATCCACTTTTTTAAAAGTCTTCCACCCATTGAAGTTTCTGTTTTGTCTAGAATGGAAATCAACGAACCTTCCCGTTCACCGCCTTGTATTGTAAAAGTAATTTCTAAATTTCTTTTAGTGGCAAAATCTAGAATCATAAAATCTGAAGGATTGTAACAGGAAATTTTATTTATATGATTCAAGTTTGTCTTTTGTGTTTCCTTTAAATAATTTAATGCAGAGCCAGCAGCGCAAATGCCATTCTTGTAATTCTCTATACCAAAACCTTTTAATGTTTTTACATTAAAATGATTTAGAAGTAAATCTTTACCATAATTAAAATCAAAAATCCAATCATCAATTTTAGTTATTCTTACACCTGGTAAAATTTTTTGGAATTTATGTTCGAGTGCGGTTCTATGTTTTTTAGGAATTAATATTTCAGATGGATTAATATTTTCAAGTTGTTGTATCAATTTAGTTTCGGATACTTCAAAAACTTGAAATTCACCTGTAGATATATCAGCAAAAGCTAAACCTGCAATTTCATTTTCAATATAAATGGAAAGTAAATAATTATTTTTTTTATGGTCTAATATTTTATCTGAAGTTGTAACACCAGGAGTAACAATTTCAATAACATCCCGTTTTACAATACCTTTTGCAAATTTAGGATCTTCAAGTTGTTCACAAATTGCAACTCTGTATCCAGAACGAACTAATTTTGGTAAATATGAATCAATTGCATGATGAGGAAATCCAGCTAAAGGAACTTCTCCGGCAGCACCATTAGCACGTTTGGTTAAAGTTATTCCCAAAACTTTTGAGGCAAGTTTTGCATCTTCTTCAAAAGTTTCAAAAAAATCTCCGACTCTAAAAAGCAAAATTGTATCAGGATAATTTGCTTTTATCTTTGCATATTGAGCCATTAATGGTGTTACAGACATACATACCTTAGAAATAAGCGGCTCAAAAATAGGTTAATAGGTTTTTATAATCAAAGATAAGTTTAACTTAAAAAATCTTATCATTATATTAAGAATGTAATAAAAAATTTTTGAGTCTAATATGCATAAATTGAAATTTGAATTTCACATTGCGAAAGAAATTAGAAAAAAATATGATTTTTCTGATGAACTCTTTTCCCTTAACGGAAATGTAATATTTGCAAATTTTGTAGCTGTAAGAAATTTTGTAAAGAAAATTAATGACCAAAGGAAAGTAGATGATCATGTTTCTGCCGGTTATGTAAATGCTTTTGGGCTTATTGATGAGATTTATCATTTTATTTTTAGAATTTATGAAACTCAAATTAATCCCGGAGTTTTTGAAAGAGCTTTAATAAAATTAAATGAAGAACTCGGTGAAGAAAAAATCAGAAAATTACTTTTTGAATTTTGTTCTGTTTTTCCACCATTAAATGTTTATAAAGGCAAAGAAGAAATTTATGATTATCTTAATTCATATACAGATGATAGAGCTAATACGCTTATTTCACTTGAAGAATTAATTCTTTTATACTTTGCTAACATAAATCCATCAAATATAAAGGTGAAAGAACTATTTGATGAAAATTACCTCGAACAGAAATTAATTTATAAAAATACAATTCAAATACTAGAAGAATTTTTTAAGAATGAAAAACAAGTTAGTCCACTTAATCAAGATATATTTTCACTACTTAAATTACCAATTCTAAGTAACCCAAACGATATTGAAGCACAATTAGATTTCATAAAAGAGAAGTTTGGAATTTTAATCAGCGATAAATTCATTAAAAGAATTTTAAGCAGTAAAGATTTATTTAAAGAAGAATTTGTAATTCAGCATACTGGGTTTGGAGGAGCACCAACTGTAACCCCGGATTATAAAGGCAAATCTAATTTAGATTTTTTAACTCTTGGAAAATCAGGCTACAAATATGCTCAAGATTCATGGAAAGATTTTGTTGAACCTGAAAATTTTACTCAAGATGTGGATTGGATGCCCAATGTAGTTTTATTGGCGAAAAATACATACGTATGGTTAGATCAACTTTCGAAAAAATATAAAAGTGAAATTAAAAGACTTGATCAAGTTCCGGATGAAGAATTAGATCTACTTGCAAAATGGAATTTTAATGGTTTGTGGTTAATTGGAATTTGGGAAAGAAGCAATGCATCTAAAAAAATAAAACATATGATGGGCAATATTGATGCAGTTTCTTCTGCGTATTCATTATACGATTATATTATTGCACATGATCTTGGTGGAGAAGAAGCATACAATAATTTAAATCATCGTTGTAAAATCAGAGGTATTCGTTTAGCAAGTGATATGGTACCAAATCATACAGGTATATTTTCTGATTGGATATTAAAATATCCAAATTATTTTATACAGACAAGTCAATCACCATTTCCAAATTATTCTTTTAATGGACCGGATTTATCTGATAATGAATCAATACAGATTAGAATTGAAGATGGTTATTGGAAAAGAACTGATGCAGCTGTTGTCTTTCAAAGAATTGATAATAAAACAGGTGAAGTAAAATATATTTATCATGGTAACGATGGAACAAATATGCCATGGAATGATACTGCACAATTAAACATGCTCGAAAAAGAAGTTCGCGAAGCAGTAATTCAAAAAATTTTAGATGTTGCTAAAAAGTTTTCTATTATCCGTTTTGATGCTGCTATGACTTTAACAAAAAAACATTTTTCAAGATTATGGTATCCTGAACCGGGACGAGGTGGTGATATTCCTTCTCGTGCAGATTTTTCAATGACAAGTGAAGAATTCAATCAAAAATTTCCAGAAGAATTTTGGCGTGAAGTTGTTGACAGAATAAACTATGAAATGCCAGAAACA
>CAZVBT010000169.1:0-9003 GCA_964625385.1 uncultured Melioribacter sp. | reverse complement strand
AATTAGTTTTTAAAAATAAATTCATCGCTAGTTCTTCTTTGTTTGTATAATTTCGCAAATAATGAACTTTAATTTGAGTTTTATTTTTTAGTAGCCAATTTAAACTAATTTTTAATCTCTCAAGATTAGTCTCATTAATTGGATCATCTAAAAAAATTGTTCCACTGAAATAATCGTCAATTAAAAATTCAAATTCATTTCGATTATCTAAAAAAAAGTCTTTAAAGCATATTTTGCCATTTATCAGTAATAAAAAATCATTTTTAGGTGGAGAAATAATTTCGATTAAAACTTTAGCTTTATTAAGTGGCTCAGATAATATTGATGTTTTATGTATTTGATTTAAAATATTTTGCACTAAATCTCTGATTTCACCAGCTTCTTCATACTTTTTTTGCTCACTTAAAAATTTCATTTTTGTAAGTAAACGATTTATTGCACTTTGATTATTTCCGATTAAGAAATCATAAACTTTTTCTAGTTCATTATTATAAAATGATAATTCATTATCAATACAAGGAGCTAAACATCTTTCAATATCATGTAAGTAACATTTTCTTCTTTTCTCTAATTCTTTATCGCTGCATTCTCTTATTTGAAATGTTTTATCAATTATATCTTTCAGTTTATTTACTATCAATTTGTTAGGGTATGGACCAAAATAATCGTTTCCATCAAATTCAAATTTTGTAGCCGGTTCAACTTTAGCAACATTGTTTTTATTAATGCGAATAAAATAATTGTATGGATATTTTTTTAATAACACATTAAACTTTGGATTGTGAACTTTAATTAATTCAGTCTCTGCAATTAATGCAGATAATTCTGAATTAGTTAATATGAAATCTAATTTGGAAGCATTCTGGACTATCTTTTTTGCTTTTCGGATTGCATTGTTTGAAAAATAATTTTTAACTCTTTCCTTTAATGATTTAGCTTTTCCTATATAAATAACTTTATCTCTTGCATCTTTAAATAAGTAAACTCCTGGTAAATCAGGTACTTTAATAAAATCATCTATTAATTTTTTCTTAATAATTCTGAAAGATTTAGAAGTATTGGAAGGTGATTGTACTTTTATTAAATCATCAACTGAATAAACATCAAAGTTTGTTTTAAGTGGTTCAAACATTCGCAAAAAAACTTTTGCTGTTGCAGTTGCATCTCCCAATCCAGTGTGAACATTTCGATGTTTAATCTTTAAATACTTTACAAGACTACCCAATGACTTACTTTGCAAATCAGGATAAATTCTTTTTGCTAATTTTAATGTGCAAATTGCAGGATTATCTATTATTTCTAAATTACATCTCAAACATTCATACTTTAAAAAAGAAAAATCGAATGATAAATTATGAGCAACTAAAATTGAACTATCTACAAATTCCTTTATTTGAGAATATACTTCATCAAAAAATGGAGCATTCTCAACATCTGAATTTGTTATACCAGTTAAAGTTGTTATGAAATAGGGAATTGGTTTACCCGGATTGATATAAGATGAAAAAGTATCAACAATTTTCTTGTTTTTAATGCGAACAATTCCAATCTGAATTACATTCTCAAATTTTGCAGAAGTGCCTGTTGTTTCAAAATCAAATACTGAATATTCAGCTTCTTCAAAAGGTAATTCTTTTATTTCAATTTCTTTTTTTATCATCACAAGCAATTTAATCAAATTCAAAAAATCATAAAATTTTAATATCCAATTCATTTTAGATATATTTAAAACTCAGAAGAAAAGATTTCATAATGAATATTTTATTTATAGGTGATATTGTTGGTAACCCCGGAATGGATATCGTTCGTTTGTGGTTACCAGGTTTGCAAAAAAAATATAATGCAAATTTAGTAATTGCTAATGGAGAAAATGCTTCAGATGGTAAAGGCTGCACAGAAAAGGAAGCTAAACAATTATTTGAATTAGGTGTTAATGTAATAACAGGTGGAAATCATACCTGGGATAAACAACAATCGCAAGATTATCTCAAAAAGGATTCACGTGTTATTAGACCTTTAAATTATCCAAGAGGAACGCATGGAAATGGTTATACTATTGTAGAAACTCATTCCGGTAAAGTTTGTGTGGCAAATTTACAAGGCAGAGCTTTTATGTCTCCAATTGATTGTCCGTTCCGTGCAGCTGAATGGTTAATAGCAAAAGTAAAAAGTGATGTAAAAATTATTTTTATAGATTTTCATGCAGAAGCCACTGCAGAAAAGTTAGCATTAGCAAATTTTCTTGATGGAAAAGTAAGTGTAATAGTTGGTACACACACTCATATCCAAACATCAGACGAAAGAATTATGAAAAATGGAACTGGTTATATTACAGATGTTGGAATGACCGGACCATATGATTCAGTTATTGGAATGAAAAAGGATGCAGCTATAAATAGATTTTTATATCAGACACCACAAAAATATCAAACAGCCACTGATGAAGTTCATTTGTCCGCTTTATTTATGAAAGTTGATGATAATACAGGGAAAACAAAATTAATTGAAAGAATTTTTATCCCTGAATTTGAAAAAAATGAAAATTAAATAGTTAATTAAAATGGCTCAATTAATTGATGGTAAAATAGTTGCAAGTGAAATAAAAGAAGAGATTAAATCAGTCTGCTTTCAATTAGCAAAAGAGAATAAACAATTACCCGGCTTGGTTACAATTTTAGTCGGAAATAATGCGGCATCTAAAGCTTACGTTAATTCAAAAGCTAAGTCATGTAACGAAGTTGGAATGATTTCAAAAATTGAACAACTTGATGTATCAACATCTGAAGAAGAATTAATTTCATTAATTAATAAATATAATGATGATAAAAACTTTCATGGAATTTTAGTTCAGCTACCTTTACCAAAACACATTAATGAAAGTAATGTTATAAAATCAATTATACCCGAAAAAGATGTTGATGGATTTCATCCAATTAATGTTGGAAAACTTGTAATTGGTGAAGAAACACTTATACCATGTACACCTTATGGAATTTTAGAATTGCTTAAAAGATATAATATTAAAACAAAAGGAAAGCATGTTGTAGTTGTTGGAAGAAGTAACATCGTTGGTAAACCAATAGCTAATTTACTTTTACAAAAAAGAGAAGGTGCAAATGCTGTAGTTACTATTGTTCACTCTGCAGCAGATGATATTTCATATTATACAAAACAAGCAGATATTCTGATTGCAGCAATTGGTTCACCAAAATTTGTTAAAGAAGAAATGTTAAAAGAAAATGTTGTTGTTATTGATGTTGGTATTAACAGAGTTGAAGATTTTAATTCACCAAAAGGATATAAAATTGTTGGTGATGTAGATTTTGATGAAGTTTCAAAAATATCATCTTCAATTACACCGGTTCCCGGTGGTGTTGGACCAATGACAATTGCAATGTTATTGAAAAACACATTAATTGCTTATAAACATTTAACAAAAAACATAGATTAAAATGAACTCATCATTAATTGACAAAATTGTTTCAGAAGTTTTTATTGAAAAAGCATTACAGAATTTTTATTGCACAGCTCAAACTTGTGCAGGTTGGGAAAGAAATGTAGTTGATCAACCGACTGCAGTAAAAAAAATTATTGAAAATGGAGCTGAAAGAATTGCTGCAAGCTCTGGAGTTGAATTTGAAAAAATTGATCAAAATATTGCTCGCATGATTGATCATACTTTACTAAAACCAGAAGCAACTTCTGATGAAATAAAAAAATTATGTTCTGAAGCAAAGCAATATAATTTTGCAAGTGTTTGTGTAAATCCTTGTTATGTAAGTTTATGTTCAGATTTATTAAAAGGGTCAATTGTAAAAGTATGTACTGTCATCGGATTTCCATTAGGAGCAACTACCACAGAAGTTAAAAGATTTGAAGCTGAACAAGCTATACAAAATGGTGCTCAGGAAATTGATATGGTTATCAATATCGGAATGTTAAAACAAGGTAACTATGAATATGTATTTAATGATATTAATCAGGTTGTTTTAGCAGCTAAAAGGAACAGAGTTTTAACAAAAGTTATTATAGAAACTTCTTTATTAACTGATGAAGAAAAAGTTAAAGCATGTTTATTAAGCAAAAACGCTAAAGCAGATTTTGTAAAAACATCAACGGGATTTAGCAAAGGTGGTGCAACTGCCGGAGATGTTGCTTTAATGCGTTATGTTGTAGGGACATCGATGGGTGTTAAAGCATCTGGTGGTGTGCGTACTGCAGAAGATGCAAAAGCTATGATTGAAAGCGGTGCAGATAGAATTGGTGCTTCTGCAAGTGTTAAAATTGTTTCCGGTTCTGGTTCAGATTCTACTTATTAAAAATGATTTTAGATTTAATTGTAACAAAAGCAGATGATGGCTATTCTTCAGAAATTCCTTCATTAAAAGGTTGTGAAAGTTGGGCTCATTCCGAAGATGAGGTTATTGATAAGTCAATTGAACTTTTAAAATTTTACTTAAAGATTCCAGATAAAAAAATAAAAATTGATTTAGCAAGAAAAGAAGATAATTCTAAAATTTATAAGATTATTTTTGACAAGTAATGAAAAAATTCAAAACTGAAAAAAGACTTGCAAAAATTACTAAAGCTGCAAGAGCAAGACAGAAATCTCTTTTTGTTATTCTTGAAAATATTCATGATCCACATAATGTAAGTGCAATTTATCGTTCTTGTGATGCCGTAGGTGTTTTATCTGTTGGGTTAGTTTATACTAATGAAAAATTTCCGAAGATAAGCAAAGTTACTTCATCTTCAGCAAATAAATGGATCGAAACACTAAGATTTAATTCAGTTGAAGAATGTGTAGCCTATTTAAAAGAAAATGAATTTAAAATTTTTGTAAGTATTCTCGATGCAAACGCAAAAAGTATTTATGATGTTGATTTTACAATTCCATCTGCAATTGTAATGGGAAACGAGCACCGTGGTGTTTCAAATGAATTTATTAAATATGCAGATGAAAAAATTTATATTCCCATGCGCGGAATGATTCAAAGTTTGAATGTATCAGTTGCTACTGCTGTTACTCTATATGAAGCTCATCGTCAAAGAACTTTCAAAGGAATGTATGAAACACCTGATTTGTCAAATGATGAGTTAGAATCTTTAATTAATAAATGGTGTGATAAATGAATCAGAAGTTTGATAAAATTAATTCTTTAAATGGAGAAATTTATTTAGCTGGTGATAAATCAATTTCACATAGAGCGATTATGTTTGCGTCTTTAGCGAAAGGAGAATCAATCATTTATAATTGTTCTGAATCTGAAGATGTTTATTCGACTGTTAAATGTTTTCAGAATTTAGGTTGTGAATTTGAAATTAACAATAATGTAATAAAAGTAATAGGTAAAGGATTTAAAAATTTATCAGCACCAAATAAATATTTAGATGCAGGTAATTCAGGAACTACTACACGATTAATAAGTGGAATTTTAGCAGCTCAAAATTTCGAATCTACAATTATTGGAGATGAATCATTATCTAAAAGACCAATGAGAAGAATAGTTGAACCACTAAGATTGATGGGCGCTGATATTATTCCATCAGAAAATGGAACTTTACCATTGAAGATTTTTCCTTCTTCTGAATTAAAATCAATTGTGTACAAATTAAAAGTTGCAAGTGCTCAGGTTAAAAGTGCTTTGTTATTGCTTGCATTACATCTTGACGAAGAATCTGTAATTGTAGATCCTTTCAACACAAGAAACCATACTGAAAAAATGTTAAACCTGAAAGTTGAGGAAACATCTGAAGGGAAAAAAATATTTTGCTCAAAGAAAAATTATCCTCAATCTTTTCAAATCAATGTTCCTTCAGATATTTCAAGCGCTGCATTTTTCATTGTTGCAGGTTTAATTACACCAAATTCTGAAATTTTAATTAAAAATGTTTCAATTAATCCAACAAGAACTGGTGTTATTACTATCTTAAAAGAAATGGGTGGAGATGTTAAAATTATAAATGAAAAGAATGAATGTGGAGAGGAAGTTGGAGATTTATTAGTGAAATCGAGCCGCTTAAAAAATGTTGAAATTCCGAAAGAAATCATTCCAAATATTATTGATGAAATTCCAGTTTTATCGGTTGCAGGAATTTTTGCCGAAGGAGATTTTGTAATTAAGCATGCTGAAGAATTACGTGTTAAAGAATCAGATAGAATTAAATCTTTATGTGAAAATTTTAAGAAAGTTGGATTAAATGTTATTGAAAATTCTGACGGATTTATATTGACTGGTGAATTAAAAAATAATTATGCAGAGTTTGAAAGTTACGGTGATCATAGAATTGCAATGACATTTGCAATTCTATCATCAATGCTCGAAAAAGGTGGAGCAGTTAATGGATTTGATTGCGTAAAAATTTCCAATCCTAAATTTTATGATCAACTAAAATCTTTACATTTCTAAAATCTGATGATGAAATTTATCAATTTTAATTTCATCATATAGCCACTTTAAAAAATCCATTCCGTATTTATTTACAAAGTAAATAAAGTTTAATTCACGTTCTTGAAGATTTTGATTTGGATATAAAACATTTTGAACTTTTGTCAATTGACGAATAGTAATTTCATATTTTCTTTTTTCGGCTTCAGAAGTTTTTGATCTTAAATATTCCAACAGCTGTTGAACTTTTTGAAGAGTCTTTTGTGAAAGATCCTCCAAAGTGTTATCAACCTTAGATATGCTTAATGTGATACTATTAAAAATATTTTCTAATTCTTTGCCAGTGTCATTAAAAACTTTTTCAGTATTAAGTTCAGAATTCCTTTTGATAATATTTTCAATTAATATTTTTTGTTCAACAAAAATATCAAGTACTGATAAATTATATTTGTTCAAAACCTGATTTACACCTTTTTCAATTATGGTGCAACTTGCTCTTGGATAGATAAATGGTTCTTCAATACTAAAGAATTCGTATAAAGGATTTACTTGGGCAAAGTAACTTATTTCGCTTGGACCAGCAACATAAAAGCCAGTTGGGAATAAAAAATCCTGACAAATAGGACGTAGTAAAACATTTGGACTAAATTTTTCAGGATAAGTTTCTATTAAGTTTAGCATTTCATCAAATGAAAATTTTTTTCGTTTACCTTTTAATCTTAATTCGCCTGTTTCTGTTGGTTCAATAAGTAATCTTTCTTTATCATCGATATAAAATAAGTTTATTGCTTTTACTTTAACTTGAGCATGATATATTTCTTCTAATTCAGCGCTTCGTTCAACTAATGCAGTTGAATGAAATTTATATTCATTGATTGATTTTTTGAAAATAGGTTTTAATAGTTTTTTAATTTCATTATCAATTGGGTTGAAAATTATTAATCCATACTTATCGAAAAGATTGAAAATAAGTTCTTTGAGTGCCTCTAAAAAAGTTTTTTCTGGTGTGTAAATACTCTTTAAAAAATCGATTAAAGAAGCTTTAAATTCTGTTTCACGTAGAGATTTATGTAATTCTTCGTAAATAAGATTTATATTGTCATTAAATTTTAATTGCCCTATAGAACCACGATTAATCTCCTCTTCAATGCCATCGTGATAAGAAACATCAACGAGATTATTTTCATTATTAAGAATTGAAATTGTTCTTACCTCATCAAAATCGTGATCATCACCTTCAAGCCAAAAAACTGGTACAAAATTAAAATTAGGAAATTCATCTTTTAATTTTTCAGCTAATTTAATAGCTGTTATTGATTTATATAAAGTATAAAGTGGACCGGTAAAAATTCCTAATTGTTGTCCGGTAATAATAGCTAAAGTGTTTGAAGATTTTAATAATTCAATATTTCTTTTAGTTTCTTCTGAGATGTTAAAAGATTTATATTGTTTAGTAATAATTTCAGTTAGGTTATTTCTATGTACTTTATTTTGGGAAGCTAATGTATTAAAATGAATTATATATTTATCTTTATCTCTGAAATTTTTAGAATAAAATTTTGATACGTTATCAAACTCTTCAATGTAATCTAAAAACAAATTTTGATTAGCTGGAATATTTGAAAAATTTATATACATTTTTTCTCCAAAATGAAAAATTATCTCTTATATTTGTAAAGCAAACCATAAATCCTTTACTAAATTTAAGAAAATAATTAAAACTAAGCTTATAATTAAAAGGTATTATATGAAAAAGAACTACATAATTAGCGTTGATTTAGGAGGCACTAAAATTTTAAGCGCTTTACTTAATAATGAAAATAAAATAATTTCAAAAGTAAAATATGAAACTGATAAAAGTGAAGGTGGACTTGGGTTAGTAAAATCCATTTCAAATTCTATTTTGCAGCTTTTAAATGATAATGTAGTAAGCGAAGATGAAGTAAAAGCAATTAGTTTAGGAGTCCCTGCTGCTGTTAATCCCCATACTGGATTAATAGAAGTAGCTCCAAATCTTGGAGTAGAAAATTTTAATATCAAAGAAGAATTAGCAAAAGAAATATCCATTCCAATTTTAGTTGAGAATGATGTTAATTTAGCTGGACTTGGAATTAAAAAATTCGAGTTGAATGATAATGTCAAAAACATGTTAGTCATTTTTGTAGGAACCGGAATTGGTAGTGCATTATTTTTTGATGGAAAAATTTATCGTGGTTCATCATATTTTGCAGGTGAGATTGGTCATATAAAAGTAAACCCAAAAGGTGAAATTTCTGCTATTGCAAAGAGCCTTTCTTTTGAGCAACTTGCAAGTAGAACTGCAATTGTCAAAGAGATTAAAAAAGATTTGAAAAAAGGGAAAAAGAGTATATTAAAGGAATTCAAGTCATCGAAGAAAACTATTAAGAGTAAAACATTAGCAAACGCAATTAAAAAAAATGATCCACTTGCGGTTAAACATGTTACTAATGCCGCAAAAATTATTGGCTCTGTATTGGGTAGTGTTACAACATTTTTGAACATCGATACAATTATTTTAGGCGGAGGAGTAATAGAAGCAATGCATGATTTTATGTTACCAATAATTAAAAAGAACTTTGAAAAAACTGTCATA
>CAZVBT010000168.1:0-2370 GCA_964625385.1 uncultured Melioribacter sp. | reverse complement strand
TCCAATCAATAGCAAAAAAGATTCTGTTGAAGTAAGCATTCGGGAACCACATTTATATTTTCTGCAACTGATGAAAGAAAAATTATTATCAGCAGGAATTGAATTAAATGGTTTAACAGATACAAATAAAGTTTCAAGTAATTTAAAACTTATAACTTCTGTTAAAAGAAATATTGTCCCGGTTATAACCAACACAAATAAAGTTAGCGATAATCTAAGTGCTGAAATGTTATTGCGAGCTGTTGCAGGAATTAAATTTCAAAAGCAGTCAGCAGAAAACGGAAAATTTTTTATTGATAGTTTAATTACACTTTCCGGTGCAAACCCTAAAGATTACAGAATTTTTGATGGCTCAGGTCTTTCTTATTATAATTTAATTTCTTCAGATTTATTGACAAAAATTTTGACATTCATTAAAAAACAAAAAGAACCATTTCCATCTTTATTTATCAAATCATTACCAATTGGTGGTGTGGATGGAACACTTTCAAATAGATTCAAAAATTCATCTGCAAAAGGTCATGTATTTGCAAAAACAGGAACGATAAGCGGTGTATCATCTTTAAGTGGTTATATTGAAACAAAAAAAAATAATTTTTTAGTCTTCTCAATTTTAATTCAAAATTTTGTTGGTTCATCAAAACAAGCACGTGATATTCAAGATAAATTTTGTGAAATTATTTATGAAGAATTATGAAAACATATAAAGAGATAAAAATTAAAACTGAACCTTTCGATGTAGAAATAATATCTGGATTTTTATGGCAACTTGATATTGATGGTATAAATGAATTTGATGATTATCTTTTAGTTTTTGTCTCTGAAGATAAAAATGTATCATTTGAACAAATAAATTTATTATTGAAAAAACTAGTTGAAGATAAATTTATTAATACATATAAAATTGAAATTCAAACACTTGAAGAAAAAAACTGGAATGAAGAATACGAAAAAAATGTAAAGATAGTTGAAGTAACAGATAAGATTGTAATCAAACCTTCATTCAAAGAATATATCGCCAAACCAAATCAAATAATTATTACAATTGATCCTAAAATGTCTTTTGGAACAGGTGAACATGCAACTACAAAATTAATTTTAACATATTTAGAAAAAATTGTAAGAGGAAATGAATTCGTTTTAGATGTTGGTTCCGGAACTGGAATTTTAGGAATAGCTGCTGTAAAACTTGGTGCAAAAAAGGCAATTTGTATTGACAATGACGAATGGTGTTATTTAAATGGAAATGAAAATGTTAAAATGAATAATATGTTTGAAAAAGTTGATGTACGTTTATGCGAAATAAAAGATGTTACAGAAAATGATTTTGATTTAATTGTTGCAAACATAAATAAGCCAATTTTAATTAACATTGCAGATGAATTGAAAATTAAGTTAAAGAATAACGGCACGTTAATTTTATCCGGCCTTTTAGACATAGATGAAAATGATATTGTAAGTTTATATGAATCTAAAGGATTTATTCTTGAGAATAAATCAAACTTAGATGAGTGGATTGCATTAGTCTTAAAAATAAAAAATTAATCTTCTAAATTATCTTACTTAATAACTCCAATAATTCTTTTTGTTCAGTTTCATTCAATGCTGAAAAATTTTCTGCAATTTTTTGCTTATACTCAGGATAAATTGATTCGATTTTACTTTTTCCAGTTGGTGTTAATTCAACATTAATTAGTCTTCTATCTTCAGAAGATTGAACTCTTTTAACAAATCCTTCCTTCTCAAGATTATCAACTACGCACGTAATATTAGCACCTGTTACCATCAACTCTTCACTTATTTTTTTTAACGGAAGTGAACCATTTTTATAAATGACATCCATTACATTAAACTGTGGAGAAGTCAGCTTTTGTTCAAACATTTGTTTTGCCTGAACCTTACGTACCTTGTCAGTAACTTTTGATAATTTTTCAAAAAGTTCGAGGGTTAAATTAGTGCTGTCATTCATTTTTTTACTCCTTTTCGTAGTGTTATTTTTTAACACTTTTTAGGTTATACTCGTGATTTAACTTGTTAATAAAATAACTATTTAGATCAAATTAACAAATGAGATTTTTATTTAATTCAAATTCTGTTTTATGAAACTTTTTAGTTATAAAACATAGTATATTTGAGTAATTAAATTTTCGTGTTAAATGAGTACAATTACTAATTTCTTAAAAATTGAAAACCTGAACAAGAATACTTTAGTTTCATACTACCAAAGAATTGAACCATTAAATTTTTCTGAAATTATTAATCAATTATCAGATTTCGAAAAAGTTTTTACATTTTTTAATTCAAAAAATAGTTTCAACTTTATAGCTATTGAAGATATTAAACCCGTAAATAATTCATTAAGTTCTATAA
>CAZVBT010000167.1:0-5158 GCA_964625385.1 uncultured Melioribacter sp. | reverse complement strand
GAAGATACTAATCGCGAAGGATTAAAAAGAACACCGCATCGCGTTGCAAAAGCTTACGAATTTTTAACTCAAGGTTACCGAAAGAATATTGATGAAGTTTTGAATGGAGCTATATTTAATGAAAAATATGATGAGATGGTTATTGTAAAAGACATTGACTTTTACAGTATGTGTGAGCATCACCTTTTACCATTTTATGGTAAAGTTCACGTTGCTTATATACCTAATGGTAAAATTGTTGGGTTAAGTAAAATTCCAAGAATTGTAGATGTATTTGCTCGACGTTTGCAAGTTCAGGAAAGAATGACACAAGAAATTGCTGATACAATTGAAAAATATTTATCACCAAAAGGAGTTGCAGTTGTTGCAGAAGGATTTCATATGTGTATGATGATGCGTGGGGTTGAAAAACAAAATTCTATTACTACAACTAGTGCAGTTCATGGTTTATTTAAATCTGATGAAAGAACAAGAATTGAATTTTTAGATTTAATAAGAAAACATATCTAATGGAAAATAAAATTCATTCAGTTTTAATAACTGGTGCAAGTTCAGGAATTGGTAAAGCATTAGTAGAAGTATTTGTAAACAATGGTTACCATGTAATTGGAATTTCAAGAAGAGAGAATAAATTATCTGAGTTAAAAGAATCACTTGGTGATAACAAAAATTATTTTAATTACTACGTAGTTGATATTTCTGATAGAAATCAAATCGAAGAATTTTACAATAATATCAGATGTAAATATTTTGTTAAATGTTTGATAAACAATGCAGGTATTAGTTCATTTAATAGTGCAATAGAGGATCCAATAGAAGAAATTGAAAAAATAATCAACACAAATTTATTTGCTCCAATATATTTAATTAAAAAATTTTTACCACAAATGGTATTATCAAAAGATGGCACTATTATTAATATTCTTTCTGTAGTAAATAAAAAAATATTTACAAACAGCAGTATTTACTCAGCCACAAAAACTGGTTTAGAATCTTACACAAAAGTTTTAAGAGAAGAACATCGAAATGACAATATTAAAATTATAAATGTTTTTCCCGGAGCCACTGCAACTGAAATATGGCCTAAAAAGTCACTCGAAAAGTTTTCTTCAAAAATGATGAATCCCAGAAGTGTTGCAAAAGTTATTTTTCAAGCATTTGATCAAAAAGAAAATTTGGTAGTTGAAGATTTAGTTATCAGACCAATAACCGGCGACCTATGACACCTTTTTCAATTAGAATATTAATTATCATACTTTCATTTCTATCTTTTGTGTTGATGCTTAACAAAGTAATTTCCATTGAAGCAGGAATTATATTTTTTATAATACTTTTAATAGTTTACGCTTATATCAAAAATTTATTCAAAAATAAAAAAGCCTCAAATTAATTTGAGGCTTTTTACATCATCTCATCCAATTATGTCTAAATTCATGTAATCTTTCTTTAATTCTCTCTTTTATTTTATTTTTCATAAAGCCAGGTTCAGTAAATTTTTGAAAACCTTTAATCCATTTTTGCTGTTGTTCTTTATCTAAAATTTTATAAGTGTCTATCCATTTTTTCATTTTCATATTTTTAATTTCAGCTTGAAGTTTACTATTCTCATCTACTAATTGAAGAATTTTCTTCTCATCAATAATACCATCATCAATTAATTTTTTTAAGTCAAGCCGATTTTTATCAATTTTTGATTTTATATCAATTTCAGCTTTTCTTAAATTATAATTTAATTCATCTATCTTTTTTTCTTGTTCAGCCGTTAAATTTAAAAACTTTGATAGTTTTTCATTTGGCGGAATAATTTTAGGTCCATGTGGTTGGCTGTATAAATTAGTTGATAGTGAAATTAAGATTGCAAATAAAATTAATCGTTTCATGTTTTCCTCTTTAATTGTTTCAGCGTTTTGACAAAATCAATATTAATATGGTTTAATTTTGTTTCACTTACTTTGTTGTTATTACATTAAACTAAATTTATATTATGAATGTCTGAAGAATATAAATTATAGGATTTATGGAAAGAGAAGAAGATTTCATTTTAGTTAAGAGATTTTTAGAAGGTGACGAATTAGCTTTTAATGAAATTGTTAAAAAGTATCAAAAAAGAATTTATTGGCATGCAAGGCAAATGTTAGGTAATCACTTAGATGCTGATGAAGTTACGCAAGAGGTTTTAATAGTGATGTATAAGAAATTAAAAACATTTAATTTTCAATCGAACTTATTTACGTGGATATACAAAATTGTTACAACAAGAAGTATAAACCAAATAAGAAAAAATCAACTAAAGAGATTTTTCTCTATTGATGATGAAGAAAATCCAATTGATATTAAATCGAGTAATGATATAGTTGAAGATATTGCCAATAAAGAGAAGTTAAAAAAATTAAATAAGGTTTTAGAAAAATTGCCGGCTAAGCAAAGACAAGTTTTTGTTATGAGAAATTTTGATGAATTAACATATGAAGAAATATCTAAAATAACAGGTAAAAGTGTCGGTGGACTTAAAGCCAATTATTTTCACGCATTAAAAAAAATTATGGAGCAATTAGATGGAAAAGAATAAAGAACTGATTTTAAAGTACTTAGCTGATTTAATGACAGAAAATGAGAAATGTATTTTTGAAAATGAACTGAAGGCAAATTATGAACTAAAAAATGAATATGAAAAATTTATAGATCTAATTACAGTTGAAAAAAAAATAGTCAGTGATAGTTACTTTATTAATTTATTACCAAACATTAAAATAAAACAAGCCGAAAAGAAAAAAAGTTATAAAAGACAAATAGCTTTTGGTGTTCCATCTTTTGTTGCAACAATAATTTTAGTCTTTGTATTATTTAATAAAAAATCAATAAATAATTCCAATGAAATTTATAGCCAGTTAAACGAACCAACGATGATTACAGAATACGTTTTTGAATTAGATGAAGAAACTCAACAAAAATATTATGATATTATTTTATCTGAAAATATATCTTCAATTGATCTTCAAAATGAAGAAGAGAAAGAGAAACTAATTACAATTTATGATTCTATATTAGATAATGAAATATTAGACTTAGCATTAAATGATTCTAAGTACAATAAATTGATAAATGAATTACAAATTAAAAATTGAGGCTTGAAATGATAAAAAAATATTTTGTTTTGTTTTTTATGTTAATTAGCTATACTACGTTTTCTCAACATATAAAACCAAATGCAAGAATAAAAGCGATTGAAAAAATTCAACAAATTGAAATGATAAGATTAGTTGATGATCTCGATTTAGATGAAGAAAAATCTGTAAGATTTTTTGCCCGAAGAAAAGAGCATATGGAGAAGATGCAATCATTAATGATGAAAAGAAAAGATTTAATGGAGGAAGTTGATAATCTGATTAAAAAAGAAGAAAATGCAGATGCAAGTTTATTTAAACAAAAATTTAATGAGATAACAGAAATTGATAAAAAAATTGTAAATGAAAAAAATGACTTTTATAAATCTTTGTTTAATATCTTAAATGCAAAACAAGTTTTAAAGCTAATTACATTTGATGAAAAATTTAGAAGGGAAATAAGAGAAACAATTTTTAACAAATTACGTGAAGACAAAAAGTAAATTTTATATATCAGTTTTAAATTAAATATCTTTTGTTTAATTTTACTATTAAAAACAATAAAGGATATTAAAATGTCAGGAATTATTTTAGTACTAGTTGCATTTATATCATTTATAACCGCCTATAGATTTTATGGATCTTTTCTTCAAAAGCTTTTCAATCTGGATAACAATAATGTAACGCCAGCTCATACTATGAATGACGGTGTTGATTATTATCCTGCAAAATCACCTGTATTGCTTGGTCATCATTTTGCATCGATTGCTGGTGCAGGACCAATTGTTGGACCTGTAATCGCCGCTGGATTCGGTTGGTTGCCTGTTTATCTTTGGATTGTTTTAGGTTCTATTTTTTTTGGTGGCGTTCATGATTACACGAGCATTGTTGCATCAATTCGTCATCAAAGTAAATCAATTGGATTTATCATTCAAAAATACATTGGTATAAGTGGTAAAAAATTATTTTTACTTTTTGCCTGGGCAACTTTGATTCTTGTTATTGCCGTTTTTACAATAATAGTTGCTGATACTTTTACTCATATTCCAAGTGCAGGAACTTCTTCAATTTTATTCATGGTTCTTGCAGTATTATTTGGTGTTTCTATTTACAGATTAAAAATTAAACTATGGATTTCAACTTTAGTTGGCGTCGTATTACTTTTCTTATCAATACCAGCTGGAAATTTATTCCCAATACAACTTAGCTCCTTATCCTGGCAATTAATTTTGTTTGCTTACATTTTTGTTGCATCAGTAACACCTGTCTGGATTTTACTTCAACCACGTGATTATTTAAATTCCTTTTTCCTTTATGCATTAATGGCCGGAGGATTAATCGGAGTTTTCTTTGCTGCACCAACAATCAATTTACCTGCATTTAATTCTTTTAGTCTTGATAAAGTTGGTTATTTATTTCCTGCTTTATTTGTAACTGTTGCTTGTGGTGCTATTAGTGGTTTTCATTCATTAGTTGGAAGTGGAACAACAGCAAAACAGTTAAATAAAGAAACAGACGCAAAAATTGTTGGATATGGCGGAATGCTTATAGAAGGATTGCTTGCTGTTTTATCTCTAACAGCAGTTGCTTCGATGATGAATAATGAATTTCTTGATATATTAGTTAATAAAGGACCAGTTCCAGCCTTTTCACTTGGTGTAGCAAGATTTTTAAATGCTATTCCTTTTTTCAATTTAAGTATTGAATTAGGACAAACTTTTACAGCACTTGCCGTTTCAGCATTTGCTTTAACTTCTCTTGATACAGCAACTCGATTAGCAAGATTTATGTTCCAGGAATTTTTTGAAGTTGAAAGAAGTGAAGAAAATAATTTAACTAAAACATTCAATAACAGATTTGTTTCAACCGGAATTACAGTTGGTGTTGGTGCAGTGCTTACATTTAGCGGTCAAACAATGTCAATTTGGCCTGTGTTTGGAAGTGCAAATCAATTGCTTGCTGCTTTGGCTTTATTAGCTTTAACTGCATGGGTAATCAAAACTAAGAAGAATTCATTATTTATACTAATTCCTATGCTATTTATGTTTTCAGTA
>CAZVBT010000166.1:0-15537 GCA_964625385.1 uncultured Melioribacter sp. | reverse complement strand
AATAAGTATCATAATAACCCCAATTATTTGTAGAAAAATCTGGTGTATAGTTAAAAGAAATATTTGGCATCATAGTATGACGAAAAGATTCAACACCTGCAAAATTTGGATTGAAGATTCCATAAATTTTTGTATTTGCAGAAATTCCTGTTGAAAATGTTCGAACAAAATTTAATTCATTTATTGTTTCTGTTACTAAAGTATCTATTAAAATTTTTCCGCCTAATGAATCATAAGTTTCAACTTTTTTGTATTCTTTTTTAATTCTTTTGTTATACCATTTTTCCTGATAGCTGAAATTTGGAGTTATATTAAAGTAGCCAACTTTTGGAGTAAAGTTAAAATTTAGATTATGCAAAGCACCTAGCTTGCTTTCTTTAATTTCATTTCTTTTTGTTCTATTATTTGCAAATTGTCCTGAGTAGGAAACACCAATCAACTCATACCAAGATTGTTTACTTGCATCGAATGAGTTTTTATTTCTAAATGGATAAAAAATATTATGCGAATAACCAATGTTTGGAAGTGTTTCATCAATGTTACCTGAATCTATATATTGTGTTCTGTTATAACTTAGAGATAAACTTGAGTTATCCCAACTTTTAGAATAAGAAGCACCAGAAATTATTTGTTGAGTTAGTAATGTGTTGTAATCAATACTATTATTTCTTAAAAAATTACTTGAGACAAATTGAATGTTAGCACTGAATTGAGAAGTGGGATCAATTTGTTGTGAATGATACCATGAAATTCGCCAATCACTTTGACGTTGTTTAAGATTAATCGGGTCTGAATCTTCACCAATAGTAATATTTGAGTAACCCGCTTCAAGAGAACCACTGAAATCATATCGTTTAGCGTAACGAAATCTACTTCTCAACCCATAGCCACCTTTTGTATAATAATCACCAGTTAAAGCTAAATCCATATAATCATTCATTGCCCAGAAATAACCAAAGTTATGAAAGTATTGACCACGATTTGCAGTTGAACCAAATCCCGGTACAATTATACCACTTCTTCTTCCTGTTTCATTTGGAAAAACAGCAAATGGTAAAGGCACCGGAACAGGAACACCGCCAACATACATAAAAATCCAGCGAGCAATAATTTTGTCTTTTTGAATAACTTTCATTTGACTTGCTGAAAAGTGAGTATGCGGTGTATCAGAATTACATGTAGTAAACATACCATTTTCTATGAAGTAAGTATTCTTATCAACTTTTTTAACTTTTTCACCTTCATATCTTTTATCAGCTTCTTTATTTTTTGCAAGTGAAATAAAACCACGCTGAGTTTTGAAATTATATTTTATCCTTGAACCTTCGTAAGTCTCTGCACCCTCAGATAATTTTGGCAATCCTTTAATTTTTGTTTTTGCAGTATCGGATGTATCAACAATACCAAATGCTTCAAGTTCATTCGTATTGTAATCAATAAAAATATTTGCCGCACTAAGTTCAGTTGATTTATACTTAATATCACTGGAACCATACAAAAACATTCTTCTGTCTTTAACCTTGAAAATAATTGAATCGGTAGCTGATGAATTTACAATTGCATCAATGTCAATTTTCTTTTTTGTTGTATCAACTTTTTTTATTGAATTTGATGTTGAATCAATTTTTGGTAATGGATTTTCCTGAGCAAAAAAAATTGCTGTAAAAAAAAATAATATCGAAATAATTTTTAACATCTAAATATTATTTTTTGAATTAGCCATTAAACAATTTGAGTTTTGTCAATCTCTTGAATTATCATTTCAGCAACTTTCAAGGCTTTAAGTCCATCTTTACCCGAAACGATTGGTTTTTTGTTATTAATAATTGCATCAATAAAATATTCGAGCTCGAGTTTTAAAGCATTAACTTCTTTTAGTTCAGGTTGTTCGTAAACGACAAATTTTTTCTTATCGCCAATACCCATTTCACCAAAATTTATGAACGGATTTTTAGGCATTTTTTCTGGATTGACTAATCTATACACTTCTGAGGTTCCAGTGATAAAGTCCAAAGCAATGTAAGCATCACGTTGAAACATTCTCATCTTTCTCATTTTCTTTTGAGAAATTCTGCTTGCTGTAACATTGGCAACGGCACCATTTTCAAATTCAATTCTTGCATTTGCAATATCAATTGAATCCGAAACGACGGCAACTCCATTTGCTTTAATTTCTTTTACTTCACTTTTAACTAAGCTTAGAATTATATCAATATCGTGAATCATTAAATCGAGGACAACTGCAACATCAGTTCCACGTGGATTGAATTGTGCTAATCTGTCTGTTTGTATGAAAACAGGATCAAGGTCAAATTTTTCTAAAGTTAAAAGAGCGGGATTAAATCTTTCGATATGTCCAACTTGAAAAATTATTTTTTTTTCTTCAGCTTCTTTAACTAAATCTTCTGCTTCCCAAATTTGTGATGTAATTGGTTTTTCAACAAACACATGTTTGTTTTTAGAAAATGCTGTTTTTACAAGTTTGTAATGAGCACTAGTAGTTGCAACAATATCAACCGCGTCAACTTCTGCTAACAGTTCATTAATATCTTTGAATGCTTTTGTTTGAAATTCATCAGCAATATTTTTAGCACGATCATAATCCAAATCATGTACACCAACAAATTCACAATTATGAATTTCTTTGAAAAGTTTTGTATGAATTTTACCTAAATGACCAGTACCAATTACACCAGCTTTAATTCTTTTCATAACACTCCATCAATTTTTTTATAACCAATAATTTTTTCGTAACCACCTTTTTCTTGTTCTTCGTAAAAAAGAAATATGTAATACTCATTTCTTGTTTCAAAAAAGTTACCTTCAAGAATGTACCAATCTTCATTAATTATTTTTTCATTTTCAATATCAGCCACAACATATTGATAATCATACAAACCTCTTTTGAGTTGAACTGTCAAATTCATCATTTCATTGTCATCGTACATTTCAAATTCCGGTAATACTTTCCAATCATTAAATGCACCAACTAAAAAAATTGGTTTTGTAATATTTTCAGGTGGTTTTAATCTGAATTTTACATTTAAGTAATCTGCATTTTCATTTTTCCAATTCATCAGTAATGAAGCTCCGTTTATATCACTCTTTCTTTTAGTAAATAAATCTGGAAAATCAATTTCTCCAAAGCGTGCATCAACATTGTAAGAGTTGTATTTAGAAACATTTCTTGTATCTGTCTGGCGATATTCATTCCCTGGTTTAATATTTCTTGCAATAAAAGAAAATTTTTTTGCAGCATCCCATTCATAATAGCTTGTGGAAGTAAAGTTTTTTCTATCAATAACTATTGGTTGATTGATCATTCTGTTTTTTATTATTTCTACTTTTAAAACATTGTTCTGAAATAATGAATCGGGTAAAGTAAAACTTGTTTTGATTGAAAGTGTTCTTCCTAAAATTGCTAAATCACCATAATTACCTTGCATTGATTCTCTTTTAGTTGATACATTTAATTTAACTTCAGGTCGAACTACAAAAATTTTTCCTTCGGCATAAATTATATTTCTATCTTGGCTATCAATTATAAAAAATTTCCATTTGGATGATGTATTGAATTGTACATTATTATTTGGGAATTTTCCATAATAGTGATAATTAGCTCCAACTAAATTTATTGGCAGTCTATCAAACCATAAATTTAATTCTTTATCATAAAGTGGATTGTATAAAAATGAATTTTCATATTCATTCCAATTTGAATCGCAAGGACGAAAAAGAATACTCAAGTTTGGATAGTTTTTGGCAAATACATCAAATTCAATTGATAAATAATTTTCCTTATCGGATAAGTTTATTATTGGGAAAGAAGTTTCATCGTTGTTTGAATAAACTTTCAAACTTTTGATTTCAACTTGAGAGAATACTTCTAATTGAAGAACAAAAAAAAACAAAAAAAATATTTTCAATAAATATCTACGCATTTTATTGAGCTATATGGTACAAAAGTCTGATATGTTATTTCATCTCTTGCAGCTTCAATTAAAACTCCATCATCAAATGCTTCAATAAGTTTTCCAGTTTTGAATACAATTTCATAAAAAGCTGAATGCTCACTTTTTACTTCGTTACCGTAAACAACGCCATAATTTTCAAGCATTGTAATATTTAATGTTTTACCTATGAATTTAGTCCAATCCATTTTCATTTTTTTCTCAAAATGTTTTGTTTTAATTAATCGAAAAGTATCTAAAAATGTAGTGTTTTACAAAACGAACTATAAGAATTTATTTTTCAATTTCTTGAAATAATTATTAATAATCATTTTATCATTATGTTATATATTTGTAAAAAATAAAAATGGTGCTTAATGAAGAATAAAATAACATTTATGGTTTTGCTTTTTTTCTCATCATTAATGATTGCGCAAAATTCATACAATTTTGAACAATTCAAAAATGATACATACGATTTTTTTAGGCAGCCATCGAATTGGGATCAAAATGATTTACTCAAACTTGGAATAATTGGGGCTTCAACATTTTTATTGATTCAAACTGATCAAGCTATTCGTGATGAAGTAATGAAAGATAGAAGTTACTTCAAAAGTTTTCCAATTGAATTTGGCAGAAGATATGGTGAATTATATTCACCTATTTTCATATCAGGATTGTTTGGTTTGAATGGCATTATCAATAACGATTTAAAATCAAAAAAAATTGGTTATGAAATTTTGCAAACAACTTTTTATGCAGGAATAATTACTACCGGTTTGAAAATTGCCTTTGGTCGTGCAAGGCCTTTCACCGAAAAAGGTTCAAAATCTTTTGGAAATTTATTCTTACTTGAAGATGAATACCATTCATTACCTAGTGGCCACGTAACAGTCGCTTTTTCAATTTCTTCTGTTTTAGCAAATAATACAAATTCTACTTGGCTAAAAATTTTATGTTATATACCAGCATTTTTAACTGCTACATCAAGAGTTTACCAAGATAAACATTGGCTTTCCGATGTTTTTCTTAGTAGTGTAATTGGTTATACAGTTGGTAATTGGGTTTCTTCCAAACATGTTCAAATTAATGTTGATGGGTATTCAATTAATAATAAAATTTATTTTAGTTTTTCATTTTAGAATATCTTTTTATGGGGTTAGCAAAAACCTTTTCTTTATTTTTGTGGAAAAATTTTTGGGAAAAATCATGAATAAAATTTTATTTAAACAACAATTATCATCTGATGTCTATTTAATGAGATTACATTCACCATTAATCGCCGAAGAAAGACAAGCTGGCCAGTTTATAATTCTGCAAGTTGACGAAGATTATGGAGAAAGGATTCCATTAACAATTGCTGATGCAAATATCGAAGAAGGTTCAATTACAATAATTTTTCAGGTTGTTGGTAAAACTACAAAACAACTTTCTTTATTGAATGAGGGAGATGAAATAAAAGCATTAGTTGGACCATTAGGAAAGCCAACTCACATAGAAAATTTTGGGACAGTTGTTTGTGTAGGCGGTGGCATTGGTGTTGCACCTCTTCATCCAATTGCTCAATCGTTAAAAGCCGCTGGTAACAAAGTTATTACAATCATCGGTGCAAGAAATAAAAATTTATTAATACTTGAAAATGAAATGAAAAATATTGCAGATGAATTTATTGTTTGTACTGATGATGGAAGTTATGGTAGAAAAGCTTTAGTTACTGTACCTTTAAAAGAAATTTGTGAAAGAGATCCAAAACCTAATATGGTAATATCAATTGGTCCACCAATAATGATGAAATTTTGTTCTGAAACTACTCGCCCTTATGGAATTTTTACTCAAGTTTCATTAAACACTATTATGGTTGATGGTACAGGTATGTGTGGTGGTTGCAGAGTTAATGTTGATAATGATGTAAAATTTGTATGCGTTGATGGACCTGAATTTAATGGCCATATTGTGGATTTTGATAATATGATTAAAAGACTCAACTCATATAAACAAATTGAAAAAGAAAAACACTTATGTTTTCTTGAAAAAGAAATTGAAGCTAAGGAGGCAAGATAATGCACTATCATTCACCTGAGGAATTACAAGAACAAGCAAGGCAATTAATAGCAGAATATGTTACTAAAGTAGACGATTTAAAAACAAAAGATAGAATGAAAATTCCACTACAAGAAATGCCTGCTCAAAATCCATTAGAAAGAATTCACAATTTAAACGAAGTTGCTCTGGGTTATTCATTTGAACAAGCAAGAATTGAAGCTCTTAGATGCCTTCAATGTGTAAAAAAAAATTGCGTTGATGATTGTCCAGTTAAAATTGACATACCAAGATTTATTAATCACATTGCAAATGGAGATTTAGAGCAAGCTGCTTCAGTAATCAAAGAAGCATCATTACTACCAGCAATTTGTGGAAGAGTTTGTCCACAAGAAACTCAATGTCAGTCAAATTGCACTGTTGGTAAAGCTTTAAAAGATGTTGGCAAATCAGTTGCAATAGGAAGATTAGAACGGTTTGTTGCAGATTGGGAAAGAATAAGTGGAAAAATTTCAATACCGGAAATAAAACCATCAACAGGTAAAAAAGTGGCAGTTGTTGGTAGTGGTCCTGCAGGATTAGTTGTAGCTGCTGATTGTAGAAGAGAAGGACATCATGTAACAGTATTTGAAGCATTCCACAAACTTGGCGGTGTATTAAGATATGGAATTCCTGAATTCAGATTACCAAATGAAATTATAGATAAAGAAATTCAAACACTTGAAGCAATGGGAGTTGAATTCAAAACAAATTTTGTAGTTGGTAAAACCAGAAAACTAAAAGACCTTTTAGAAAAAGATGGATACGATGCAGCGTTTATTGGTGTTGGTGCTGGTCTTCCGATTTTTATGGGTATTGAAGGTGAAAACTTAATTGGAGTATTTTCTGCAAACGAATATTTAACAAGAGCAAACTTAATGAGAGCATTTGATAAAGAACATGCAGATACACCAATTTATCCATCAAAAAAAGTTGCTGTTTTGGGTGGTGGAAATGTGGCTATGGATGCTGCACGTATGGCAAAAAGACTTGGCGCAGAAAATGTCTATGTTGTTTATAGAAGAACTGAAAAGGAAATGCCTGCAAGAAAAGAGGAAGTTGAACATGCTAAAGAAGAAGGTATTGAATTTTTATTTTTACAAAACGCCAAAAGAATTTTAGGAACTGAAGATGGCAGAGTTCAACAAATGGAATGTGTAAGATATGAATTGGGTGAACCTGATTCATCTGGCAGAAGAAGACCAATTGAAATTAAAGGAAGTGAATTTTTAATTGATGTTGATACAGTTATTGTTGCTATAGGTAATGGCAGTAATCCCCTTTTAACACAATCAACACCGGGACTTGAATTAAATAAGTGGGGTAATATAATAGTTGATGAAAACCAAAAAACATCTTTAGATAAAGTTTTTGCAGGTGGAGATATTGTTTTAGGAGCAGCAACTGTTATATTGGCAATGGGCGAAGGAAGAAGAGCAGCCGCATCAATAAATAAAATGTTATCATAAATATTTTTAAGTGATTAAATTTTTTTAAAAGAAATCTTGACAAAGTAAAATTTATAATTTATTTTTGAATTGTCATTCATGTATAATCATGAGAATTAAAGAAGGAAATAAAGAGAAAGATATTTTTGAAGCTGCTATTAAAGTTTTTGCAGAGGTCGGATTTCACAAAGCTAAGATAGCAAAAATAGCTGAGGTTGCTGGTGTTGCCGCTGGAAGCGTTTATCTTTACTATAACGATAAAGAAGATATTCTATTAAAAATTTTTGATAACATATGGTTCAAATTATATACCGAATTAAAAACTATAAAAGAAAATACCGATATATCCCCTTTTGAAAAGTTTGATTCAATGATTGATTTAATATTTGATATTTATATCGAAAATCCAAATCTTGCATTGGTTTTTGTGAATGAACAAAATCATATTCAAAGAAGTGCAGAAGAATATTTTACAGAATATTATGATAAGTTCTTAAATCTTGGTGAAGATATTATTAAAGAAGGAATTCAAAAAAATCAAATAAGTTCAACAGTTGATATAAACATTTTAAGATATTTTATATTTGGAGCTATTAAAACACTTTTACAACATTGGGCAATTGACCCCAAAAAATTTCCACTAAATAAAATTAGACAGAACATAAAATTTATAATCAAATATGGTATAGAAAAATAATTTTTTTAAATATTTTATGAATATTGGTTCATTATACAGGTTAATTATGAAAAAAATTTTGTTGATAATTATTTGTTTATCAAATACTGCATTATTTCCACAAGAAATAAGTTTAAAGTTAAACGAAGCGGTAAACATTTCTTTCATTAATAATTTACTTATTAAGCAATATGAAGAAAAGTATAATCAAAAATTATTTGATTATAAATCAACCTATGGCAATTTTTTACCTAACTTAAATTTTGCTTTTAGTTATACACACTTGAATAAGGATATGGATATTAATCTAAATCCTATTCGAGATGTAATCATAAATTTACAGTCTTCAAATCAAGTTGAGTTTACAAATATTTCTAATATTATTTCTGGTAAACCTGGTTTAACGGATGTTCAAAAACTTCAACTCAAAAACCAATTTTCTTCCACATTAAAAAATTTAATACCCGATTTTCAAGAAACTTTTAAGGAACAAAATTATTATACCGGTACTTTCACAATCACTCAACCGATTTTTGTTGGTGGCAAATTATTAGCTGCAAACAGTTTTGCTTATAATGAATTAAATTCATCAAAATATGAATTATTTAAAGTAAAAAATGATATTGCTTTACAAACAATTGATGCTTATTTAAAAGTTATTTTAATTCAAGAGATTGTTTCAACTAGAATAAATGTTCTGAATGGAATTATTAAACATAAAGAAAAAGCAAATAAGCTTTTTAATGAAGGATTAATTGCCAAACATAATTTACTAAGAGCAGAAGTAGCACTTTCAGAGGCAGAAAGAAATTTAGAAAAAGATAAAAATAATCTTGCATTAGCAATTGAATCATTTAAAACAATAATAAACATAGATAATAAATATAATGTTAAATTGAACGATTCATTAAGGTTTATTTCTTCTAGTTATAATATCGACTCTTTGAAATCAATAGCTTTTGTTAATCATCCGATCATAAAAATACTTGAATTAAAAAAAGAAGCATCAAATGATAATTACAAAATCGTTAGATCAGAATTTTTGCCTTCTTTATTTGCTTTTGGAAAATATGAAATTTATCCTGAATATTTATCCAGCTTAGAACCTCGTTGGGCTGTTGGAGTACAATTAAATTATAATTTATTTAATGGATTTAAAGATTATTTAAAACTGCAATCAGCTAAGCATCTACAAGATGAAATTGATTTTGTTGAAAAGGATGTAAAATCAAAAATCGAATTACAATTAACTAACGCATTTTTAGAAATTATTAACAAAAAAAATGATTACATAAAATTAATTTCAAGTTTAGAACTCGCAAAAGAAAATTTAAGACAAAATGAAAAACGATTTGAAACAGGTATGGGAACTTCACTTGAAGTAATAGATGCACACTTATCCCTTGAAAAAGTTGAATTGGAAAGAAGTACAATTCTTTATCAATATTACATAGCCTTAGCAAATTTATTTTCACATTTAGGCAATACACAAGATTTCTTCAAAGTTTGGAATAATTAGGAGATAAAAAATGAAATTTAAGATGAATAAAATTGTTATGGTTATTCCACTTGTTATAATAATTACTTCACTAATCTTTTTAATTAAAAAGTCTATTCAAAAAAATGAAATAATTATAACAGGAATAGTAGAAGCTACAGAGATAGATGTTGCCTCAAAAATACCAGGAAGAATTGATTCAATATTAGTTGAAAAAAGTGTAAATGTTAAAAAAGGACAAATATTAGCTATTCTTGAAAGTAAAGAAATGGAAGCCAAAGTTGAACAGACAAAAGCATTGATGGAAGCAGCAAAAGCAAAATATCAACTTGTAAAAAATGGCGTAAGAAGTGAAGAAAAAGAAGCTACTAAAAAACTTTTCGAACAAGCAAAATCTCAATATGAATACGTGAGTAAAACTTATAATAGATTTTTAAAACTTTTCAATGAAAAAGTTATTTCGCAACAAGAGATGGATGAAATGGAATATAAATATCAAGCAGCTAAAGCACAGATGGAAGCCGCAGCAGCTAAATTAGATTTAGTTAATAAAGGGGCAAGAGATGAAGAAATTACTGCAACAGAACAATTATTCTTTCAAGCTGAAAATGTTTATAAAGAAGCTCTCGCTTATTATGATGAATTAAAACTTAAATCTCCAATTGATGGTGAAATTTACCAATTAATTGCTGATGAAGGTGAAATTATTAATAGTGGATATCCCATTCTAACAGTAATTGATAAAAGCAAATGCTATGTAACAATTCAATTACGAGAGGATTTATTAAGTAAAATTAAAATGGGTAAAGTATTTCAAGGAACTATACCATCACTAAATAATAATAAATACAATTTTAGAGTTGAATACATTGCTCCTATGGCAGATTTTGCCACATGGAAACCAACAAATCAAAAAGGTGATTTTGACTTAAGAACTTTTGAAATTCATCTTAAACCGATACAACACATTGAAGATTTAAGACCGGGTATGACAATTAATTTTACTTTATAAGTATGGATTCACCATTCATTAAAATATTACTTAGAGAATTTAATAGAATTTTTGAAAGAAAAACTTTATATCTCATTACAATCATCTTTCCAATAATATTTTTTTTAATATATGGTTTTATTTATAAACAAGAACTTATCAGAGAAGTACCTATTTCAATTTATGACGAAGATAACTCTTCCCTTTCTCAAAAAATAAAAGAGCAAATTGAAGCTTCGAGCTCATTAAAAATTGCAAAATATAGTTTTAATATATATGAAATTAAAAATGATTTTAGGAATGGTGAAATATACGGTGCATTTCATATACCTAAAGGATTTGAAAAAAATATTAAAAAAGGTAAAAATTCAACTGTTGTTGTTTACATTAATTCAACCAACTTAATTTTAAATAACATCATACTAAAAGATGCAACAACTATTATAAAAACTGCTTCGGCTTCAATCTTATTAAAAAAAATTAGGTCAAAGGGTAATTCTTTTAATAAATCTCTTGATATTATTAATCCGGTTAGAATTGAAACAGCAAGTCTATATAATTACAACTATAGCTATTCATATTATTTAGTTCCTGGTTTAATTGGTTTTACTTTACAAATGATTATAATGATTTCATCAGTTTTAGTTTTTTCATCCGAGTTTTCACATAATAGTTTTGAAGAATTAGCTGCTGTTGGTAAATATAATCCATTCACTATTATTGTAGGCAAACTAGTGTCACATGTTATTATACATCTTGCCAATATATTATTAATACTTTTCATTTTATTCCCTTTATTTAACATTCATGTGAATGGATCATATACTCTTTTATTTTTTGTTTACATCATATTTGTATTAGCTAATCTATCAATAGCATTCGCTGTTTCTTCGTTAATTAAAGACCAACAATTTGCATCAGAACTTGTTGTATTTTTCAACACACCAGCATTTATTTTTAGCGGGTTTACATTTCCACTTTGGGCAATGCCTAAAATTCATGCAGTTATTGCATATACAATGCCTTTCACTTATTTCATGAATGCATCTATAAAAGTAATGTATATGAATTGCAATATAAGTTTTATAAAAAATGAAATGTTTGTGTTTGTTTTTATAATAATATTCTTTTTTATAATAACACTTATATCAATTGCGCGAAAAACAAAAAGAATAAAAATATTTTCTAAGATGGATTAAAATAATGAAGGATATTAAAAAAATATTTTATAGAGAAATTAGATATATAATTAAAGATAGGAACTTAATAACAATTCTTCTTATTGGTCCAATTTTTTATGCTTTTTTTTATGGGTCAATTTATATAAATAAATCTGAGTCAAATGTTAATATTATTGTTGTAGATAATGACAACTCATATTTATCAAATAAATTAATTAGAAATTTTGAAGCACACCAATTGATTCAAGTAAAAAAAATTACCAATAATTTTTTTAAAGCTAAGAATGACTTAAATGAATTAAATGAATTTGGAATATTATACATACCAAAAAATTTCGAAGGCAACTTAAAAAGTGGCAAAGGCATTACATTAAAGTTATTTCTGAACTCTACAAGATTTCTTATTTCAAATGATATTAATAAATCAATTAATGAAGTTGTAAGTAATTTTAATTCAAACATCAGATTAAATTACTTTCGTAAGCAAGGATTTAATTACGAACAATCATTTGAAATGATAGAACCAATACATGCTGATATTCGCAATTTATATAACATTACTGAAAGTTATGGTGATTTTTTAATACCAGCAGTATTGATTTTAATTATTCATCAAACTTTATTTATTGGACTTTCAGAAAGTTTTGCAAAAGAAAGAGAATTTTCAACATTAAATATTTTACAAAAATTATCTAACAACTCGATTAATAAAATTATTATTGGTAAAAGTTTATTCTATTTACTCCTTTATTCATCATACTCATTGTTTTTCTTTGGTTTAGTTCTAAATTTATTTAAAGTAGAATTTCATGGTTATTTACTTTCATTTTTAATAACAACATTTTTTGCAATAATTTCAACAATCTTTTTTAGCATTTTTATAAGTTCTTTTTTCCCAAGAAAAATTTTAGCTATTCAATTTTTATCTCTTACTTCTTATCCAATATTTTTAATTTCAGGATTCAGTTGGCCGCAAGATTCATTACCATTTTTTTTAAGAATATTTTCTTGGCTAATTCCTTTTACTCCATATTCAAATGCTTTCACTAAAATTTATCTAATGGGTGCATCAATTGAAAATGTTTATTTGATTTTAATACACTTAATATTAATAACAATTTTATACTATACTCTTTCTTACTTAAGAATAAATCATCTAATTAAAAAACAAATATGAGGTTAATATGAAAAAATCAATCAAAGCTGCTTTATTTATCTATGTTTTATTTATTAGTTCAATTTATGCTCAAAATCGTTTTTCAGTTGGGCTTGTTGGAACAAGATTTGAAAATATTGGTGATGGACAAAAATTAACAGAAATTGATGTTCCATTTGGCTACGGAATAATTTTGGGCTACAATATTAACAAAGATTTCACAGTAGCATTTACAGGTGAATATTTTAAAGATGATATGAAAAATAATCTAGGAGAAGAAACTGATTTTCGTACTCATCTTTCTGCTTACTTTACACCATTTGATGCTAATGTAATTAGACCATACTTTTCTGCTGGAATTGTTTATACTAACAGAAATTATAATTATAATTTTAATGGACAAGAAGAAACAAAAAATATTTTTGATGGAAGATTTGGAGTTGGTATTGATTACAACATAATGCAAAATGTATTTCTCAATTTTGATGCTGGAATTTACTCGGATGGATTAAATATTGTTGGCTGGAGTTCAAGTATTGGATTCAGAATAAATCCAAGATTTTTTTAATTCCAGCAGTCTTCATAAACCCCCTCTAAGCAGCGGTTAAACCCGCTGCTTTTATTTTCTTTCTCAAATAAATTTATGTTTCCTTAATTTTTTCTAATAACCTGTCAAGAATGTAATTAGACTCATTTGAATAATTTTCTATTTCAAGGTATCGTTTTAATTCGATATTCATTTTTTCAATAAACTCTTTTTCTTCAAATTTAATATTGAAAAGGTAGATTGAAAATATCCAGCTCATCAGTTCATCAAAGCTTTCTTTGTGGTAATAATTTACACCTTCATATTGGTTCACACCCATAAATAATTTAATAATTTCTTCATCAAACAATTGTTGGATTGGTGAAGCACTTGCATTTTCAACTGTGATTTCAATTTCCTTTATGGAAATTTGTTTATTGCTATTAAATAAGTGTTTGAATTGTTCATTGTAATGTAAAATAATATTTAAAAGAAGCATTATTCGATCTACTTCGAACACACCTTTACCTAAACGTTCAATTATTTTTTTCACTGGAATATCCAACATCATCTTTTCAATAAAATTATTACAATTAATTTCGCCTTCTTCATTAAATAATCGCTTTAATGTTGAAATTACTAAATATTGAATAAGCAAGATTGAATTTTCATTATAATCTGTATCTGTAGTTAAAATAAATGGATGGAAATTATTTCTATGTATCGAATCTGGTTTAAATGACAAGTACTTATTAATTAATGAAGTTTTTACTTTTATACTATTTAACAATTCAGAAAATTCAACAACATTATTTTTAACATTGATGTTAATTCCAAAATGCTTTTTAACAACATTAATTAGTTTATTATATTTTTTAGTTATTAACTGACAACAATCATTTGTAATTTTATCTTCCACATGGGCTACTTCATTTATAAATTCATGAACTATATCATCTTCAAAAATATTTTCGAAAGCATTATGGATTGGTTTTAATTTCATTTCTGCAAGAGCATGATTTATTGAAGGTACACCTTTGCCTTTAAGTTCCATTTCTAACTTTTCATAATCTCCATAACCATCATACACCTCATGAAAATCTAAAAATACTTTATACTTAAAAGCTTGTAAATCAATATGAAATCCTTCAAAAGTAAGTTCACTTCCGGATTTCAAATATTCAAGATTTGAAATGTGTTCGCGATAAATATAGTAATGTTGAAGAGTTGGTTTAATTCCAAGAGCTTCACCAAGAGTTTTAGTTTGTAATTCTTTTTTACCGTTTACATTAATTAATTTTGGTGAAGAACGGAATATTTTTCCCGATGTATTTTGATATTTATTATTATAAAAAATTACTGCACGTTCTCCCAAATGACTATTTGTAAATGCAAATACATTATCATCAATGTTACCATAATCATTAATAAAATCATAAAACCAAAAGTTTGTAACATGACTGAATAAATATCTTTTTTTAATAAGAGGAAAAATTTCTCTTTCGTGTCTTGCAATTAACCATTGATTTGGAGTTTCATTGTAATAAGCTCTTTGATATTCCATTCCATATTTTTCATGATATCCTTCAATTTGTCCATGAGCAAACATTGGTAATCCTGGCAAAGTAACCATTAATGTACAAACACCAAAATATTTGTCATCACTTCCAAATTGTTTTATTGCAGTTTCTTCATCAGGATTACTCATAAAGTTAACATATCTTTTCAATATTTCTGGTTCGAATTCGAGAGTTTCAGTAATTAACTTTTTGTATTTATTATTTTCTTCTTTCATCAACATGTGCATGAAAGCAGAATTATAAACACGATGCATACCAAGCGAACGAACAAAATAACCTTCCAGTAACCAAAAAGCTTCAGCAAGCAAAAGTGTTTCTGGCATTTCATAGTTTATTCTGTCAACAACTTCACGCCAAAATTCTTCTGGAAATTTTTGATTGAATTCTTCACTTGTCATTGAAAAATCTGCACGAGAAGGAATATCACCACCTCGTCCCGGTTCAGGATACCA
>CAZVBT010000165.1:0-3387 GCA_964625385.1 uncultured Melioribacter sp. | reverse complement strand
GCATTTTGTTTGCACATATTAAGTAATGACTTAGCTTCACTTTGTTTTTGTGGTATAACAAATAGACACTTATTTGTTGCTTTAGTATTTAACCAATCTAATAGGGTATCTTTTTCATCAGGTTCAACTTCAAGTATTATTTCTTTTGGAATTTCAACAAACTCATTGTAATAAAATTTAATGATTGATGAGTAAATTTGATTTATTTCTGTTCCTTCTTCAATAGTTAAAAAGAATTGTTTTTTCCCAACTAATTTACCGCTGCGAATATTTAGTATAGTTGCAGAAACATCTTTAGCTTCATAAGCTGCACTAATAATATCTTTTTCTGTTAAATCGGTTGATACAATTTTTTGTTTTGAAGAGTAAACATGAAGCTGTTCAATTCTGTCACGAATTTCTGCAGCCTTTTCGAATTCGAGATTTGAAGAAGCTTCTGTCATTTGCTGGGTTAATTCATTAATTAATTCATCTGTTTTACCACGCAAAACTTTTATTACCTGATTAACAAATAAATTATATCTTTCAGGAGAAACCAATCCTTCACAAGGACCTTCACATTTTTTTATGTGATAATCAAGACAGACTTTGTATCTTTTCTTTTCAATTGAATCTTTCGTCAAATCATACTTACAACTTCTTATTTTGAAAATTTTATTAATTAATCGCAGCGATGATTTCATATTTTTTACATCTGTATAAGGACCAAAATACTTGCTTCCATCTTTTACAATATTTCTTGTTGCAAATACTTGTGGAAATAATTCATTAGTTACTTTAATGTAGGGAAATGATTTATCATCTTTTAAGTTAATATTGTATCTGGGTTTAAATTCTTTTATAAGATTATTTTCCAAAACAAGTGCTTCAATTTCAGAATCAGTTACTATTACTTCAACATCTTCTATCTTATTTACAAGTGCAATGGTTTTGGGAGAATCTAAATTTTTTTGAAAATAAGAACGGACACGATTACGTAAATTTTTTGCTTTTCCTACATAAATAATTTTTCCTTTTTCATTTATAAATTGATATACACCAGGCAAAGATGGAATATTTTCTAATTTATCTTTTAGCTTATCATTCATAATGGAGATGGTCTAAACAAAAAATAACTGCACATTTCTATGCAGTTATTTTTTAAGAGGTTTATTGATTAAAAATCACTTGAATTTATAATTTTTAGGAATAACAACTATGCCTGTTTCAGAAACTGTAAAACGTTTTTTATCTGTGTCTGCATCAAATCCAATTTCCATTCCCTCTGGAATTACAACATTTTTATCAATAATTGTTCTTCTGATTCTGGCATGTCTTCCTATGTTACAATTATCATAAATGATTGAATCAGTAATGTAAGAATAACTATTTACACGAACGTTATAACCTAAAATTGATCTTTCAACTAAACCACCAGAAATAATTGTTCCGTCTGTGATTAAAGAGTTAATTGCACGTCCAACTCTTTCTCCTTCATGAGAAATAGTTTTTGCAGGTGGAAATTGTAATTGTCTGGTACGTAATGGCCAATCGCTATCATATAAATTAAAATGAGGAATAACATTTATTAAATCCATACTTGCAGCGTAATAACTATCAATAGTTCCAACGTCAACCCAATATGGTTCAGCTTTTTTATTTTCATCCACAAAACGATATGCTTGGACATGATAATCATTTTTTATCATATATGGAATAACATCTTTACCGAAATCGTAACTTGGAATTTTTTCATTATCCATTTTATTAAAAACTTCTTTAATAGCTTCAGTTGAAAAAACATAAATACCCATATTAACAAAAGATAAACCTGGTTTATCAGGTATTTCAGGAGGATTTTTAGGTTTTTCAACAAATTTTCTAACGCGATAATTTTCATCAATATCAATTACCCCAAATCTGTTTGCCTGTGAAGATGGAATTTCAATACTTGCAATAGTTAATTGTGCATTTTTCTCTTTGTGATATTGAATCATTTTTAAGTAATCCATTTTGTAAATATGATCACCAGAGAGTAGCAATAAGTTATCATAACTTATATCTTCAATCAAATTCATATTTTGATGAACTGCATTGGCTGTTCCCAAATACCAATTATTGCTTGTTTTCAATTGTGGTGGAATTGAATAAATAAATTCACCTAAATCAGGATTAAAAATATTCCATGCTTCATAAAGATGACGACTTAATGAATCAGATTTGTACTGCGTAATTACAAAAATTCTTCTTAAACCTGAGTTGAGACAATTTGAAAGAGTAAAATCAATTATTCTGTATTTACCACCAAAAGGAACTGATGGTTTTGTTCTCTCTTTTGTAAGAGGAAATAGCCTTTCACCTTGACCACCTGCGAGTATCATAGTGATAGTTTTTCTTAATGAAGTTGAACCTGTGTATGCCATAATTATACCTTTTGCAGTTACATTGAAAATATATCCAAATAGAATATCATTGGCAAATTTTAATTATTATATTAAATAAAATTTTCATTATATCTTTAAATATGAAAAAAAGTAATTATTTATTCCTTTTAATATCAATTTTTATCGCATCAATATTTGTTGGCGGTTTATATTCTATAAAGATAATCTCAAAAAATATAGATTATTCTTTTAACCAAAATACTATTTCCCTTGCAATGCAATTGAAAGATTATGAAAACAATTTTATTTATAAATATAATCCTGAAAATCAAAAAAAATTAGATGTTCTTAATTATGATATTGACATTGAATTATTTCCAAAAGCTAAATCCATTATTGCAAAAACTACAATTACAATAAAATTTAATGATAATAATTTGAGGACAATTCCTGTTAATTTTTACAACAACTTAATTATTGATTCAATTAAAGTGAATAAAAAAAATGTTAAATATAAACGTGAAGATAAATTGATTTATTTACTCATTGAAGATAAAATTGATACTGCTTATGTTGAAATTAATTACAGGGGTAAACCTAAAAATCTTGGTTTTGGTTCATTTGTATTTTCTGAAAAAGATAAATATCCTTTTATATACACAATGAATGAGCCTGTGTTTGCTTCAACTTGGTTGCCTTGTGTTGATAGACCTGATGATAAAGCCCAGATGCAAATTAAAATAACTAATGATTCAGCCTTAACATCCTTATCGAATGGAAAACTTATTTCAGTTATAAACAAAGGAAATAAAAAATCATTTACTTGGAAAACATTTTACCCGATATCTACATATTTGATTGCAATTTATTCCGGTAAGTATGTTTCAAAAGAAATTAAAACAAGTTCAATCAATAATGATGAAATTAGTTTATCATACTTTTTATTTCCATCAGATTATCAAAATGGCTTAATCGATTTTTCAGATCATCCGGATTATATAAATACATTTGAAAAATTATTTGC
>CAZVBT010000164.1:0-2102 GCA_964625385.1 uncultured Melioribacter sp. | reverse complement strand
CTTCCATAATAAGCAATTATATCAGATTTCCTTTCACATTTGATGTCTTTTACCAGAACAGGATTTCTCAATAAAATTATTTTACTCTCTTCTATGTAATCTTCTGTTAATTTTCTTTTCATTAAAGAACTTGGAGCAATAAATTTATCTACTATTTTCTTATGATTAAAAATATTATTAGCTACAAAACTTCTAATAAATTTAAGTAAAGTGTAAAAATAACCTCGTCTTTCACATGAGACTGTTAACATTGATAGTTTAATTTTTTTTCCTAAACATTTTTCACAAATAACTTCTTTATTGTAGTCAAACAATAATGAGTTAGGACATGCAATATGAAAATCATGACATGTTTGAACAATTTTAATTTTATTTCTTTTTTTATGAATTTTCAATGCAAGTAAAATAGAGGATGAAAGAGAACCTATAAATCCATGTAAATGAATAACTTCAACATTATTAATCTTTAAAAATTTATTTAGGAGAAAAAAATTATAAACTGAAAAAACATACAAAAATGGTCTAAGTATAAAATTATAATCTTCATAAGATTTGAATTTAAGATCAGGTTGAAATAAATTATTTTTATCAATGAATCCAGAATAATTTTTTTCTACAAGATTATTTTTCCTTGTAATATTAAAAACAGTTTCAGCACCACCACCAACATCAAGTTCATGAATGTGTAATACTTTCAATCAATCACCTATAGTAATATTTTTTTTACTAGTTATAAAGTATGTAGTAATGTAAATTAGAATTAAATTAAAGACATAATGAATCCAGTGAAGAATAGGAACAAAAAAGGAAAATGCAACAACAAAAATTAACATTCCATAGAAAGAAATATTAAAAATCGTTGGATTCAATCTCATTTTATAGTATAAGTATGAAACAAAACTTCCTAATAGCAAAGGAATGATAAAAAGACCAGCAAAACCAAAATCGCGGTAATAAATAAAAAACATAGTATAAGTATTGTAAGCACGATTAATAATATTTGGAAATTCTTTTATATAAACATAATCAGAAATTAAATCCTTCAAGCCAATTGGTTTCAACAGAAAATCAAAAACAAAATAACCGTAAGTAAAAAAATCTAGTTTGCCTACAGCATTTGCAAAATTTTCCAAGTTCATAGAAATGTACATATATGGTTCGGTGAAGATTGCATATTCTTTTCCGAATTTCATTTCACTTAAATAATAAAGAATGTTTATTGCATACCTGCTTAATCTTAAGCTTGATATTTCAAAAAAGATTAATGAAAAAACTAAAAGGATAATCAGAATATTTCTTGGACGAAGTTTATTAGTTTTATAATAAAGCAGTATTAAAAACAAAGCAATAGGAAGAAGTAAATAAAAACGATTCAAAAGAAAAACATAAGTTATAAACGAACTTAACATCACAAAAATTATAATTAACTTTCTAGATAAGATAGTTTTAGAAATGAAAACATAAATCATTGATAAATACAAAATAGCTGGTATAGTTAAAACAAATGATCCAATTCCAAAAACACCCCATTTTGTTCTAGCAATTTCTGGCATTTTTGTAAATATAGGTACAAAGCCTCTTATCATGTAAGTTATAATGTATGAAGTTGAATAAAGTACAAAAAGAACAATAATTATTTTATACAATAAGTTTTCATCAATTTCTGTTTTAGAGAACCTTGATCTTACTTCTTCTATCTTCAAAAATTTCGAATAAAAGAATAAGACATATACAATATAAACGCCCAATAAAAATGAAAAAATTGCAAGTAAAAGTGAAAACCAGGCTAATCCATTCCAAGTAATTTGTAATCGGCTAAGCTTTAAATCTGTTAAACCGATTGTCAGTAACCAAACTAATGCAAAAACTTTTGCTGGTGAAAAAAAATCTTTTTTTCTTCCCAGTAAAAAAATCAGAAAAAATAAGACAAAACAAATTACAGATACTGAACTCATTTACTTTTTCCTAAAAACAAAATATTTCTTTTGAATAAATCAAATTCAACTTTATCTAATAGAAAAAATATTAAAATCATTATAAATGAAATTGAAACAAATGAAACGCCGAGTTTAATATCAATTTTTTGATAATTAAAAAATAAA
>CAZVBT010000163.1:0-6202 GCA_964625385.1 uncultured Melioribacter sp. | reverse complement strand
CTTCGTGCCAAATGAAAATTTATATAATCTTCGGTTATTTCAAAATTAGATGGAAACCCAGAAACAATGGTCGTTAAACCTTTTCCATGAGATTCACCAGCTGTTAAAAATTTTATCATATCAACTCGTATTAAGTTTTTTGCAAATATAAAAAAATGTCAGTCATTAATTAAACGACTGACATTTCCAAAATAAAAAGTATGAGTTTAAAAGAGAGATATTTATTTATTAGGAATATCAATTCCAACTAAACGGGAGTTTCCATCTTTATCAACAACTTTTAGAAGAACTGCTTTCCCTTTTTTACTTTCGATAATTTGTTTTAACTCTGATACTGAATTAATATCTTTTCTATCAGCACTTGTTATTACCAATCCTTCACCAAGTCTTTGATTATAAGCTCTGCTGAAAGACTTTACATTTGTAATAAGCACACCATTTTTAATATTAAATTCTGAAAGCTCATCATCGTTCATATTTCTTGCAGATAATCCAATATCATCAAATGAAATTTCTTTAGCATCAACATCTTTACCTTTTTTACCATCTAAATTTACTTTAATAGATTTATCATTTTTTTCATCACGAGCTTTAAGAGTTACATAGCGTTCAATTGTTTTTCCATCACGGAATAATGTTAATCTCACAGAATTTCCTGCTCTTTTTGCTGCAACATAAGATTGCAATTCGTTTGGTTGATTAACAACTTTTTCATCAACTTTTAAAATAATATCACCAACTTTAATATCAGCTTTAGACGCTGCGCTTCCTTCAACAATTTGTTGGATAATTACACCTTTTGGTTCTTCAAGACCAACAGCCTTTGCAGTTGCAGCATCAACTTCTTCAATGCTAACGCCAATATAACCACGACTAACTTTTCCGTTTGCTATTAAATCGCTTGCAACAGCTTTTGCTAAATTAATTGGAATGGCAAATCCATAACCGATATAACTTTGAGAAAATCCATTTGTAGCAATTGCTGAATTAACTCCGATTACAGCACCGTTAAGATCAACTAAAGCACCACCACTATTACCGGGATTTATCGCAGCATCAGTTTGAATAAAATTTTCAACGCCATAATTATCTTTAATGATATTTATGTTTCTGCTTGTTGCGCTTATGATTCCGGCAGTTACAGTAGAAGCAAGTGATAATGGATTACCGATAGCCATTACCCATTGACCCACATGAATTTTATCAGAATCACCTAAGTATGCTTCCGGTAAATTTGATTCATCAATTTTAATTACAGCTAAGTCGGTTAATGGATCTGTTCCAACAACAGTAGCATCATATTTTCTTTTATCGTTTAAAGTTACAGTTACAGATTTTGCATTTTCAACAACATGATTGTTGGTTAAAATATATCCGTCATCAGAAATTATAATTCCACTACCACCACCTTGTTGTTCTTTAGGTACATCATCTCTGAATGGAAAAAAGAAGTGAAACTCTTTAGGAATGTTAATATTATTTTTTACAGTTGTTACTACTTCAATTTGAACAATAGAAGGTGTAACTTTTTCAGCAACCTGAATAAATGCATTATTAAAAGCGGCTGCATCCGCATTGATTTGTTCTACCGGTGGTTTATCAGCTCCAATTTTAAAGTTGCCATAACTTGGATGAACTAAACCAAAACCAGAAACAAGAACGGCTCCAAAAACAATTCCAATAAATATTAATGCAGCAGTTCCAATTATGTTTTTTCTTCTCATTTATTTATCTCCTTTTTTATTTAAACTTTAGTGAACGAATTCCTTTGAATTCATGAATGTTATATGATAAAAATTTTTCTAAGAAAGAAATTAAATCATCTAAATTTTTTTCATTAAAGTTGCAATTTTTTTTGGCTTTTAGACAAACAAGTAATTTTAGAAGTTCCGAATTAAAATTAAAATTTATTAATCTATCTTTACTGCAATTTTTACATAACATTCCTGCTTCAAAATTAAAAGCAGCATCATCACCAATAACAATTTTTTGCCCGCAAGAGTTACAAATATCTGTTTGAATGTCATATCCAATTTCTTTTAAAAGAAATAAAAAATATTTAAGAAAAAGAAATTTTGGATTTTCGTTTGTATCATTTATTAAATCTAAAATCCTTATAGTACCTTTAAACAAAAGTTTATGTGTTTCATTTTCCATAAGGAAAGTATTCAATAACTCAATAATTGCATTCGAGTAAATTAATTTATCATAATCATCTCTTATTTTTGCGAAGTATTTGATAAGTTCTATTTGACTTGATAACTGAATTTCACGAGTTTCTTTTTTATAAAAAACTATTTCGACATAATTCATTATATCAACAATATATCCAATTTTAGATTTTGGTGAACGAGCACCTTTAATTATAATCGGAATTTTTCCATAATCTTCTGTAAAAAAATTTGCAATTCTGCTTGTATCACCAAAATTAATTTTGTTTAATACAATCGCTTTTGTTTTTACAATTTCAGGCATTTAAAAAGTTGAAAGGTTTAGAAAATATTTTTTTGTCAGTAATTATTCCGGTAATTAATTCATTTGGAATTAAATCGAATGCAGGTGTGTATGCATTATATTCTTCTTTTGTGATTTTATGATTTCCAATTTCAAAGATTTCTTTTTTATTTCTTTCTTCAATATCAATTTTACTTTTGTCAGTTGAATTAAAATCAATAGTTGTATAAGGTGCTGCAATATAAAATGGGATTTTATGATAATAGCAAAGTACGGCTAAATTGTAAGTACCAATTTTATTAGCTGAATCTCCATTTAAAGTAATTCTATCTGCACCGGTTATTACTAAATCAATTTTATTTTGATGCATTAAAAATGCTGCGGTAGAATCTGTAATAATTGTAAAAGGAATTTTCATTTTTTCTAGTTCCCAAGCTGTTAATCTTGAACCTTGAAAAAGTGGACGAGTTTCATCAACAAAAACATTATCAACTAAATTATTTTCAAAACCTTTTTTAATTACATTCAATGCAGTGCCATTTCCGCCAGTTGCAAGGAAGCCAGTGTTGCAATGAGTTAAAACATTACTTTTTTTCTTGAATATTGATAATCCGTTTTCTGCGATTCTTTCGCATAGAGAAATATCATTAAGATGTAATTGCTTTGCTTTTTCAATCAGCAGTTTAAATAAATTTTCTATATTAAAATTTTCGGCAAAAAAATTTTTCATTTCTTCTATAGCATAGAAAAGATTAACAGCTGTAGGCCTAGTAATTTGTAATCTATTAACAGCAGAATAAAAATCATATTTGATTTTTTCTGGAGCAGAATTTTTAATTGAAAGAGCTAAAGCATAAGCTGCAGTAATTCCAATTGCAGGTGCACCTCTTACTTCTAATTTTTCAATTGCCTGAGAAATTCTTTCAACATCGTCAGTTATAATATATTCTTCTAAAAATGGAAGTTTAGTTTGATCTAATATTTTTAATTTGTCATTTATAAATTCAATTGAATACATTTTAATCGAAATTAGATAGTTCTCTGAATTCAATAAATCTATTTTTGATTTCTAAAAAGCTTAAATCTTCTAATCCTTTTGTGCTAAATTTTTCAACGCAGAAAGATGCCATAATACTTCCATAAATCACAGCACGTTTTAAATTGTTGAAAGATAAATCCATATTTTTATGAAGATAGCCTGTAAAACCACCAGCAAAGGCATCGCCTGCACCAGTCGGATCAAAAATATTTTCCATTGGATAAGCAGGAGCAGAAAAGACAGTATCATCACCAAACAGCAAAGCTCCATGTTCACCTTTTTTGATTATTAAATATTTTGGACCCATTGCAGAAATAATTTTTGCAGCTTTTATTAAGTTTGGTTCTTTTGAAAGTAATCTTGCTTCCGAATCATTGATAATAAGAACATCTACTCTTTTCAGTACTTTTAATAAATCATCATAAGCGCCTTCAATCCAGAAATTCATTGTATCGCAAACAACAAATTTTGGATTTTCAAGTTGCTCTAAAACGTTCATTTGCAATTTTGGGGCAATGTTACCAAGTATTACAAATTTATCTTTCTTGTTTTTTTCTGGTATAACTGGATTAAAATTTTCGAATACATTTAAATGAGTAAAAAGTGACTCACGATTGTTCAAATCGTAATGATATTTACAACCATATCTAAACGTTTTTGCCTCTTCAACAATTTGTAATCCATCAAGAATGATGTTGTGATCTTCCAGCATTTTAATGTGTTCTTTAGGGAAATCATCTCCAACAACTCCAACAATAGAAACAGGACCAGTGAAATAACTTGCAGCTAAAGAAATATAAGTTGTTGAACCGCCGAGCGCATTTTGAATTTTATCAAATGGCGTTTCAATATCATCAAGTCCAATTGAACCAACAATTAATAAGCCCATTTTTCCTCATTTAATTTTGATTATAAAATACATAAATGAATTTAATTAATCCGAAAACTTTACTTCTATAAATTTCAATGATTTATCATTACCCGAAAAATAATTATATATTATATCTACTGAATTTCTTTGTCCTGGCCATGCTAATTTTTTTTTTGCATCCTCTTTTTTCAGCCACATAAATTCTGAATGTTCGTTTGAAATTTGTACATTAACATTTTCTTCAAATTGAGTAACAAAAACTGGCACAAAACATATTTCATTTTTTTCGTAAGAATAAAATGAATTAATATTTGGAACTATCCAAAGTCTTTTTGGTTTGATTGAAGTTTCTTCTTCAATTTCTCTTAATGCTGTTTCATAAGCTTTTTCATTTTCATCTATTGTCCCAGTAACCATTTGCCAAACGTTTGGATATTTTTCATTTGAGTTTCTTTTTAGTAAAAGAAATTCAATTTCATTCCCGATGAATCTGATAATGTGAGCTTCAACCAGTGTTGATTTTAATTCCATATTAAAAAGTTGCTCTTGCTTCCGCTCTTAAATTATGAATTAGTTTACTATTTTCTTGTTTTCTTAAGTCGTAACTTAATGAAGTTTGAATCATACTTGAAATTTTGTAATCAAAAAATAATCGTGCATAATAATTTTTACCAAGTGAATTTCCCTTTAATACTTCGAATGGTGCTAAATAATTTGTTGATGAGAAATTGATTTCAGTTCTTTCAAATTCTAATCTTAAACGCCCTAGTGATTCAAATGAAAAATTTGTTCTAATCATTTGCGAATTTAAATCTATTGTTTGAGGTTGTGGTGGATATTTATCTACACTTCGTGAGACTTCAAACTTAAAACCCAACTCAAAATAATTAAATGGCCGATAAGAGATTTCCGAAATCATTGCATTGTTGTTTATTGTTCTTGAACGATTTGTGACTGCTGGTGATAAAAAATTATCTGTTATGTTAATAATATCTGTTTGGTTAGATATTTCTTCAATCATTTTAAATCTTATTCTTAATGATTTTTCTTTATAATATCCTTTTTCTGTTCCAGTAGAAAACTGGTTTAAGCTTTTTCTTTGATTAAACCGAAAACGAAACGAAAGGTCGCTATTATTTTGCATGATATTTATATCCTGCAAAAAATTTTGTATTCCACGTAAAGTATTTTTTTCATTCAAAAAATTTTTCAGTTTAAGTAAATAAATGTTACTTGTATTTTCATCTTTATTTTGCTCATCAATTCTAAAACTTGTTTCAGCAGAAATTATTTTTATCATGTTATTATAAACCTTATCACTCAAATTTAATTTTGAAAAATCTAATCTGAACTTAAAGTTTGTTTTTAAATCAATAATTGGATATAACTTATCAGTTGGAATTGTAACCAAAATAAAATCAGCATCGTAAAAAGAAAGCTGAAATTCGTTTTCTTCAGCAATGCCGTTATTATTAAGATCACCCAAGTAAATATAATTTCCATTTCCCTTTTGAACTTTTACAAATAGTTTTTCTAATCTTGCTGTTTGTTCCGTTGATGCATTATAGTAAAATTCAGCATTGAAAAAGCCTTTGAATAAATTCACTTTAATTTGAGATTGAATTAAAATTGTTTCATTATCAGTAAAGCCAATACTTTCAAATTCTTTAGTATATTTTTTTTTGCGCAGAGAAACATTAAGAACAGAAAATATTTCCCGGAACTCATTAAAATTTATTTCTATTTTTTTTGTTACAGCATCAGATTGTTTTGCCATTAAATCTTTAATCGGAAAATTTTCACTTCTATTTGAATATGTAAATTTTAAACCAGTATTA
>CAZVBT010000162.1:0-2424 GCA_964625385.1 uncultured Melioribacter sp. | reverse complement strand
CATAAACATATCTTCTTGCATCTGGTTCACTTCTATTAGATTTTGAATAATTTAAATTCCAGTCAAATCTAAGTCCATTATAGAAATCAAATGAATGCTCACCAATTAATTGAGAGGATTGTAAATTACGTGAAATAAATCTCATTGATGTTGTTTTTCTATACTGAAGATATGATGCATATTCGCCTTCATATTGAATAGTTTCATTATCTGATGAATTGTTATAAACACTTTTAAGACTAATTTTATTATTATTAGAAAATTTCAAACTAAGATTGAATAAAGCTCCCCAATTAACACTATTGTTATATGTTACGCCATTATAAATATATCTAGGCCCTTCAAAAGTATAATTTGCTTGATAAGTTTCTTTTAGATCATTGCTATTAGAATAAGTCAAAGAGGCTATGTAACCTAAAACTTCTTCTTCTCCTAAATTTATTTTATTTCCAATATTAAATTTGAAGTTAGAGTTAATTGGTAATCTTTTTGAATTAAGGTCCCAATTATTTGAAAAAGATTTACCAATTTCTTCAAGTTGAGATGGTGTTAATGTTCTATCTAGTTTAATTGCTGGTACTATTTTGGGTAAATTTCGCGTTCCATCATCAATTCCCAGAAAATCCATTTTACCACCTTTATAAGATGATGTTAGTTTTCCTGTTGTACTTGCTATATAACCAGTACCTAATGAAAAATCCATAATTAAATTTGTTGGGAACTCTATTGTATTAATTTCAACTAACCCACCTGAAAAATCAGCGGGTTTATCTGGTATAAATGTTTTAGAAGTTAAGACATTTTCTATTAAACTTGCAGGAAATAAATCATAAGAAAAACTTTTCTTTTCAGGGTCTGTACTTGGCAGTGTAGAACCATTAAGTAAAGTGCTATTATATCTATCACTAACACCGCGAACAAAAGCATATTTACCGTCGGAAATTGTAACACCAGTCATTCTTCTTAAAATGTCAATTCCATCTGAGCTATTATTTTTCTTAATTAATTCGGCACTCATTCCATCAACAATGTTTAAGGATGATTTTTGAATATTTAGAATGGAAGCTTCAGTTGACTTTAAGGCTTCGGCTGCAACAACTACTTCTTTTAGTACTGTTGTTTCTTGCTCAAGAGGAATATTAATAACCGTTGATTTGCCACTTTCTACTTTAATGTTTTTTATAGTAATGGTTCGATATGAAATATATGAAACTCTAATTGAGTAATTTCCAACTTGAAGATTTCTTATATCATAATTTCCATCTAAGTCTGAAGAAGCCCCCAAATTACTGTTTTCAATTGAAACACTTGCTCCAATTAATGCTTCATTCGTTTGTTTATCGAATATTTTACCAGTTATAGAACCTTTTTGCTGTGAAAAAGTAACGCTAATAAAAATTAGCAAATAAAAAATTAGGGTTTTTCTAAATTGCATTTTGCTTTCTCTCTTTTCTTGATATACAAACATATCGTCCTATAATTAATTAAATGTTAATCTTATGTTAAGAATATGTTAATACTTATATAGCAATTTTTGATTCTAATTTTTTATTGTTGGAGTATGATAATTGGTCTTCAATGAGTTCGTAGCTTAAATCAAAATCAAAAGCATTTATTATGAACATTTTGAATGCATCGCCCTCAAATGCACCACCAGAATTAAAGAAATGTATATTATCTCTATAATAGTCTTTCATTTCATGAGAATGTCCATGAAGAACAATCTTAACATCATGTTCCTTAAATAACTTTAATAATTTCTTTTTATTACGAAGTTTCATTGTGTAGTTTTCAACCTTTGACCAGATACTATTTTCCGAGCTTGAAACGTTTTCATTATTGTGATAAAAATGATGATGTATTACAGAAATCTTTAATTTATCCTTTGCTTCATTATGATTTAATAACTTTGAAATTTTTTCTCTTTCTTCTTTTCTTACTCTTCCATTTGAAGCAAAAGGGTTCTTAAATCTTGAATACTCATCAATTGAGTTAATAATGATGAGTGCATTATCATTTACTATTTTGAGCAAAGGAAAACTTAAGTCGTTATCAATGGTAATTGTATTTTCAAATAATTCCTTAAAAAACTCAACAAATGATTTTACTTTTTCATTATAATTAACTTTTAAGCATTTCGAAGGGAAACTTATTACATCATTAGCTGTTTGTGGACCTCCAAAAATATCATGATTTCCAATCGTAACAGTAGTTTTTTTAGTGTCATATATTTTGAACTTTTTCAATAAATCTTTAAACTTTTTTAATTCAATTTCATTTGCGTTATCTGTAATATCACCACTAAAAATAAAATGTTGAACACCAACTTCTATTCCTTTCATTATTGCTTTTTCTAATTTTAAATAATTGTTCTCTTTAAAAAATGAACAAAGATGTAAATCTGATAAGTGAGCTATTCTCATA
>CAZVBT010000161.1:0-5590 GCA_964625385.1 uncultured Melioribacter sp. | reverse complement strand
TTTATAAATGAATACACAAGCAGCAAGATTAATTGAACTTTTGCAACTGAAAAAGAAAGACAAAAAAAACAATAATGCAAAAGTCATTTCAGTTGCTTCTGGAAAAGGAGGAACAGGTAAAACTTTTTTTGCTTCTAATTTTGCTTTTTTACTTTCAGATAAAGGCTATAAAATTTTACTTGTTGATTTCGACTTTAATCTTTCTAATCTCAATATCGTATTAAATCAAAAAAGTGAAAATGCTTTGTCCGAATTTTTCGAACAGAGAAAAAGTATTGAAGAAATTATTCAACCATATTCACAAAATTTACATTTAATTTATGGAGATTCTGGTAAGGAATACTTTCCAAAAATAAGTAAAGAAATCATTGATTATTTTTTCGTTTCATTAAATAAAATTTCAAATAAATATGATTTCATAATAATTGATTCTGCCGCCGGAGCTAATGAATTAACTTTGCGTCAGCTGATTAATTCTGACTTTTTAATTTTAATTACAACACCAGAACCAACTGCAATAATGGATGCTTATGTTTTAACTAAACTTTTAAAAACAGAAAATTCATCCACTCAAAAATTTGTTGTTATAAATAAATGTACAAGTAAGGATGAAGGAGCAACAGCATTTCAGAATTTATCAATTGCTAGTAAACATTTCTTAAATGAAGAACCAGCAAATCTTGGAGCAATTTCTTTTGACATTTTAGCTCATCAATCCATTGTAAATCAGGAATTACTTTTTCAATATCATTCTACATCTAAAGTTGCGCATGAAATAGAAGAAATTTCAAAAAAATTTGTTGAATTCATTCAAGTGGCTAATAATAACCAACCAGAAATTTCTCACTGATTTTACAACTTAAAAAAGTTCAAAAATTCAATTATTTATTAACTGTTTTTAAGGTTTTTTAATGGTATAATGTTTGCAACTTTCAATTAAAAAAATTGAATGCGATGAACAAAATAATCTTAAACTTTGGTCTTTTAGTGTTTTTCTTCTCAATAATATTTTTCACTCAAAAAGGATTACCAATTGAAAAAGTTCTTCTTAACTCTTTTGCCATTTTTATCCTTCTCACAACTATGCTAAGCTTAATTGTTATTGGAATAATTAAATCAATAAACAAAAATTCATTTGATAGAATAGAAAGTATGACAGAACAAACAGTAGGAAGCAAGAAACATGAATAATTCAAATCTTTGGGCTTCGTATAAGAAAAATCCTACACCAGAATTGAAAAAACAAATAGTGCTGAACTATGTGAATCTTGTTCATTATGTAATTCACAGAACAAATCTACTGAACAATGGTTTACTAGATCGTCGGGATTATTTTCAATTTGGAATTGAAGGGTTAAGCGAAGCAATTGATCGGTTTGATCCGGACTATGGAACAAAGTTCGAGACTTACGCAATTCAAAGAATTCGTGGAAAAATTTATGATGAACTTCGTAAATACACAGAAAAACCAGAACCTGTTTTGGAAGGTGAGATGAGTACAATGTTTCCAACTTCTAACTTGTCTGTTAACCATTCTATTGGTGATGATGATGGAATGCAGCTTTATGAAATGCTTCCAAATGATGAAGATGAACCTGATGCAGTATTAGAAAAAAAAGATTTGAAGGAAAGACTTCTGGAACTTATTAAAGAGCTTGGTGAAAAAGAAAGAACGGTTCTAAGTTTATATTATTATGAAGATTTGAATTATAAAGAAATTGCACAAGTATTAAATATAACAGTCTCGCGTGTTTCACAAATTCACTCTCAAATAATAGAAAATTTAAAACATAAATTGGCTAAGTATAATGCTTGAAATAAAAAATCCCGAAGCAAAAGAGAGAATTAAAAAACAACTCTCTGCAATTGGAACATTACCATCAGTTCCTCAAATTATAACAGAAGTATCAGCACTTTTAGATAATGACAAAACAAGTGCAAATGATCTTTGCAAAGTAATATCAAAAGATCAGGCAATTGTAGCTAAAATTCTTGCTGTTGCAAATTCTCCTCTTTATGGATTGCCACGAAGAGTTTCTACAATTGAATTTGCTGTTGTAATAATTGGATTTGAGCACATTAAAAATATACTTGTTGCTCTCTCTTTAGTTGATGCATTCAAAAATAGAAATACATCAACATGGAATCATACAAATTATTGGCTGCATTCTTTAATTACAGCAACAGCAGCTAAAAGAATAGCTGATGATTTACGCTATCCAAAATCCGGAGAAGTTTTTACTGCTGGTTTATTGCACGATTTAGGTTTAGCAGTATTAAATAGATATATGAATAACAACTTTATGAAAATTTATAATTTAGTTAATGAACAACAATTAAAACATATAAATGCTGAAGAACAAATTTTAGAATTTACTCATCAAGATATTGCTGAATATTTATTAGAGAAGTGGAATTTCCCTCCATATATAATTGAAGCAGTTTTATTTCACCATAAACCATCATTGGCGGATAATGGAAAAGTGCTTTCTTCATTAATTCATCTAGCCGATTATATGACACAAAAATTGCAGATAGGTGCATTTGAATGGGATGATAATTATGAATTCGATGAAAATGTAATTGATATTCTTGGTTTTGGTAGTATGGATTATCTTGAAGGATTTATTCAATCTTATGAACCACTCTTTAAAAGTAATTTAGAAAATTTAATTGAAAACAAATTAATGTGAGTTGTTATGACAGCAATAATTACAGACCTAAACCAAAAAAGAGAAAGAACAGAGTTAATACTTAAAAAAGTAAATACTCTTGCTCCTCTTCCTAAAATTTTACAGGAAGTTCTTCAGTTATTAAATGACATTAATACAAGTCCACATTCATTGGCAAAAGCTATTGCAAAAGATCAAAGTGTTGTATTAAAAATTTTGACAATAGCAAACTCACCTTTTTATGGACTTACAAAAAGAGTTTCATCAATTGAATTTGCAATTATGATTTTAGGATATGATGAAATTAGAAATATTGTTTCTGCACTTTCAATGATGGAATCAATGAAAAATAAAAGCGACCAATATCTCGATCAAAAAGTATTTTGGATGCATTCATATCTTACAGCAACTATTGCGAAAAAACTTGCAATGGATATTGGTCTTGAAAAACATAGCGAAGCTTTTATTGCAGGTTTATTACACGATTTAGGAATTTCAGTTGTTCATCGCTTCATGCATTCAGATTTTATTGCAATTCATGATTTAGTAAATACGGGAACAAGTTATGGTGAAGCTGAACTTCAGGTTCTTGGTTTAAATCATGGAGATGTTGGTGAAATTTTATTGAAATCATGGGATATTCCAGATACAATCACAGAAATTGTAAAGTATCATCATCAACCAGAAAAATCTAACACAGTTCCAACTCTAACCGCGATTGTTCATCTTGCTGATTACATGACTCAAATGTTAAAAATGGGTGAACTGAAACTTGATGATAAAACTTCTATAAGCAATAATGTTCTCTCGATATTACATGTAAAAGACTTAACTGAACTTTCTCAATTTATTGAAAATTATCGTGAACCACTAAAACAACAAATGGAATCATTAAAGTATTTAGTATGAGACTAATAAAAGAAAATACACAAAGGTTTGAATCGTTTCATAAATCGCTTCAATACTTTACAAAAAACTCTGAAGCAAAAGGAGATTTAAGGTTAATAAGTTTTGAAGATCATCGCAACCAAAATCAGATTTTGGAAAAATATAGTTTCTTCATTCAAAACATTTCTTCCTTTCAGAAAAAAATTCAGAGTGCAAAAAGTCTTTTAGAAATTCATGCTACAACAAAAGATTTTGTAAAACGGATTATAAATTCAAAAGAAGCTGAATTATTTATTTTTAATGAAGGTAACAGACATTTGATTCCAATAAATAAAGAAGCTAATCCGGTTCACATAAATTCAGTAAATAAAGCTTACAAGGATGGAATTCTTGATTGGATTTTTGAAACAAAGAAAGCAACTATAATTCCGGATTTATCCTCTTACACAATTAACGGAAGTAAAATCAATCAAATAATATTTCCTGTTTACAATTCAAAAGCAAACTTTGGTGTACTTTCTGTTTATTCATCTTTAGTAAAAATTCAGGAAGATTCTATTGAAAACAAAGCTATTCAAATTATACTTGGAATTGTTGTACCAATTATAATTTCATTAAGACAAAAAAATTCCATAAATAAACTTTATCAGGAACTTCAAGTTTACCAATCAAAAATTCAAAATGATTTTGATACTTATGCTATTGGAAATTTAGCTGAAGGTATTTTGGAAGAAATTGGTGAGCCTTTACAGGTTATTCTTTCTTTGTCAGAATTAATTGAAAGTGACTATCAAAATGTTGATAAAGAAATAACTCAAAAAATTAAAAGACAAGTTGGCAAAGTAAGTGAATTAACAAATCGATTAACAAAATTTTCCAGTTTAAATAAACCAAAAAATAATGGTGTTCAACCTTGCTATATAAATAAAATAGTAAAAGAATTTAGAAATATAATTAACACAACTCTTCAAAATCTTGGATTAGATTGCGAGCTTGATTTGGAAGAAAATCTTCCACCAATACTTGCAGATACAAATGAAATTAAACAAATGCTAACAAGTATATTCTCGTTGCTTAAAACTGTTTCAAAAAGTGGCGGTGGATTTATAATTCAAACAAAATTAATAAAAGAAAAAGTTGTGCTTTCTGTTTTTACAACTCAAACAATCGAGAATGATGCTAAAACAAATGTAACAGTTAATCTGATTAATGAACTGATGAAAAAGAATGAAGGTGTTGCAGAAATTTCATCATTACCTTTAAAGGGAACAATTATACATTTAATATTTCCACTTAAAAGGAAATTAACATTATGAGAAAGTACTTAATTACAATATTATTATTTCTTTCAACAACTTATTCTCAAACAATTGATACTTTAAATTTTGCATCAAACGATTCAATTGACATTAGAGGACTTGTGCAAAATCAAATAAAAGATGCGCTAAAGAAAAAATCCTTTACTCAACAAAGTGCTTTACAAAGTGAAAGTTATAAATCTAAATCTACTTTAGGAGTAAGTAAAATAAATTTAAAAACGACCAATGATGCAAAAATGAATTTATTCCCTCAATTATTTACTCGTTTACCTTTCCAATACAAGATATTTCTTTCATTATCTAGTGTAATAGTATTATATGTTTTGGTAAGAAGATTTCTTCTACAGTTCAAAAGAAAATCAACTAAAAAATTCAAAGAAAGAATTGCTCTTTTAAGAGAAGAAAAAATAGGCGGCTCTATCATTAATAACAAGAAGAGACAAATAAGAATAAAATTAAAAGATAACCCAATTGCATTAAAACAAAACGAACATGAAATTTCAATTAATGCGAAGCAATTAAACATTTCAAAAGGTGAACTGTTACTTGCTGCCCGATTAAAATTATTAGAAGTAAGTAAAGCACAGAGGTCATTATGATAAAAGGAATTTACACCGCAGGAAGAAGTTTGGATCATCGTATAAAAAACATAGATGTTATTGCCAACAACCTTGCAAACTTGAATACGACAGGATTCAAAAGAGAAATTCC
>CAZVBT010000160.1:0-3621 GCA_964625385.1 uncultured Melioribacter sp. | reverse complement strand
TGGTCTCCTGCAGAAAATAAATGGCTTGAAGCTTCATCATGCAGTAACTTTGAAACATTTCAGGCTCGTCGTGCTAATATTCGTTTTAGAAGAGAAGAATCTAAAAAAGTTGAATTTGTTCATACATTAAATGGTTCTGGTTTGGCAACAAGCAGGTTAATGGTTTCTTTACTTGAAAATAATCAAACTCCGGAAGGAAAAGTTATTGTTCCAAAAGTTTTACAAAAATACACTGGTTTTGATGTCATCGAATAAATTAATGTAAAATGTATAATGCTAAATGTAAAAATTGACTTCTAAACTTATAGAGACGTCAAAAATTTTTTTTGGAACTATTTTTTATCAAAAACATTTTTATATAGTAGATATAAATAAAATTATACATTCTAAATTATACATTACAAAAAGGGTTTTTGCTTGTTCAAAAATTTGTCTCATCTTAAAAAGTATTTCAGGAAATATAAAAACAAAATTATGCTTGGACTACTTTTTATCATACTTTCAAATATCGGTGGTGTTTACATTCCCATCCTTTTAAGAAATAGTATTGATGAACTTAAAAACAATTTGGATTTTAATCTTGTAATAAAAAATACAATACTTGTTGTTTTAACTTCAGCTGTTGCAGGTGTTTTTAGATTTATGATCCGCCAAACGATAATTGTTGTATCGCGTGAAATTGAATATGATCTTCGCCAAGACTTTTGGCAGCATATACAAAAACTTCCATTGAGATTTTTTCAAAACAATTCAACCGGCAACATAATGGCTCATGCAACAAGTGATATTAGCGCTGTCAGAATGTTTGTTGGTCCTGCTGTTATGTATTCAATTGATACCGGAATGAGATTTTTTCTAATACTTCCGATTATGCTTTGGATGAATACAACATTAACATTATTTGCTTTGATTCCTCTTCCGCTTCTTAGTTTTGCTGTCTATTTGGTAATGAAAAAAATTCATGTTCGCTATACTAAAATTCAGGAAAAATTTTCCGACTTGACTACAAAAGCACAGGAAAATTTCAGTGGAATCAGAGTTGTTAAATCATATTCACGCGAAGATTATGAAATTTCTCAATTCGAAAAAGAAAGTAAAGAATATTTAAAACGTAACATGGATTTGGTTAAAATTCGCTCTCTTTTTCAACCTATATTTTATATGATTGCTGGTTTGTCTTCTATCATTGTACTTTGGAAAGGCGGAACAATGATAATTAACAATCAACTTTCTCTTGGAACAATGTTTGCATTTCTAACTTATCTATTAATGTTAATTTGGCCGATGATAGCATTTGGCTGGGTTGCAAATATGATTCAACAAGCTGATGCAAGTATGAAACGACTTCTAAAAATATTTAATGAACCATATGAAATTTCTGATTCGGGAAAAACTGATTTTAATATAAAAACAATTGATGGAAACATTGAATTCAGAAATGTGAAATTTAGATATAAAGAAAATCTTCCTTTTGTTTTAAATGATGTTTCATTTAAAATTCCAAAAGGTTCTACTGTTGCCTTTATTGGTAATACTGGTGTAGGAAAAACTTCTTTGATAAATTTAATTGCTCGCCTTTATGATGTTACTGAAGGTGAAGTTTTAATTGATGGGCAAAATGTTAAATCAATTCCTTTAGATTTACTTAGAAAAAATATTGGTCTTGTTCCTCAAGATTCATTTCTATTTTCAGATACTTTAGCAAACAATTTGATGTATGGTGTTGCTAACCCAAGTCAAGAATTAATTGATTTTGTGTCAGAAGTTTCACAATTAAAAAAAGATGTTGAAAATTTTCCTAATGGGTTTGAAACTATTCTTGGTGAAAAAGGAATTACATTAAGTGGTGGTCAAAAACAAAGAGCTTCACTTGCACGTGCTTTAGCAATTAATCCCAAAATTTTAATACTCGATGATTCTTTCTCTGCCGTTGATACACACACAGAAGAAGAAATTCTTAAAAGGTTAAAATCTTTTATGAAAGATAGGACAAGCATTATTATTAGTCATAGAATTTCAACCGTAAAAGATTGTGATAAAATATTTGTGTTAGAGAACGGTAAAATTGCTGAAGAAGGAAATCATAATGAATTAATTGAACTAAATGGAATTTATGCGGATTTACATAATAAACAATTACTTGAGGAAGAACTTTCAGAATTGAATTAATATGTCAGAACAAAAAGAAGATGAAATATTAGGCAAAGCATACGATTCAAAACTAATGAAACGCCTTTTGACCTACATTAGACCTTACCGCAAGTATGTCGTGATTGCAATTTTTATGAATATAGTTGTTGCCGCTCTTCCTTCTCTTCGACCTGTTTTAACTAAAATAGCAGTTGATGATAAAATTGCTAATCACGATTATTATGGGTTATTACTAATTATTTTGGCTTTGTTTGGTATTCTTATTTTTCAATCTATTGTTCAATATTTTCTTACTTATTTTTCCGAATTAATTGGGCAAAAAACAATTTATGATTTGCGAACACAACTTTTTGCACATGTTCAAAAATTATCATTGAAATATTTTGATAAAGTGCCAATAGGAAGAACAGTTACAAGAGTAACAAATGATGTAGATGCTTTAAATGAAATGTTCTCAAGTGGAATAGTTGAAATATTTAGCGATCTATTTATGATTGTTTGGATTCTAGTTTTTATGTTTTGGATGTCATGGAATTTAGCGCTTATTACATTAGCTGTTTTCCCCATTTTAATTTTTGCTACATTTTTATTTAGAAAAAAAGTTAGAGAAACATATCGCGATGTAAGAAAACATCTTGCAAGATTGAATTCATATATGCAAGAACACATAACAGGAATGAATGTAGTTCAAATATTTGCAAAAGAAAAAGATGAACTAAAAAATTTCTCTTCTATAAATAAAGATCATAAAGATGCAAACATACGTTCCATTTTTTACTACGCTGTTTTTTATCCATTTGTTGAATTGTTAAATTCTGTTGCAATTGGATTAATTATTTGGTATGGCGGTGGTGAAGTTATTCAAAAACAGCTTTCAATCGGAGTTTTATTTGCTTTCATTCAATTTGTGGAAATGTTTTGGCGACCTGTAAGAGATTTATCTGAAAAATATAACATATTACAAGGTGCAATGTCTGCTTCTGAAAGAATATTTAAATTACTTGATGATAACACTTTTATATTAAATCCAGAAAAGCCAATATCAATTAAAGATTTTAAAGGAGAAATTGAATTTAAAAATGTATGGTTTGCCTATAATCCCGGCGATTATGTTCTGAAAAATTTATCTTTTAAAATTAATCCAGGAGAAACAGTTGCAATTGTTGGTGCTACTGGCGCTGGTAAAACAAGCATAATAAATATTCTAACAAGATTTTATGAAATAGAAAAAGGAACAATAACAATTGATGGTATTGATATTAAAAGCCTACATGAAAAAGAATTAAGGAAAGTTATCGCTGTTGTTTTACAAGATGTTTTTCTATTTAGTGGGGATATAAAAACAAATATTAGTTTAGGAAATGACAACATTTCAGAGGGAAAAATAATCGAAGCGGCAAAAATTGTTGGCGCTGATAAATTTATAATTCAACTTCCCAATAAATACAACGAAGAAGTTAAAGAAAAAGG
>CAZVBT010000159.1:0-7613 GCA_964625385.1 uncultured Melioribacter sp. | reverse complement strand
GAGGCGGATTTGGCAATGCAAGAATTCTTGCAGCACAATTTTATTCTACTAATATGAGAGTTCTTAAAGTTATGTTTAGTGCAATTGTTACTGCAATGATTGGACTTTTTTATTTCGCTTGGATTGGGTGGCTCGATTTATCTTTGGTTTATGTCGGCGATACTTATTTAGTCCCGCAAATTGTTGGTGGATTAATTTTAGGAATTGGATTTACAATTGGTGGTTATTGCCCCGGAACTTCTTTTGTTTCTGCATCAACTGGAAGAAAAGACGGTATGATATTTATACTCGGAATTTTCTTTGGAATTTTTGTCTTTGGTGAATTTTTCCCATTGATTGAAAATTTTTACACCTCAACTAATTTAGGCAGAGTAACATTGCCTGATGCATTAGGATTATCTTATGGAATGGTTGTCTTCTTAGTAGTTTTAATGGCAATAGGTTCATTTGCATTAGCCGGCTGGGGAGAAAAAGTAATGTCTAAAAAAACTGGCAGAGGTGTTGAATGAAAAATCTATTTGAAAAATTAACGGTTGCTCAAAAATTAGCATTGATAGCTTTTGTTCTTGGATTCATTGCTTTGATAATTGGGAATCCAAGTGATGCAAATAAATTAACTATTAATGCAAAAGAAATTTCACTTTCAACCATAAAGCAGAATGACAGAATTGCTGTTAATGTTTTAGCTGATTGGATTATTAAAGAAAGTGGTGACTACACTTTAGTTGATTTGAGAAGTGAAAAAGAATTTAATGAATATAATATTCCAACTTCGATTAATATTCCGATAGAAAACTTGTTAAATTCTGATTTGATGAGAAATCAGAAAATTATTGTTTATGGAAATGATGACGTTACTTCGGCTCAGGCATGGTTTATTTTGAGAAGTGCAAATTACAAGGCTGTTTATATTCTCAATGGCGGATTAAATGCTTGGAAAAATGAAATACTTTTTCCGAAGTTAGATGTAAATGCAACCGCAGAACAAAAAGTTGAATTTGAAAAAACAAAACAAGTCAGTTTATACTTTGGCGGAAGTCCACAAATAATTTCCGGCGGAACTACAACTGTAGTCAATCAGGAAATTAAAACTCCGAGTGCACCAAAAATTTCCCCTCCAGTTTCAACCGGCAAACCCGCTGCAAAAAAGAAGAAAGAAGGGTGTTAGTTAATTATTGATAAATAATAAATCGAAGATATTCAACCTTAAATTTAATTTGAGTAGGTTGTAATATCTTCGATTTGTTTTTGTTAATTCAACCTACATTCAACACGATTTATAAAAATCCAAACATTATAAAACCATTTAAGTTGAACCTCACATAAAAAATATTTTATAGAAATTAATATTTCGTAATAGATGATTTATAATCAGATTTATTGACTTAATTAAATTGAATTTTCCTCTTATCCGTGATAAAAATTATTTTCTTTAAGAGAAAAAAAAATTATTTTAAAAAAAAAGTTTTTGAATAAAAGAGAAAGGGTAAATAGACAATAAATTAAAATCAAAAATAAATTAAGGATGAAACTGAATGAAAAAAATTCTACTTATAACTATACTTACATTTTGATTTCATTCAAAAGCTTACAGTCAAGTAAATCTAAATCTAATATTACGTTCGCCAATACCTTCTAGTGTTTCTGAATGGCAAACAGATCCATCAATAGTTCAGATAATAATTTCAAATCAAACACAGCAAAGTTATCCAAACAGTTACATATCATTTAGCGTTATTAATGAAAAAAATGTAGTTATTGCTCAAACGAACGACAATGATCCAGCAATACCAAGAATAAATATTCCAGCTGGTCATTCAACTGTTGTTTTTAATGGTCCGCAAATTTTTAATGTTAATGCAATTACATTTAATAGTTCCATTAAAAACATTGCGATGGCTACTAACTCAATACCTGAAGGTAACTATCAATTTTGTGTTAGGTTGTTTGATGCAGCAGGTAATAGTTTATCATCAACAGGTGAAGTTTGTTCAAATATTTTTGTAATGATTCCCGATCCCCCAACTTTGATTACTCCAATAGAAAATGAAATTATAACAAATCAATTTCCAAATTTTGTATGGACATCAATAATAAATTCACCACGTGGAATAATTATTAATTACAAATTAAAAATTAGTCCAATTTTTAATGGTCAATCTCCCAGAACAGCCATTGAAAGTAATCCAGTATTATTAGAAAAAAATAATATCAGTACTACATCATATCAATATCTTCCTTCAGATTTGCCTTTTAATTATTTCTCAAATGCAATAGGCTTTGTTTGGATGGTTCAAGCTTTTAATCAGTTTGGAGTACCTGCAACAAGAAATGAAGGAAAAAGTGAATTAGGAGTTTTCAAATTCTCACATAGTGAATCAACATCAATTGAATTAACAAATTTATATCCTGTTGATAACGATACGATTCCTTTTAATCCACCTTACTTAATTACTAAATTCAGTCCGTATTCAGATGATATCAGAAGTATTCGATATAATCTAAGGTTAAGAAAAGATGGAAATTCATCAGAACAAATTTTAACACGACAAATAGATTTTCCATCAGGACCTATGAATAGTCAAGGATTAAGCACCCAAGAAAAAGCATCTCTTTTATTTGTAAATGTTGACAACACAAAAAGCATTGTAAGTTGGATGCAAAATCTTGAGGAGGGGAAAAAATATTATTGGAGTGTAACTGCCGAGATTACTAAAAGCAATGGTGAAAAAATTTCAGTTAGTTCTTCACAATCTTCTTTTGTTTGTGGATTAAAGAAACCAGTATTAAAATCTCCAGTGAATGATTCATTAATAACTATTGGTAAAAACTTTAACATAAAATGGCAAATTAATCAGCCATCACAACTAAATTTCAACCAATTAGATGTAATTCAAACAACAGGATTTCATGCTTATGGTTCTTCATCAACTGCAAAAACAAAATTTAAGGTAGAATTTTCAAAACAAAACAGCTTTGATTCAATATACAGTTCTAAGATTTATCAAATACCTTTTACAGGAAATTATAATGCGGGCAGTAATTGTGATAGTTTATTCAGTGAAATATCAAAACCATTCTCAACAATAAATGATACAGGAACTTATTACTGGAGATTAAAATATCTTAAGTCAAACGATGAAGCGTATTATACAAGTGAAGTAAGAAAACTGAAAGTTAATCCTGTCACCTCAATCAGTTGTTTTGCAATGAATATCCAATTGCCAGAAAATAATTCAACAATAACAAACACAAAACCAAAATTTTCTGTCTCTGTCAAACCTAAAATCAATAAAAATGCTATTACCGGCGGAAAAATTAAAATTTGGTCAATGCAATCACGTTCTGAATTAGCTGAAGATATAAAAGGAAGAAAACCTGTTCTTGATACCACATTCACAGGCAATGATAATAGTAAGATTTTTTCATACTCAACAGATATGAGTGGTTTTACAAGGTATGATCTTAATTTTATAAATGGTGATTCTAGCTCAGTTACTTTTAATGCAGATACAAGCAAACATTATTTATGGAATTTTACATTAAACTATAAGAAAGATTCTGTTAGAGTAGATGAAGTAAAATGTGATTCGAACTTTGTTGTTTCAAATGATGGAATATTTTCTGTTTCTTCAAAAGTTGCATCAGATTCAAATGCATGTAGTGGTGATTGCCTTGTTAGTGCATCTACAAACACATCAATTTCAACTGTTACATTTGCACAGGACTCAGTTATAAAAATCGGTCAGTTTGATTTAAAGTTAAAATCTGTTTCAGGCAATGGTGCTTCACTTTCAGGTGAAGGTGAAATTAAAATACCATTTTTACATATATCAATACTTGTTGAGTTTAATGGCTTGAAAGTAAATACAGATAATCAGGTTTTTGAAGGCGAAGTATATGCAAAAATAGTTGATGGTGCACCTTACACTGCACCTGAAGGAAACGATTTTGAAGGTAAAGCCCTAAGTTTTGCAGAGGATAAATTAAAGTTTAAAAAAATCCATGAATTTTCTGGAAGTACGGGGAGATTAGTAAGTGGTTTTGCCGGTAGTTCAGGTGTTGGATTGCCAATCGGATTTGACAAAGATATTAATGGATATAAAGTTGTAATTGGAATAATAGGGATGAAATTTACTCCAACTCAAGCTTTACTAAATGCCGCAATGTATGTTGAAATTCCAGATTTAGGTCCTGATGTTGGTTTTGGTTTGGGTGCAAAAAATATTTGCTTTCATAAAAAGGGATTGTCAGGAATAAGCAGTGCAAAACTTTATCTTGCTCAGGATTTTGGATATAGAAATCAAGGGTCTTGGAGCATTTTATTCAAAGCACCTACACCATCAGATCAAGGAACTTATGCAACATGGGATTGTCAAGGATTTAAAGACTTATTCTTATCTGCAGAAGTTGAATTTCCCTCATCCTGGCTAAAACCAGTAAGTGGAGATACAACTCGTTTAGTTAAAGCAAAATTTAATACAAGAGCTGAAAAAAGCGGTAATGGCTGGCAATGGATGTCCTCAGCTAATCTTGAAGAATGTGAAATTACTTCTGCACCGGGATTTAAATTACAAGTTCAAGATATGGTATTTGATTATTCTACTGTTAGAATTCCTGAATCAATATCTTTCACTTCAAATTATAGGGGAACTACTTCAAACGAATGGAAAGGATTTTTCATAAGAAGAGCTTCATTCATCTTTCCTGATAAACTAAAAACATTTGAAAATGAAAATCCTAATCTATTTGTAAATAACCTAATAATAGACAAAACGGGATTTACAGCTGATATTGCATCTGCAAACATTATTCAATATCCCCATGGAAATTTTGGTGAATGGGGTGCAAGTATGGATTCAGTGAAATTTAAATTTGTGAGCAGTTCACTTGAACAAGGACTTATAAAGGGAAAAATAAAAGTTCCTATTTTTGATTCTTTATTAGTTTACTCGGGAATAATTGGACATCTTGTAGATTCAACAAAACTTCACTATCAATTTTTGATTCACCCGCCGGATACAATTTCAACAAGTTGGAAAATAAAATTAAGTCTTTATCCAACTTCAAGAATTGAACTGACTGACACATCAGGTAGTTTTATTGCAAAGGCAGTCTTAAGTGGTCAACTTAGCCTTAATGGTGATGTGGATAAGCTATCAAAGCTTGGATTTAATGGAATAACTTTTCAAGAGTATGGATTTCGATCTAAATCACATCGATTCATAAAAGGTACATATAGTTTTGCAAGCCCACAGCATAGTCTTTTTGGTTTTCCAGTTACAATAAATGATATTGATTTTGTTACAAGTGAAAGAGGTGGAAGATTTGCCGCAGGATTTAAGTTTAAATTTGGTGTAAATCTTCAACCCGGGTCAGATGCAATAAGTGGAAATACAACTTTAAGCTTATGGGCAAAGATGAATGATGATATTGGTCCACAATCTTTCTCATTTGATGGTATTGAATTAGATGGTATATCAATAAATGCTGATCTGGGCGCTGTAAGAATTAATGGTGCGGTTGATATTTATAATTCACACCCAACTTATGGAAATGGTTTCAGAGGCGCTGTTGAAGCAGTTTTTGTTGATCAGTTTTCAGTTTCCGCTACAGCACAATTTGGTTCTGTTAATAATTACAGATATTGGTATGTTGATGCAAAAGCTTTGATGGAAGTTGGTATCCCGATTTATCCTGGTGTAGGTATATATGGTTTTGGTGGTGGCGCATGGTATCATATGAGAAGAACTGGTGAAACAAATTTATCTGTTCCTCCATCCTCTACAATAGATACAACTAAAACCCCAGGAAAAACTAATTCTGGTTATACCTTCACTCCAGATAATAGTACAAATTTTGGTTTTAGAGCAACAGTTATACTTGGTACACATCCTTCGCCTGATGCTTTTAATAGTGATGTTTCGCTTGAAGCAGAATTTTTATCTGGTGGTGGAATAAGCAGAATATCAATTTTGGGTGATGGCTATATGCTTTGCAGTATTACAAAACGTGCAAGTGCAAAAGTCACAGCTAATATGAATATGGAATATAACTTTCCAACAAAAACTTTTAGTGGAATTTGTGATGTTAATATAAAAGCACAACCATTTACTGGCGGTGGACAAATGCTTATTCATTTTTCACCAAATTTATGGTTTATAAAAATAGGTGAACCTTCAAACCGAATTGCCTTAAAGCTAGCAGACTGGTTAACAGTGAATGGATACTTTATGACAGGAATGAATCTTCCTGCCCCGGTTTTACCGGAAGAAATTCAATCACATTTTCCATCATTCCAAACTCAACCAAGAAATCCTGCTATTCAACAAGGGAATGGATTTGCTTTTGGTGCTCAACTGGATATAAACACTGGTAGAAAGCAATTCTTGAAATTTTATGGTCAGGCGAGATTCTTAGGTGGATACGATATGGCTCTGTTGAACTATGGTTCGGGTACAACTTGCGAAGGATCAAATAGTTCTATTGGTATTAATGGATGGTATGCAATGGGACAAATTTATGCTTATGCTAATGCATCAATTGGATTACATGTTGATACCTGGGCGTACGAAGGTGATGCAGAAATTTTAAATCTTTCAGTTGCAACAACTTTACAAGGAGCCGGACCAAATCCAACATGGATGAAAGGATATGTTGGAGGAAATTATAGAATTCTTGGCGGTGCTGTAAAAGGTTATTGTAACTTTGAATTTAAATTGGGGAATGAGTGTTTGCCTGTAGTTGAAAATCCAATTGTTCGTGTTGATATGATTTCAGATATTAATCCATCAAATTGTTCAACTAATGTTGATGTAATGATTGAACCTCAAGTAGCATCAAACTTTGAATTAGACACTCCTTTTGAATTACAAGAAATGCCAACCAATTCTCAAGAAGGTCGTTTGAGAACATTTAGAATAAAATTAAAACCTCTTTCTTTGTTAAGAAGTAATGATAACTCCAAGATTGCAGGCAGTACCGAAATTTCTCAGGACAGATATTCTGCGTACTTTAATAACTATAATATGTTATCTGTTAAGACTTGGTATAAATTCAAAGCAACAGCTTACGAAGAAGAATATATTTCAGGTAACTGGCAATCCGCAAAAAGAAATGATGGCTCTGTAATTGAACAAACTGTGCAATCAACCTTTAAAACTGGAGATGCTCCGGATAATATACCACAAACTAATGTTGCATTTACTTATCCACCTAATGGACATAAATATTTTCTGCAAGATGAATGTAGAAATGGTATTGTGCAATTAATTAAAAATCAACCTGAATTATTTTTACCAAGGCAAAATTATAGTCTTGAATTAATTGCAAGATTTATTCCTATTGATCTCAATTTACAACCAATTGAAGTTCCATTTACATATAACAGTGCAACAAAGGCAATTAATTTCTAAATACCCAACCTGCAGAATAAAAAGGGTTATTTGGTTCAGATAATTAAGAAGGAAATACCTCTATCAAATCAAACAGGTACAGGATTAATGCCGTATACAGGGCATCAAACTATTTCTTTACAGGAGCGTTCTTTGTTGAATAATGCAATGGCAAGTTTGTATTTGTCAAGAAGAACTATTTCTGCCTCAAGAGTTAAA
>CAZVBT010000158.1:0-2878 GCA_964625385.1 uncultured Melioribacter sp. | reverse complement strand
GAATTTTTTCCAGCGATATAAGCAACATCTTTAATTCTTTGTGCATTTGATGTTGCAAAAAAAACTAATAAAAATGATATTAAAATTTTTACTTTCATATTAAACCTCAGAATAACCAATGAAATAATTTGGTTAACCAGCCAGGTTTCTGAGAACTATCAATTAATCCGCTTCCTTCAAAAGTTATTTCTGCATCAGAGATATTGTAAGAATAAACTGAATTATCTGGCAAAATATCAATTGGACGAACTACACCTTTAATATTTACAATTTGATCTTCACCATTAATTGAAATTTTTTTGCTTCCGCGAATAACCAGATTTCCATTTGATAAAACTGTATCAACAATTGCGCTAATTTTTGTGCGAATCATTCCATTTGTGCTAGTTGAGCCGCTTCCTTTAAAGTCATTTTTAGTTCCAAGAGAAATATCTGTTTTGGGAACTGAAGTAGAACCAACTGAACCACTTGCACCCAAACCAAGATCACTTGTTCTTCCGCTTGAAGTTTGTGAACTGTTTGATGCTTGAGTTGATTCAATAACTATTATTGTTACTGCATCACCCGGCATTGCAGCTTTATTATCAGAGAAAAGTGAAAACTGAGAATTTTTTCTCATCACTTGACTGAATAATGATGCGTTAATTAAAAGACCAATTAATAAAAACTTTTTCATTAGTTCACCAGCTCTAAATTTTGTTTATCAATAACTTTTGCTTTGTAAATTTTATTTAACGCCTGAACAGAGATAATTTCACCTGAATAGCCATCCTGTCGTGATATTGCTTCAATAGAAACATCAACACCATTTCCTCCAGCATGAAGAATAATTTTATCTCCTTTCGATATCAAGGGAATTTTCTTTACGTGTTCATATAACAAAACCGAATTTTCTTTTAAAAATGTTTTTGATTTAAATTCATTGATGTTTTCTAAAATGGAAAAAGTATTACCGTTTAATTGAGAAACATCAAGTAATTTTTCTTCTAAATATTTTTCATTTAAACATTCATCCACCTGAATATTTTTTTTAACAACAAGTACCTTTTTAAAGAGTTTTAATTTTAGTGTTATAACTGAAGATTTATAATTGTTATTCGAACCTCTCACAATTACTGGTATATATCCATAGTTTTTAGATAATTGAAAATTTTTTTCTTCATCTATTTTTATTTCAAGATAATTTTTAGGTATAGAGACAATTTCAATCTCATATTTTTCAAAGTTTGAAAGTTTTTTATCCAAATAATTTTTCAGTTTTACTTCAAAATCATTGGCATTAAATAGAATAATTAACAATATGTTAATTAGGTTAATCATTGCTAACCACGTTTTAAGTTATTAGCCATTGTCATCATTTCTTCAACAGTTTTAACAGTTTTAGAATTAATTTCATAAGCGCGTTGAGCGGCAATCATTGCAATCATTTCTTCAACAATATCAACGTTAGAAGCTTCTAGATAACCTTGATTTATTGTTCCAAAACCTTGATCACCGGGAGTTCCGATAATCGGTTGTCCGCTTGCTGGAGTTTCGACGTAAAGGTTATCACCAATTGCCATTAAGCCAGCGTTATTCATAAATCTCGCTAATTCAATTGTACCAAGCACATTATTACCACCACCAACAAGATTAGCAACAACACTACCATCTTTTCCTATCTGCAAACTCTCAATGTCTTGCGGAAGAACAAATCCAGGTTCAAGCTGAAAGCCACTTGAAGTAACAATTTTTCCATCAGCATTTAATTTGAATGAGCCATCACGAGTGTAAGCAAAAGTTCCATCGGTTCTGCGCACCTGGAAAAATCCATCACCTTGAATTGCAAGATCAAGTTGATTGTTTGTTTGAGTAATATCACCTTGAATAAATATTTTTGATGAAGCGGCAGGCTTAACACCATTACCAATTTGAATTTTTGAAGTTGTTGTTTGCTCAACACCTGGTGTTTCAGAAGTTAAAGGATTAATATTTACTTCCTGATACATTAAATCCTGAAAGTCAGCTTTATTCTTTTTAAAGCCAGTAGTATTGATGTTTGCAATGTTGTTTGAAACAACTTCTATATTTAGTTGCTGAGCATACATTCCTGAAGCGGCAGTTCTTAAAGCTCTTGTTGACATTTTTTAACTCCTGTTTCTATTAAACTTTTCCCATTTCGTTTGCTTGGCCTAAAGAAGTATCCAAAGCTGAAATTACTTTTTGAGCAGTTTCATATTCTTTATTTAGTTGAATCATTGCTTCCATTTCTAAAATCGGATTTGTATTTGCAGATTCTAAAAAACCTTGTGAAATTGAATATGTATCATCGAGTGCATCTTTGTAACCATTTTCATCTGGTAAAAAATTAGATGAACCACTTCTTTGCAAGTTATAATCATTTTCAACTTGTACAATGCGAATTGAGTCAACAATTTTATCACCCACTTTTATTTCACCAGTACGTGAAACAATAATTTTAGGATCTTTTGAGAGTAAAGATTCCGCAATTGAAATTTCACCATTTTTTCCTAAAACTTTTTTGTTATCATAATTCACTAAAAATCCTTCTTCGTTAAGTTTAAATCTGCCATCGCGGGTTAGTTCAACTTTATCATCTTCTCCTTTTATTAAGAAAAATCCTTTGCCATTAATTGCAAGATCAAGTTGATTTGATGTTTGAAGAATTTCTCCTTGCTGCTGGCTTGTAATTTTTCTAACATAAACATCACCATATTGATTAATTATTTCAGAAAAAGGAATTTCTCTTTTGAATCCTGTCGTATTCAAGTTTGCAAGGTTGTTGGCAATAACATCTATGTTTTTTATACGATGATCCAAACTTCTTCCTGCGGTGTAAATTCCTTTTATCATAATGACCTCTGTGCTTTACTTACTT
>CAZVBT010000157.1:0-10533 GCA_964625385.1 uncultured Melioribacter sp. | reverse complement strand
TTTTCATCTTTACGCCATGCACCAATTTCTGTAAGCTTTGGATATTTTTTAATTTCAATTCTCCAACCTTGATCTTCAGTTAAATGCCAATGAAAACGATTCATTTTATACATTGCAAGAATATCAATATATTTTTTAACGAACTCAACTGGAAAAAAATGACGACAAACATCAAGATGAGCTCCACGCCATTTAAATCTTGGTTCATCATAAATATTTAAACATTGTACTTTTATTTGTTTTTCGTTCAGTGGGAATAATTGAACTAAAGTTTGTATTGCGTAAAAAATTCCTGCACCATTTTTAGCTTGAATTTTTATAACATTTGGTTTGATTTGCAATGAGTAAGCTTCATCATTATCAAAATCTTTTTTAAATTCAATTCTAACTAAACTTTTGGGAATTTCCCGAGTCATCTTCCAAGTTGCATTAAGTTTCAAACCTGTTTGCTGGTTGATTACATCTGTAAAATATTTTCCCAAATGTTCCATTTCTTTATTTGGATCAATCCATATTTTGGTATTTGAATCAAAAACAAAGTAACCTTTCTGTAATTCTAATTTTGCGGGTTGTGGAATTATTGAAACTTTTTCCTGAGCTGTTAAAATTGAGATTGAAATTAAGCTTAATAAGAAAAAGATTTTTAGTTTCATTCTTCACCTGTTTGATTTTCTTTGTTATTAAAAAAAGTTATTAGTTTAATTATTAGGTAGCTTGAACCACTAAGAAATGCTAATATTATAAACCATGAATATGACCAAAGTTTGTTTGTTCCATTAGCATTTGCTTTGTATATGAGATAATCTAAAACTATAAAAAGCAATAGGCACAATGAATTCAAATTATAAAGTAAAGTTCTGATTGCTGTGAAAGTAATCTTTCTTCTTTTTTCAAAAAGCCAATAATCTTTATTTGGAATATTAATCAACGTTACAGGAAATTTTGGCAGAAAAAAAATAAAACCAACAAAAATTGTTACAAAGAAAAAAATCAATCCATAATGCAAGTACAAATAACTTGATTTACTCATCCAGCCATCAGCTTCATTTCTAAAATTAAAATGAGAAGCAATTCTTTCCGGTAGTTGTTCATAAAAGTAAATTGGCAAGAATAAACTAATTAATAATATTATGATAAATATGGATTTGGCTATTCTTTCGTTGAACATTTATTGCTCTAAAAAAATAAATTACTAATATTAAAATATAGATAATTTATTACACTTGGCTTTAATAAAACACAATAGGCTAAAGGAAAAGTAAAATAGGATAAAATTTCAAAATATTTATGAATTTTGTAAGAAAATTTCAATTAGAGAAATTAGTGTTAAATCGTGGCTGAAAATAGAACGCTGATTAAGCGGATCGAGCAGATTAAAGCCGATAAAAATTAATAATTAATAAACTCAAAGTTTGAGAAAATACTTTTGTAGGTTTTTAATAAAGGAATAAAATTAAATCTTAAAATACATTTCATAAGAAACTAATCTTCATACTTCATTTTCCATTTATTATATTTGCACCTAATTTTTAATCGGTAATAATTAGTGAGGTGTATCATCGCAAAACAACAAAATGAAACAGTAGAAAAAATCGTTTCTCTTGCAAAACGCAGAGGATTTGTTTTTCAATCATCTGAAATTTATGGCGGATTAAACGGATGCTGGGATTATGGTCCATTAGGAGTTGAATTACTTAAAAATATAAAAGAAGAATGGTGGAAGGCGATGACTTATCGTGAAGATGTTGAAGGGCTTGATGCTGCTATTTTAATGCATCCACGTGTTTGGGAAGCAAGTGGTCACGTCGAAAATTTTACAGATCCAATGATAGATTGCAAACAATGCAAAGCTCGTTTTCGTGTTGATACTCTTTCCGAATTAATCTCAGATAAAAACAAAGAAAAAGCATTGAAAGAATTTGATCCCAATATTTTATCAACTGAAGGCTCTGTCTCTGAAAAATTTGAGAAAATTTTAGAAGATCAAAATAATGCTGCAAAACTTTTGGAGTTTGTTAGCTGTCCTCAATGTGGAAACAAAGGAACATTCACACAACCACGCAAATTTAATTTAATGTTCAAAACATTTTTAGGACCAGTTGATGACGCTGCAAATGTAATTTATCTTCGCCCTGAAACAGCTCAGGGAATTTTTGTTAATTTCTTAAATGTTCAAAACTCAAGCAGACAAAAACTACCATTTGGCATTGCTCAAATTGGCAAAGCTTTTCGAAATGAAATAAACACAAAAAATTTTCTTTTTAGAACAAGAGAATTTGAACAAATGGAAATGCAATATTTCTGCAAACCAGGAACTGATACACAGCATTACGAAGAATGGAAAGAAAGAAGAATTGAATGGTTTAAATCACTTGGAATGACACCAACAAAATTACGCTTTCATGATCATCCAAAAGATAAACTTGCTCATTACGCAAAAAACGCAACTGATATTGAATACGAATTTCCATTTGGTTGGGGTGAAATTGAAGGTATTCATAACAGAACAGATTTTGACTTAAGCCGCCATCAGGAATATTCAGGAAAATCCCAACAATATTATGATGATGAAACAAAAGAAAAATTCATTCCTTACATTATAGAAACATCAGCTGGTGCAAGCCGTTCATTTATGGCGTTTTTAATAGATGCTTATTATGAAGAAGAAGTAAAAGGAGAAATGAGAAGTGTGCTTCGGTTTCATCCTAAACTTGCCCCGATTAAAGCCGCTGTTTTTCCACTTGTAAATAAAGATGGAATGCCGGAAATTGCACGCAAAATTGAGTCCGACCTTCGTCCATATTTAAGAATTTTTTACGACGATAAAGGTGCTGTTGGTCGCCGTTACAGAAGAATGGATGAAGTTGGAACTCCTTTCTGTATAACTGTTGATACACAAACTTTACAAGATCAAACTGTAACCGTGCGTGAACGAGATTCTATGGAACAAGTTCGTGTTTCAATTGATAAACTTTTAGATTACCTTTTGGAAAAATTAAGATAGTTTTATATCTAAGTATTCTTCACATTAATTGTCAGTCATAAATTTTTTATGGCTGACAATTTTTTGTGATTAAAAGTATGGATAAAGTAAATTTCAATAAATATTTTATAATTAAGTTTATACAAGTATAGATAATTTCATTTCTTCTGCAAATAGATAATTGTAATTTTAATATAAATTCATTTACAATAACATTTATGGAGCACTTATGAAGAAAAGAATATTATTTATACTTTTATTAATCACTTCAATAAATTACTCACAATGGGAATGGCAATATCCAAAACCTCAGGGTAATGATCTCAATTCAGTTCATTTTGTTAATGAAAACGTTGGTTTTGCCGTTGGATTATTTGGTACAATTATAAAAACTACTGATGCTGGAGAAAATTGGTCTCTACTTAAAACTAGTGTTTATAATCATTTGACATCAGTTGATTTTGTTAATACAAATGTCGGTTATGTAGTAGGAAGCGAAGGGATAATTTTAAAGACAACAGATGGTGGAACAACATGGAAAAAACTAACAAGTACAACAGATAAAAATTTATATTCAGTTTCTTTTGTTGATGAAAATCTTGGATTTGCTGTTGGTGATAATGCAACAATATTAAAAACTAGTAATGGTGGAAATACATGGATCAAACAAATAAGCTATACAACAAACAATTTAAGTAAAGTGAAATTTATTAATTCGACAACAGGTTATATTATAGGAGAAAAAGGAACAATATTAAAAACTGTAACAAGTGGATTAGTTTGGCTAACAGTGAATATTACAACTACCCACGACATAACTGCATTTTCATTAATTAATGATAATAAAATTTTTATTGGTGATAAATGGGGTTTTATTTATAAAACAACAAATGGTGGAAACTCGTGGGATTTAGTAAAACCAGGGAATTATAATAATGATGAAATAATTTCACTTAATTTTTTGGATGAGCAAGTTGGAATTTATATAAATTATTTAGGTATTTATAAAACTTTAAACGGAGGATTAAACTGGAATAAAATTTTTGATATTTCAATTATTTTAAGACAATTATTTTTTGTTAATAAAACTATAGGTTTTGTTGTTGGTAATAATGGATTTGTTTATAAAACCACTAATGGAGGTAACAGTTGGATAAATAAAATAAGTTACGATGTAAATTCTTTAAATAAAATTAAATTCATTTCATCTAATATTGGTTTTGCAATAGGTAATAATAATAAATTTCTTAAAACAACTGATGGGGGAAAAAATTGGATACTATCAAATATATCTTCTACTACTATTACAGATTTAGAGGCGATTGAATTTTTTAATGCAAGCACTGGTTTTGTATGTGGTTATACTTTATTCAAAACTATTAATGGTGGTAATAGTTGGGTAGAGATAAATGGAATTGATAATTATCATACTCGTTACAGTTCAATTTGTTCAATTGAGAAAGGTGTATCCTTATGCATGGTTGGGGGTAGTGGAACGATTCTTAAATCTACAACAGCAGGTTCAACCTGGAAAAAAATAAATAGTGGGGTGACAGAAAATTTAAAATCTGTTTTCTTTCCAACAAAAAACATTGGGTTTGCTGTTGGTGATAATGGTGTTATTCTAAAAACGAATGATGAAGGAAACAATTGGATTAATACTCATATTTTTCCTAAAAATAATTTATTAGAAGTTTTTTTTATAGATGAATTTACTGGGTGGTGTGTAGGTGAAAATAATACTATTTACAAAACAACAAATTCGGGTAACTCTTGGATGTTAAAAAATAGTGGTTTAGCATCAAGTGTTTTTCATATAAAAACGGTTTTTTTTATTAATAAAGATGAAGGTTGGATTTCTGGAACTATATACAGTAATGATCCTATATTTTATAAAACAACTAATGGGGGTGAATCTTGGATACCGATATATTTTTCGCCAAGTGGTATAAATTCAATCTACTTTTTAAATGACAAATTTGGATATGTTGTTACAACGAAAGGTTCAATTTTATATACCTCAAACGGTGGTGAAATTCCAACAGCAATAGAAAATAAGAATGATATTGAATTACCAAAAGATTTTGTTTTATATCAGAATTATCCGAATCCGTTTAATCCAACTACGACGATAAAATATTCAATACCCAATGTCATTGCGAACGAAGTGAAGCAATCTAAAAATGAGATTGCTTCGTCCCAACAAAATGGGACTCGCAATGACGCAGTAAATGTAACTCTAAAAGTGTATGATATTCTTGGAAAAGAAGTTGCAACACTTGTAAATGAAAGACAATCTGCAGGAAATTACGAAGTGAAGTTTGATGGAAGTAAACTTTCAAGCGGAGTTTATTTCTATCGTTTGCAAAGCGGCAATCCCGACATGTCGGGACAAGTTTTTGTGCAAACAAGAAAATTTATTTTGATGAAATAATTTCTATCGTTAATTAAAAAATTATTGTAGGAACACAATACATTGTGTTCCTACAATAATTAATTATTTTATAACTGCACCAAGACCTTTTATTTGATATGTTTTTTTAGTTTCCTTGCTGCAGCAAGATTCTTCTTTTTCTTTATGCTTTTCTTCTTTCATTTCATGTTCAGCACATTCATCATTTTTAACTTCTTCCAAAACGCCTTCGACTAATGCAGTTTTTCCTTTTGAATCTTTAGGAAAGACAATTTCGCCATCATTTACTTTTAGTTTAATTTTTTCATTTTTATTATTACCAGCAAGTTCAATCCAACATCCAGATTCTTGGCAAACATCGAGAATTTTTCCTTCGATTAATACTTGCTTGCCTTCAAATTTTTCTGGTGATTTTAAGATAGTTGAAATTGCAGTTTTATTTTTTATTGAAATTTCCTTTCCTAATTTATCTTCTTTTGCAAAAGAAACGCTTGTAATTATCAAAAATGCTAATATTAAGTTTTTCATTGTACTCCTTTTATTTTGTGATAAATAAAAATAATAATAAGAATAGGTCTAAATCAAGATTTACAATCTTTTTATCTTTTAATTAATCGATTAATAATATGCAAAAAAATTTTTGATTAATTTTAAGTCACATAAAAATTATTATAGGACAATAGAGAAGAGCTGAGCGTATCATCTTAAAAGCTCAGTTGGTTTATAAAATTGAAATGTGAATAATATTAAAATTAATTTGAATAAAACTAATATTTTAATATTATAAAACTTAAAAAGTTAAGAAATATAAAATGGGTTCACAACAAATTTTATTAATTGCACTAGGAGTAATTTTAGTTGCTCTTGCTATTTATGCTGGTTATGGTATTACAAAAGATTATCTCGAAAACACAAATCGAGAACAACTAATTTCTACAATTTATGATATAGGTTTAATGGCTCAACAATATTCAAAAAAAGATGCCAAAGCTGGAGGTGGCGGAGGCACTTTTAATGGTTGGGTAATTCCCACTCAACTTCGTTCGACCGAATCTGGTAATTTTAATGCTTTGGTATTTCAGGATAAAGTTAATCTTACTGCAGTTGGTAAAGAAATTGGAATGAACGGTATTACTAATGTTCGTGTAAATGCAATTGTGGATGCAAATGGAATAAAAATTATAGTAATTAATTAATATGCCTTTAGAAAACACAACTTATTTAAATTATTTAATTGAAATTTCTAAAAATGGAAGGCAACGTGGTTTTCTTGACCTTTGCCAAATTACTTTACCAAATGTTTATACTACTGTTTTTAGATTGATGAACAATATTGAAAGCGCTAAAAGAGTAACAATTAAAACTTATTTAACTGCTTGGAAAGAAATAAAATCATTCGATGAAAAACAACCATTAATTATTTGGCTTAAAAACATTGCAATTAATTTAGCAATGGAAGAATTATCTGTTAGACATTTTGTTACTCAAAAAATTGTTGAAGATGAAGATAAATTAAGTGATGTTGAAAAACTTGAAATAGCAATTCAAAATTTACTATTTGAAGAAAGAATAATTTTTGTACTTCACGATTTAGAAGGTTATAATTTTCAAGAAATTAAAAACTTATTTTCTGAATATTTAATTGATGAAATTAAAACAATTTTAGCAAGCGCAAGAAGATCCCTAATTGAAAAGTTGGATTTATGAATTGTGAAGAAGTAAAAATTTATCTTAACGATTATATTGATGAAGAACTTGATGAAATAACTCGTCACAAAGTTGAATATCATATTCGGCATTGTGATTCATGTATTAAAGATTATAAAAAATTCATCCTCTTTTTTGATAGGCTTAAAGATCTTCCGCTTTCAATTAATCCACCCCAAGATTTAATAAATAAAATTAAAGATGAATTATTAAAAGAAAGTGGTGTAAAAATTCAAGCCGATTTAAAACTTTCAAGATTAGAAACAAAAAAAATTTTTAAAGAGAGAAAAAGACAAACTCAAGCTTTAAGTAAAACAAATCCTGTTGTTAAAAAAAGTAAAACAACAAAACAAATTGCAAAAAAAAGATTGAACATCAATACCAGTTCATCAATTAAAAAGTTTTTAACATTTGTCTTATTGCTTTTCTTGTTGGTGGTTGGTTACATTATTTATGATCAATCAAGAATTAATCATCCTTGGCAAGTTATTGTTTTAGAAGGAACAATTAGAATTGATGATAAAGTAAATCAAAACAAATGGTTCAAAGGATCAATTTTAAAAACATATGAAAATTCAATAGGAAAAATTTTAGTACCTTCTGTTGGTTTACTTTTTATCGAAGGTAAATCAAATATTGAACTTGAAACAGCAAAAAAAGGTAATAATGAAATAAAAATTAATTATGGCAAAATAAAAGTTATTAATACTGAATTGATTCCATCGTTAAAATTTTTAATTAATAATATTGAAATAATCGATAAAGCTGGTGAATTCATCATTACAGTAGATAATTACAAAAACATAGAAATAAATGTTAATGCTGGTTTTGTTGAAATTATTCATAATAATAACAAGTATTTAGTTGATAAAAACTATATATGCAAAATTCAAAGAGGAATGAAACCAAGCCTCCCAATTCGGAAAGATGCATCAGATTCATTAAAATTGGCAGTTGATTGGTTTGAATTAAGAAATGGCGGCAATCAAGCTATTGAAAAAATTATTAATTTTTCTCGGCAAAGTGATATGTTAACTTTACTTTCACTAATTCCAAGGGTAAATCAACTTCAAAGACAAATTATTTTTCAAATCATTAGCAATTATTTTCCACCACCAGAAACTATAACTCGAGCTGGAGTAATTAGATTAGAAGAAGAAATGCTTTACCGCTGGTGGGAAGAAATTGAATGGCAAATTTAATTAACCAAAACATCCTTCCATAATTACTTTTTATTTTTCGTCATAAGTAAAAGTTGGAGCAGATAAATATCTATAAATTTTCCACATTTTATTTTTATCTTTTTTTAATATACGAATACTTCTTTCAGAATAAGTTGGTTCTAATTTATTTGTAATAGGATCCGGCTGCAAAAAAGAACCGCTTGAAATTACATATGCATATCCATCACCAATAGTAATTTCTTCAATATTATTTTCCCATTTACCTTTTGGGTATTGACGGTAATATTGAAGTAAATCTTCCTTTGCGTTTTCATATCCAACAACATCAATAGAATCGGTTGCAATCACTTTATAGTTGTTATCAAAATATTCGGCCGCTGTTTCAATATCTCCGGCATTATATGCAGCAAAATAGTTTTCAATTAATTCTCTTACAGCCGTTTCATCAATAGATTTAACATTTCTTTTTTCAGTTTCAGGAACTTCTTTTGTGCATGAAAAAAGTATTAGTAGTATAAAAAAGTAAAGAATGAAATTTTTCATTTGAACTCGCTTTTATATTTATTACACTAACAAAAATATAAAATGATGGATAATTTATTAATTATCAAATTAATAAATAGATATTATTAGTTTAATAAACAATATCGTTGAGTTAAATTAAACAACATATATATTGGCTAAAAAATAAATCTTTACAAAAAACTTTTTGGTACTAATTTTGGCAAATTATAATAAAAAGTGGAAAACAATGAAACCTAAATTTCTAACTCTTTTATATTTATTATTAACAGTTAAAATTATTTCACAAACAGCAACCCTTCAAACAACATTAGATTTTGTTGAAATTAATGGAATTAAAGTTCCATACCAGAATGGAATGCCGATGCCATCTTTCGAAAAACAAAATAGCAGAACAATTATTGATTTATCTGGTGAATGGAAAAAATTTAGATTTGTTTCAAATGATAACCTTACACTTTCAAAACGAGATGCAAATGTAATTGCGGCAATTGAAAATGAATCTGGTGGAAAACATCATCCAAATTATGATGATTCAAACTGGCAAAAGAAAATTTTACCAGCTGTTGAAAATGAAATGAATGCTCCAAACGACAACTTTCCTGAATTTTATAACGATGCAGTTTGGTATCGTAAAACTTTTAATGTTGATGCAAGTTACTCCAACAAATTTATTAAACTAATGTTTTATTCTGTTAACTATGTATGCGATGTTTGGATAAATGGAAATTATGTAGGCTATCATGAAGGCGGATATACACCTTTCGCTTTTGATGTGTCATCTTTCCTTAATTATGAAGCTCAAAATACAATTGCAATTCGTGTTGATAATATTGCATGGGGACCAAGAAAAGATATTATTCCTTTCAACAATGTTGATTGGTTTAACTATGCTGGTATTATTCATGATATTTATCTTGAAGTTACAGATAAAACATCTCTGACACGAGCTAATATCATTCCTAAAGATATAAATGGAAACATCTCAACAACGTTAGTAATTAACAACGCAGATATTTCAAAAAATATTTTTGTAAAAATTAACATTTACGAAGCTTCGATAAACAATACAAATATTAAATCTGAATTTGCAAAAGACTTAATTGGAAAAGAAGTTTTAATCAACGGTACTTCAGAAAAAACAATTCAATTAAACGAAAAAAGTACTTACGCAATTGAATTTAAACAACAAATTAATAATCCTAAATTGTGGACGATGAAAAATCCTAATCTTTATGTAATGAAAGTAACAATACAAAAAAGCAAAACAGACCCAACAATTATTGATGAATACTATACACAATTTGGAATTAGAACAGTTGCGGCTTCTAAAGGAAAATTTTTGCTTAACAATAAAATAATGTTTTTGCCAGGTGTTGCGCGGCACGAAGATCATCCAACTTTTGGTAGAAGTGTTCCAAAAGATATTATTTATTCAGATTTGCAAGAGGTAAAAAACTTAAATGCACTTTATTTAAGAACAGCTCATTATCCAAATCATCTTTATACTTATTTAATTGCGGATAGATTAGGAATAGGAATAATGGAAGAAATTCCTGCATGGCAATGGGATAGCAAAGATGTTTATGATATTCAGAATGAACGCAAATTTTACATTCAAATGTTTCGTGAAATGGTTTTTAAAGATTTCAATCGTCCCTCAATTTTAATGTGGAGTACTTCAAACGAATGCCACTGGAATGGTGTAGAAAGATTGACATATA
>CAZVBT010000156.1:0-7603 GCA_964625385.1 uncultured Melioribacter sp. | reverse complement strand
ATAACTGGTGGAGCAATGGGTATAGGTTTTGCAACAGCTAAAAGATTAATTAGCGAAGGTGCAATAGTTACAATTTGGGATATTAATGAAAATGAACTTCTTAATGTTAAAAAAGAATTAGAAAAAATCGGTGGTAAAGTTTTTACTTATGTTGCTGATGTAACTGATAAAGAAAAAATTAAGCAACTTGTTGAAAAAGCAATAAATGATATGGGCAAAATTGATGTGTTAATCAACAATGCTGGTTATGTTAAAAAAGGAGATTTGATTGATCAACCTTTTGAAGTTTGGGAAAAAACCATTGACATAAATTTAACTTCTGTTATTTATTTGACACAATTAGTTTTGCCATATATGTATGCCAATAATTTTGGGCATATTGTAAATATTTCCTCTGCATCTGGATTTTTAGGAGTTGCAGGACTTTCAGTATATGCTGCAACTAAATGGGCTGTTTGGGGATTAACAGAATCACTACGCTTTGAATCTATGAAAGCAAATAAAAATATTAAATGGACATCTATTCATCCAAGCTATGTTGCAACAGGATTATTCGAAGGAGCGAAATTAAATTTTCTTGGAAATTTAATTGTGCCTCTTGTTAAAAGTCATGATACTATTGCAAAAGCAATTGTTGAAGATGCTTTGAAAAAAGAAAAGTATTGTGTAAGAAGACCACGCACTTTACGTTTGGCAATCATACTTCGTGGATTATTACCAGATTTTATTTTTCAAAAAATTGTTTTATTAATGGGTGTTCATAAAAGTATGGATGACTTTAAAGGAAGAGAAAATTAATCTTCAACATAAATACAATCATTTGGAATTTCAGGTTTTACAAGCAAAACATTTTCTTTAAGTACTGAAACTTGTCCGGGTTCATGTCTTGAATTTTTAACTACATATTTTTTAAAAGTATAAGTAACTGAGGCAAGTTTTGATGTTTTTGCTTTACTGTAGAACGCAGTTATTGATGCAGCTTTTTCTAAAATGTTTTTGGGTATTGCTTCTTTTGTATTTTCAACTCTTAAAACACCGTGAGAGCCTGCAACTGATCTTGCATGAAACCAAAAATCATTTTGCTTTGCAAATTTTGTTGTAAGTTGATCATTGCTTTTGCTATCGCGACCAACATAAAAATGATATTTATCCTGAATTAAAAAATGTCTGAATGGTAATTTTTCTTTTTTTTCTTCGGTCATTTTTGAACTTTTACCAATTTTTATTTGAGATTTAATTTCCTTCAGCCTTTCTAGTGAAACTTCTACTTCAATTTCTTTATGAATATTATATAATAACTCATATTTAATTTTTGTTTCGTTGAATATATTATTTGATTTATCAAAATCAATTTTTTCTGAACGAGATTTTTCAAAATAATAATTAATATTTTGCTGTGGTGTTAATTTTGGGTCGAGCTTAATTATTATATCTTCATTTTTTGTCCAATCATAAAGTGAAATTTCATTTATTCCTTTCTTTAAAGAACTTATATTACTTAGTAATAATTCACCCATATGATGATACTCAATTTCATTAGAACCCTTTTCAATTCTCGCTTTTAGATTATTTAATTTATTTGATAATCTTTCTAACTCAACTGAAATATATTTTTCAATTTCTTTTTTTAGTGTATTGTATGAATCTACTTTTAACTCAGTTTGGAAATATTTTTCTATTGCTTCTAAATAAGAATCGTAAAATTCAACTTCAACTTTGTTGTTTTCTGAAACTAAAGTCAAAGGTAAAAACAAAAGTTTGTTTTCGGTGTAATCTATTCCTACAGCGATTTTTCCGTAAACAAAATCATTAATTAATTTTTCAATTTCTGTAAATTGATTTTGTATAATTTTACTTTTTAATTGTTTAGTGAAGAAAGGAAGTGTGAGTATTTCATCAAAAGGAATTGTTTTTAGTTTATTTATGAAATATTCATAGTCATTTAAATATTCATAGTGATAAATTTTTGAATGAATATTTTTTATTTCAGTATCATCTGATTTTTTGAATGATAAAACATTTTCGCTTTTAAAAAAATAACAATTGGATTTTTTGCCACTGAATGAAATTATAAAATCACCAGTGCTACATTGAAATCGAATCAATCTTTCACAAAAAGCAATTTCAATTTTATTTATTAATGCCGGAAGAAATTCTTCAAAAAAAGTAATTATGTTTTTTTTAGCTTTTTTAAAATTCGATTTTTTATAAATATAAAAATCGTTTGTGTCAATAATTAAACATAAATTTTCATACACTTCATCTTCAATTAATAAAAAAAGTTTGTCCTTTTCCTGAGTAAAACAATCAATAATATTTTTATTGATAAGTTTATTTTTTAATTCAAGAGTTAGTCTTAAAAGATAAAGATAATTTTTATACATCAGATTTTTTCAACTTTGGAATCTTCATAAACTTTTTTTAATAACTCAATTTGAGCTTCGCTTAAAATAATATTTCTTCTTTTCATAACAACTTTAGCAGTCTCTAAAAATTTATTAAAATCATATTTAATTATTTGATCTTTTCCACACCATGAAAATGAAGGTAAATATTTAGGTGGAAAATCATTTGTAAAAATGTTACAAGCAACACCAAAAATTGAGCCCGTGTTAATTTTTGTGTTTATAGAAGTTTTAGTATGATCACCAATAATTGCCCCAACAAACTGGGAATTGGTAAATACTTTTTCACCATTTAATAAAACTGAAATTTTTGAGTAATTGTTTTTCAAATCACTGTTGTTTGTACCAGCACCAAGATTTATCCATTGAGCCAAATATGAATGACCTAAAAATCCATCATGTTGCTTGTTAGAATATGAATGAATAATTGATTCTTCAATTTCACCACCAACTTTGCAAAATTCTCCAACACTTGTTCCATGATAAATTGAAGAATTTGCTTTTACCAGTGAATTTTTACCAATATAAATTGGTCCCTTCAGAAAAGTATATGGCAAAATTGTTGCATGATCATCAATATATATAGGTCCATCAGTAGCATCAAAAAAGACGAAGGAAGAAACATTCGAAGTGGAAGAAATATAAACATCTTTTTTATTTATAAAACTTATTAATGAATTCTTCTTTGTTGTTTTTTTTGTTTTGTTGATCATTTCAAAGTCATTAATAATTTCAGATGAATTATTATTAACTAATTCCCATGGATATTGAATCAGAAAATTATCACAAACTTGTTCATTCAGATTTATTGCATTAAAGTCAATTAAACCATTTTCATCAAATTTAATCTTTGAAACATTATCTTTTGAAACAAAAGCAGCTATTATATTATCATCATTGGCTAAAGCTTCATTAGGTTTCAAATTTATAATTAGTTTTTTAATCTTCTCATTTATTAATGTTCTTCCATTGATAAATAATAAATTTTCTTCTGGCAATAAATTAGTCAATACATTATCATATTCTTGTTTTAGTATATTTATATGCGATGCTCTTGATAACAAATAATATTTTTTCTTTCCAAAGTGAATTTTAATTTTATCTATTAATGAAAATATTCCACACTTAAGTTGAAATGTTGCTCTTAAATATGTTAAGGGTAATAAATCTTTATAATGATTATCTTCAAATAAGCAAATATTATTTTTCATTATAGCTCAAATATTTTAATGAAAAATAGTAAAAAGTAAACTTTATACCTTACTTTATAAAATAATTTTGAGTAAAAATATTAACCTGTTTATATTTGGTATATGAAAAACACAATACAAAAAAAATGGAAACCAGCTTTAGCAGTTATCATTTTAATTGCCGGAATAATAATTATAATTGATACAATCTTACTTCCACTTTATGTTAAAGGTAGCGAAACAATTGTTCCTAATGTGATTGGAATGAATAAAGAGAAAGCTATAAATCTGCTTGAAAGTTTAAATCTCACTCCTGTTATTCAAACAACAAGATTTGATGATAAATATGGTAAAGACAATGTAATTTTTCAAAAACCTGTTAAAGGCAGTCATGTAAAAGTGGGAAGAAGAGTTTATTTAACCATAAGTGGCGGCGAACCATTAGTAAGAGTTCCATTCATTTTGAATAAAACAATAAGAGATGCACAATTAACATTAGAAAAAGCTGGTTTAAAATTAGGTCAAATTGATTCAATTGAATCTGAATTACCTGCAAATATTATTGTTGAGCAGCAATATTTTCAAGGCCGAGAATTGCCTAAAGGTTCTGCAGTAGCTGTAAAAGTAAGTTTAGGACCACAAGAGGGAATGATTAGAGTACCGGGATTAATTGGAAAGTCCTTGACAGAAGCAGAAGGAATTCTAAAATCTTTATCACTTGTAATTGGCTTAAAAACATATATACATTCCTCTAAATTTTTACCTAATACAATAGTTGATCAAATTCCAAGTGAAGGTAATTTATTAAAAATGGGTGATAGCATAAATGTTGTTTTAACTACAAACAAAACTGGTGACATTCGATGAAAAAATTACTAGCTCCATCAATCCTGAATGCAGATTTTTCAAACATTTCACAACAAATCAGATATATTGAATTAGGTGGTGCTGATTGGATTCATTGCGATATTATGGATGGACATTTTGTCCCAAACTTAACTTTTGGTCCTTATGTTGTTAATTCGATAAAAAAATCAACTAATCTGATTGTTGATTCACACTTAATGATTTCAAATCCTGACTCTTTAATTGAAAATTTTATTGAAGCTGGTTCAGATTACGTAACTATTCATCAAGAAGCTGTGATTCATTTAGACAGATCATTAAATCGGATCAAAGAACTTGGCGCTAAAGCTGGTGTTTCTATTAATCCTTCAACTCCTGTAAATTTCTTGTATGAGGTTTTAGAATTTGTTGACTTAGTATTAATTATGTCTGTTAATCCGGGCTTTGGTGGTCAAAAATTTATTCAAAATACTCTTAAAAAAATTCATCAGCTTGATATTTATAGAAAAGAAAACAATTATAATTTTTTAATTCAGGTTGATGGTGGTGTAAATAAAAACAATATTAAACAAATTTCTGATGCTGGTTGTGATGTTTTTGTTGTAGGTCAATCAATTTTCAAAAGTGATAATATAACTGCCTCAACAATTGAATTAAAAAATCTCATTTCATAAAATAAAATTCTTATCAAAAAATAATTTTCTTAAATTAAAATTAAGATTAAATAGTTTGAGGTAAAGTTGATAATTCACATTGTGAGTTTATTTTTCCCGGAAATTTTCAAAAGATATTCAGAAAAGTATAAAATATTTAGGGAGCTTTATGAAATTGATTTAATCGGTTTAGAAATTCGAAATATTGAATATAAAATTGCAAAGAAAGCAAAAAAAATCATTTTAAATAATAAAGAAATATGTTTCTTAACTGAAAAAGATGAAAAAAATAATTGTAACTTGTTAGCTTTAGGTAACTATACAATATTCAAAGAACTTTCTAAAGAAATTACTTCACTCGGAGATGAAGAATTAGGCTTTAAAATTAATCGAGTAATTCAAAATATTACATCATACAACAAAAAAAGTTTTTTCATTAATAATATTGAATTTCCTTTAAATAAAAGCTACACTTTTGGAATATTAAATGTAACACCCGATTCATTTTCCGATGGTGGTAAATATTATTCAAAAGAAAATGCTGTTGAACATGCAATTTACTTATTAGAAAATGGTGCAGATATACTTGATATTGGTGGCGAATCTACAAGACCAGGTTCAGAATCTGTTCCTGTTGAGGAAGAAATTAACAGAGTAATACCTGTAATAAAAAAAATAATTGAATTAAAACCTGATGCTATAATATCAATCGATACAACTAAATCAGAAGTTGCAAAACTAGCAATTGAAAATGGTGCTAAAATTGTAAATGATATTAGTGGGCTTACATTCGATCCCACTATGAAAGAATTTGTAAAAGAAAAAAATTTACCATGTGTTATAATGCATATAAAAGGTAAACCTAAAACAATGCAAGAAAATCCACATTATAATGATGTTGTCTCTGAAATTTATGATGATTTATTCTTAAAAGTAAATTATCTAAAAAAATATGGAATAAATAATATTATAATTGATCCAGGTATTGGTTTTGGTAAAAGAGTAAAAGATAATTACGAAATTTTAAAGAGGTTAAATGAATTTAACGGTATCGGGCAACCAATTTTAATCGGAGTTTCAAAAAAATCTTTTTTAGGAAAATCATTGAATTTGAGCATTGATAAAAGAGACATACCAAGCATAATTGCTGAAACAATTGCAATTAAAAATGGTGCAAGATTCATTCGAACACATGTACCTTTAAATGCCAGATTTTCAAGTAATATTAATTTTTACATTGACTATTACGAAAAATTAAATGATTGAAATATTTAAAATATCATTTCTACCAGTTACTTTACTCGATATCATAGATATTATTTTAGTAACAATAATATTTTATAAAATTTATACAATTATACGTGGTACAATTGCTGCACAAATATTCTATGGTTTAATTTTCGTATTAATTCTTTCATACATAGCACAAACGGTAAAATTTATTGCGCTTGGATGGTTATTAAAACTACTATCTGATATTTGGGTACTTGCATTTATAATTTTATTTCAACCAGAAATAAGAAGAGTGCTCGTTTTGATTGGAAGAACTCCATTAATGAGAATTTTCTTTAAAAACGATCATTCTAATGTACCTGATGTAATTAGTGAAACTGCATATGAATTGGCACAATTACAACATGGTGCTTTAATTGTAATTGTAAAATCTGGTGGAATACGTGGTGTTGTAGAAACAGGTGAAATTATAGAAGCATCAATTTCTAAAAATTTATTAAAAAATATTTTTTTCCCACGCTCACCATTACATGATGGTGCTGTAATAATACGAAATGATATAATTGAAGCTGCAAGATGTACTTTGCCACTTAGTTCAGATACAAAAAAAGATGGAAGAATTTTAGGAATGCGTCATCGTGCTGGTCTTGGAATATCCGAAATTGCTGATGTAGTTAGTGTTATAGTTTCTGAAGAAACTGGTAGTATTTCTGTTGCCGAGAATGGAATTCTTAAAACTGGGTTTTCTAAAGAATCACTTAGAAAATATTTAAATGAATCACTTAAAAAAACAAATGAAAAAAGTTTTAGAATTTCACTAAAAACAAATAAAAAGAATTAAAATGACACCAAAAAATAAATTCAGAATAAAAGATTTAGATGTAAACAAAAAATTCTATAAGTGTTCATTAGTTGTTCTGAAAAATAAATTTAATAATGTTATTAAACTTGCTAAAAAATATTTAAAGAATGAGACTAATGAAAATTTACACCAATTAAGAATTTCATTGAGAAGATTACGATATGTTATGGAAATATTTGTTGACTGTTACAATGAAAATGAAAATGAATTTGAACTTGCGTATAAAAAAATTCAAAAACTGCAAGATGAATTAGGAAAGGGAAGAGACCTGGATGTTCTTTTAGATAAAATTAATCTTTTTGATAATACTGGTAGTGTAAATCTCAGAGATAATATTTTAATTGAAAAAGAAAATATTCAACAAACAATCAAAAAAGAATTAATTAAATTTGTTTATCAAAAAAATGAATTTAA
>CAZVBT010000155.1:0-3177 GCA_964625385.1 uncultured Melioribacter sp. | reverse complement strand
TATTAGCTGAATCAAAAAATTCATTAAAGAGATTGAAAAAATTTATTTGCATGGATGAAACGCATGAAGACAAAGAATTTCTGAATATGATGGAATTAATTAACAAAGCAAGATCAATAGGCGAAAATCAACTTCCATATATAAATCCAAATGATTTAGCAGAAATAATATTTACATCTGGTTCATTAGGAAGAGCAAAAGGAGTAATGCTATCGCAAAAAAATCTTGCATCAAATTTAGTTTCTATGGTTAGCATGATATTAATTGATGAAAGAGATAGATTTTTATCAGTACTACCAATTCATCATACTTATGAATGTACATGTGGAATGCTTTGTCCATTATATTGTGGTGCTTCGGTTCACTATGCACGCTCGTTAAAAACAGTTGTGGATGATTTACAAAAAGTAAAAGCAACAATATTATTAGCTGTTCCACTTCTTTATGATAAAATGTTTAAGAGAATAATAAAAGGAATAAATGAGGATAAATTAAAATCTGTGATAGTACCACCATTAATAAAATTAACAAACATTTTTTCATTAGTAGGATTAAATGAATTCAAGAAAAAAATATTTCACGAATTACATGAAAAGTTTGGCGGTTCAATAAGATTATTTATAGCTGGCGGCGCTGCACCTGATCCATTAGTTGCAAAAGGGTTAAGGGAATTTGGATTTAATTTTGTTCAGGGTTATGGATTAACAGAAACTGCACCAATATTAGCACTTAACAGACTAGATGCATTTAAAGATGATGCAGCTGGATTGCCATTACCGGGAGTTGAAATAAAAATTAATAATCCTTATGAAAATGGAAGTGGTGAAATATTTGCAAAAGGACCAAATGTAATGTTGGGATATTATAAAAATGAAAAAGCGACAAACGAAGCATTTGAAGATGGTTGGTTTAAAACAGGTGATATTGGTTATTTTGATGAGGATGGATTTTTGCACATAAATGGAAGAAAGAAAAATGTAATTATTTCGAAAAGTGGTAAGAATGTATTTCCGGAAGAGATTGAAGATGTATTAAATCGTTCGCCTTATATTTTGGAATCGGTTGTATTTGGAGAGGAAGATTCTAAGCAAGGAGAAATAATATCTGCCGAGATAGTTTTGGATGCTGAAGCATTTGTAGAGTTATCTGAGATAAAAAAAATTCAGATTAATGATGAACTTATTAATAAAATAATTACTGAAGAAATCAATAAAGTGAATAATGAATTAGCTGGGCATAAACAAATAAAGAAATTTTATATTCGAGAGAATGAATTTGAGAAAACGACCACGCAGAAAATTAAGAGATACTTGTTGGAGAAAAAACAATAATGTTAAATATTCTTTGTGGGACTTAGTGATGAACTTATTGTTATTGGTGGTGAAAAATAAACCACAGATAGCACGGATTAACGCAGATAAAAAAAAATTAGCCACGAATTACACGAATTAGCACTAATGGTAATTTATAATTTACAATGTATAATGTATAGTTGATTAGAGTTATTTAGTTGTTTGAAATTCTTTGTGGGCTTGGCGTGGAAAAGTTTCTCGCAAAGACGCGGAGGACGCAAAGGATTTTACTACTGAGACACTGAGGACTTTAAGGTTCACTAAACTTGATAAAGTGCAAAGAAAAAAATAGTAGAGGCGTTGCATGCAACGTCTCTACATTGTATTTATTGTATTTTGTAAAAAGAAGTTGATGAATAATTGATTAAGTTGTTTGTATCATCATAAGTCTTTTCCTTTAGAAAAACTCTATTTTATTAAAAGGGTTGAAGAGGTAGATATTGAAATTATTAATAAAGAAATAAAAATAATTGCAAATGATTTTTTTAATGGAAGGGAAAATTCTTTGGCAAAAAACTATATTTAAACTTTGTGGGCTTGGCGTGGAAAAGTTTCTCGCAAAGACGCGGAGGACGCAAAGGATTTTACTACTGAGACACTGAGGACTTTAAGGTTCACTAAGATTAGGTTACTTGATAAAGTGCAAAGAAAAAAATAGTAGAGGCGTTGCATGCAACGCCCCTACATTGAATTTATTGTATTTTGTAAAATGAAGTTGATGAATAATTGATTAAGTTGTTTGTATCATCATAAGTCTTTTTCTTTAGATAAACTCGATTTTATTAAAAGGGTTGAAGAGGTAGATGTTGAAATTTTTAATAAAGAACTAAAAATAATTGCCGATGATATTTTTAATGGAAGGGAAAATTCTTTGGCAGAAATCTATATTTAAACTTTGTGGGTTTGGTGTGTGAAAGTTTTTCGCTAAGACACGGTGGAAGCAAAGGATTTTACCACTGAGACACTGGGGACAACTAAGATTCACTAAGATTAGTTTACTTGATAAAGTGCAAAGAAAAAAAATAGTAGTAGAGACGTTGCATGCAACGTCTCTACATTGTATTTATTGCATTTTGTAAAATGAAGTTGATGAATAATTGATTAAGTTGTTTGTATCATCATAAGTTAATAATGACATAAATAACAACTTTTCTTGATGTTGATTAATTTTTTCTTGAATTAATGTTGAAAGAGTAAAATTAAATTCAAGAGGATTAGTTACATCAATTTGCTTTAAACTACTTGAAATTGTAAAAACATCAAAATTATGAAAACCATTAGTAGCTGAAGCATTCATAAATAAAACCGATGTTAAGTTACATTTCTTTTCGAGTGTTGTATCAACATCATTATTTGTTAATGTTTGTAAAGTAATATTGATGTTGTTGGAATTAATTTCAGCATTATTGATAGTAATGTTAAATGATGAAGTTGGAGTAATTTGAAGAGTTTGATTAACAGAATTATCATTCAACTCTTGATAGACAACTGAAATTAAGTAATTATACAATGATTGATTTTTAGGTTTAGCTGATAACCAGATGTTTTTAAGGATTTCATTGTTATTAATAGTTGATGCAATTTTAGCAGCAACTTTGAATTTATTAGTTCGTAAAAGATAATTTTCATCATTAGGTGGTGAATAACTAACAGGTCTTTGAGAAATATAGTTTTTACCATTTCTTTGACGAAATACTGCAGAACCAAAAGTTCCTTTTAATTTTCCAAATAAGTGTTTATTTAATTCAGCCATGATAAATCTCCTTTTTAAATTCATAATTAATAATTAATAATTCATAATGTAAAATGTATAATGTATAATGTA
>CAZVBT010000154.1:0-2766 GCA_964625385.1 uncultured Melioribacter sp. | reverse complement strand
GGTGAAAGAGCTAAACATGGTGGTAAAGTTGTTAACCAAACTATTGAAGGTATTGAAAGAATTGCAGTTGTTGTTGAATCATCCGCTGAAACTATATTTACTTTAGGAAAAAACAGCAATAAAATTGGTGAAATAATTCAGGTAATAGATGAAATTGCAGATCAAACAAATTTGCTTGCATTAAATGCCGCCATCGAAGCAGCGCGTGCTGGTGAACAAGGGCGTGGTTTTGCCGTTGTTGCCGATGAAGTTCGTAAACTTGCAGAACGAACAACCAAAGCAACAAAAGAAATAGCTGGAATGATAAAAGAAATCCAAAAAGATACAATTGAAGCAGTTAATTCCATTAAAAAAGGAACAGATGAAGTAAATAAAGGTAAACAATTAGCGCATGAAGCTGGTAATGTCTTAAATGAAATTATTTCTGTAGCCGAAAAAGTTCGTGATGCTTCTTTCCAAGTTGCCGCCGCAGGTGAAGAACAATCAAGTTCATCTGAACAAATCAGCCGAAATATTGAAAGCATTAATAATGTAACCAAAGAATCAAGTAATGGTATTAATCAAATTGCGAAAGCTGCTGAAGATTTAAGTCAACTTACAGTTAGCTTGCAAAATATGATCTCGAAATTTCAATTAAACAATTCAAATTATAATTTAATTTCTAAACAAAACTTTTTAATTGGAAATTAAAATAATGTAAAATGTATAATGTAAAATTCATAATTAGTGTTATTTGTTATTTAATATCAAAGTATTGTAATATTTAAATTTTTATAAGACTTATAATTTATTCTCATTTAATAAATGTCATAATGAGCCCGAATTTTTCAGGATTGTCGAAAGATGACATTTTTTCATAAAACTCTAAAAGTAAAACCTTGCCAATTCCAACTCTAATTATTACGTTTGTATAAAAATTTCCTACCAATTGGAAGCTATGGAAGATTTTGTACAAGCCAACAAACTTTTATTATTAGGCAAGCTTACAGCAAGCTTGGTTCACGAAATCAGAAATCCTCTTTCTGCAATTAAACTTAATTTAGATTATATGAATATGGCTAAAGATGATCTTCCACAAGATATTCAAGATGTTGTGAAAGAATCTTTAGAAGCATTTGAACAAGTTACTTTTTTAATTGAAGATGTTCTGGATTTTACCCGGAAGCCAACAACAAAAATTCATGTAGTAAATATTGAGGAGTTAACAGATAGATGCATAAAAATAATTTCAATTAATGCAAGAATGAAAGGAATTACAATTGAAAAAGAAATAGAAAATAATCTTCCTAGTCTGCATTTAAATAAAAATAAAACTATGCAAATAATTTTGAATCTTCTCAATAATGCTATTGATGCATCAAAAGAAAAGAATAAAATAATTATTCGTTCATTTGAACTGAAAAATTATAATTCCTTAATTTGGCAAATACAAGATTTTGGTTGCGGAATTAAAGAAGAAGACAAACAGAAAATTCTTAATGGTTTTCACACTACAAAAATTAATGGTCATGGAATTGGACTTTCTGTATGTAAAAAAATAGCCGATGAATTAAATGCCGAATTATTTTTTGATTCAAAAATAAATGAAGGCACAACTTTTTCAATAAAATTCTTTTTAAATAAGGAATAGATTTTATGTCTCCTAAAATTCTAATTATAGATGATGACGATCTTGTATCTGGTTCATTAAAAAAAGTATTAACAAAACTAAACTACGAAGTTGAAACATGTTTAAAAGCTAGTGAAGCCGAAGAGAAAATAAACGAATTTCAACCTGACATAATTTTATTAGACATTTACTTAACCACTCACAATGGAATTGATGTATTAAAACAAATAAAGAAAAAATTTTCTACCATTCCAGTTGTTATGATAACAGGTTATGCTGATGTAAAAATGGCTGTTACGGCAATTAAAAGTGGTGCTTTCGATTTTCTTCTTAAACCAATTGATCTTGAACAATTAAAAATAGTTCTCGATAAAGCCGTTGAGAATTTAAAATTAAAAAACGAAGTCAATAAACTACATAGCCTACTTGAAGAAAATGAACTTACACGTGAATTTTTTGGCAAAAGTTCTAAAATTCAAAGAATAGTAGTTTCAGTTGAAAAACTTGCTAAAAGCGGCGATACGACAATTTTACTTGAAGGAGAAAGTGGAACGGGTAAAGAAGTTTTTGCAAAATATATTCACCAAAAAAGTCCAAGAGCGAATGCACCGTTTATAACAATAAACTGTGCTACAATTCCACGTGAGCTTGCTGAAAGTGAACTATTTGGACATGAAAAAGGTGCATTCACTGGTGCTTCTTCAAAAACAAAGCTAGGAAAGTTTGAACTTGCTGATGGCGGCACTATACTTTTAGATGAAATTGGTGAACTGAGCTTGGATTTACAAGTTAAACTTCTTCGAGTGCTTCAGGAAAAAAAGTTTTACCGTCTTGGCGGTGAAAAGGAAGTTTCTGTTAATGTTCGTGTTCTTGCTGCTACAAATCGTAATCTTGAAGAAGAAGTATTAAAAGGCACATTTCGAGAAGATTTATTTTATCGTTTAAATGTTGCTAAAATAACCATTCCACCATTGCGTGAAAGAAAAGAAGACATTGTTTACATAGCATATTCATTCTTAAATGAGTTCTCTCAAAAATTTGGAAAACATGTTCATGGAATTGATTCATCAGGAATAGAAATTTTGAAAACATATAATTGGAAAGGAAACGTACGTGAACTTAGAAATGTAATGGAAAGAGTAATGCTTCTTGCAGAA
>CAZVBT010000153.1:0-2745 GCA_964625385.1 uncultured Melioribacter sp. | reverse complement strand
CTAATATAAATATTAAAACAGGTTGGTTAGTAAAAATTATTAATGGTCCTGAAATGCACCGCATTCATCACACAACCGGAAAGGGTAGAAACAGAAACTTTGCTACTAAATTAGCAATTTGGGATTGGCTTTTTAACACAGCTTTTTTGCCAGGTGAAAAAGCTAATGAATATGGTTTAAAAACTTTTTTCCCCGATAATTTCTTTAAACAATTCTTGTTTGCTTTCAGAAGTTTTAAGAGATGAAGTGATATTTAATTTTCGAAAACATGTTTTTAGTTTTCAATTTTTATGAAAGTCATGCTTCGTCTTTGCTCAGCATGACATTTTTTTTACCTATTGTGATAAAATTATAACCCTTCTACTTTTTTATCTTTTGGATATCTAACTGAAAATGAAAATTTTTTTGTTGCAGTTTCATTTGAATTAATCTTTAAATTCCAATTAAGACTTCCTAATTCATAATTTATTTTTGCACCATCAACTTCTTTTAGTTTTACAATAATATCTTCTTGTTGTGAAATAGGAAATTGTTCTTCGATAATTAAATTTATTTGTGTCTTTTTGTTATTCTTCAATTGTATTTCATAAGTAAAATTTCTTTCAACATCATTACTTAAAAATTTTTCATCAGTAAAATCTTTCAACAGTTTCTTTTTTACAACAATATTTTCATCTCTTCCTAGAGAAATAAAAATAGAATCTTTAGTTGTTTGTGGATTTATAAACGATTTGCCAACAAAGGAATTTTCAAAAAATATATTTGCTTGACCCGGTAAAAGATTTAAGTCATCCCATTTATCAATTTTCATAACAAGGAATGCATTTTCATCAAATTTAGGAACTGCATAATATTGATAAGTTGAATTCAAACTTGCATCTTTTAATGAAACTGAGTGAGGTTTATTATCTGAAGGTATGTTGTACTTTAAGTTCGGTGAAAATTCTACTGATAACTGGTTTTCGTTTACCTCAAAATAATCTGCCATTGTTTGCATTTCCGGTTCTGCTGCCATTTGATTTTGTTCACTTGCAACGGCTCTGTATAAATTACTTTTTAATTGACGTGCTTCCATTGGATTGAAGAAATTTAAATACCAGGTATTCAATTCTGGTTTTATGTTATTTTTATTTGGATTTCTTGTTGATAAAATTATAGGAACATCATTCCAATCGTAACCCGAATTTTGCCAAACATTTGCTAGATAATTTAGTTTTGCTTTTGAGTTTATGTTATCAACATAAATATTATAATTCGGAGACCAACCCGCACTGAATAACAAATAAGAAATATTTATTTGAAACTGCCCTGTTTTGTTTGCTGACACAGTTACTACAATTTCGTTTGTTGGTTTGCTTGAAAGATTATTCAATTCATCTAATTGTTTTTTTACTTTTTCAATTTCTTTCATTGTTTTTTTTATCTTTAAATTATTTTCCAACATATTACTTTTTATTTCAGCAATTCTTTTCTTAAAAAACTCAGACATTTTTTGTAGTTCAGAAATAGATAATCCTGTTTTTTCATTTTTTATATCTCTGTTTGCCATTAAAAATTCTAAATCGTATTTCAATAATTCATTTTCATTATTTTCTTTTTCTAGTTTTCTATTTAAATCTTCAAACAAATTATTCAACTTTTGAATTTCCGGATTTTGATTTACTTCCCTTAAATAATCAAATCTTTGAACAACTGAAATTATAACTCCATCTCCAATACCTGATACTGAAATACTGTTTCTGTCAATATTATTTGAAATTCCTGTTACCGCAATTTCATTTATACCAGCTTCAACTTTAACTTTTGCAGTTTGAAAAATTTCAGCTCCGGTTAAAAATACTTTAACTTTTTGCAATTCAGGTTTAATTACAGTTTCACTTGCAAAAGAAAATTTAGTAAATAAAATAGTAGCAAAGACTAATATTATTTTTTTCATTTTATCTCTCATAAATTTTAATAATTAAACTTAATTAATATTTCAATGTTCCAAAAAAATTAGTACTAAGTATTATCTTTGCATAGTTTCTTTAACTTTTTTATGTATGAATTTAAGATTGAATCGAAAGAAATTTATCTATGAAAAAATTATTACTCGAATTATTACAAAAATATTTTTTAATTATATCAGAAAACTGGAAAACAAAAATAAATTCTCTCGTACCTACAAAGTTAACTGAATTGCAGATAAATGATTTTGTAAAACAAAGTTTAGAAACAATTATTGAAATAATTAAAAAAGGTGATTACAAAGTTGCTGATCAATACTTAATTGATACCTACAAATTATTTTCTAGAATAAATTTAAATTTGCTGGAAGTAAGCCAAATTTATGGTCAGGCAAGATTTTCACTTCTTAACACAATAGAAAATGATGCCTCAAGCGAAACCGACCCTGTAATTATACTCGGCTTTTTTGATGAAATCATAGAACAAATATATGCACGTTATGGAATGCTTCATCAAAAAATAAAAATGAAAGAACTTGAACTTGATCGCGATAGATTAGCATCAAAATTAGAATTTGACAGACAATATTTACAAAACATATTGCATTCAACTGATCAAGCAATTATGATTGTTGATAAAGATGAAAAATTTATTGCCTGGAATAAAGGTGCAGAAAATATTTTTGGTTATACCGAAAAAGAAATAATTGGAAAACCATCAAACTTCCTTTTTCCTCCTGGTGAGTTTTATGAAAAAGAACTTCAAAAAATTATAGAAGATTCAAAAAAGATTGGACAT
>CAZVBT010000152.1:0-3871 GCA_964625385.1 uncultured Melioribacter sp. | reverse complement strand
TGCTTTGCCAAGTGCTTTTCCCATTTCAGGTGTTATTGCAAAAGTTTTTTGTGAAAGATTACTCATCTTCTCTAAAATTTTTATCAAATTATTACTTAATTGATTTTGCTCTTTAACATTTTTAATTAATTCATTTATTGAAGGTGTAAATTTTTCAGTTTGCGTTTTTAAATTCTCTTGTTCTTTTGAAATAGAAAGTAAGTCATCTAAAATTTTTGCCATTTCAAAAAATGAACGCAATTGATTAACCTGCTGAAGTTGAGACTGAAGATTTTCAAATTGATTTTTCATCATTTGCATATTTGAGGCAAGCTTTTTCTGATTTTGTAAAGCATTCATTTTTTGCAATTGATTTAGTTGGTTTAAGGTTTCTTCAGAAATCTTTTCGTTATTTTGTTGGTTGAACTCATTTTCAATTTTATCAAGAATAGCTTTAGGCATGTCTTTTAGCGAGTTCATTTTTTCATTAAGGTCTCCCATCGTTTTTTTGAGCTGATCAATTTTCTCGGATATATCTTTTTGTTTTTCAGTTAGTTCTCTTTTTGTTTCAGAATTATTGAGATTGCTTATTTCAGTTTTATCAGTGAGTTCATTTAATTCCTTTGTAATGTTTTCTGTACGTTTAATTAATTCATCAACTTTTTGTTCAACTTGAATTCTTTTTAGCAAGTTTAAAGTACGTTCGATACTATTTTTAATAAACTCTTCGTTTGATTTTAAATCTTCCAGAGACATTTTAACATTATCACGTAAAAGACTTTTCAATGCATCCTGCATTCTTTTAAATGCATTTTTTAATTCCTCATTATCAAATTGCTCAAGTAGTTTTTGAAGCTCATTGTACTTTGCAAGAGTCTCTTCAGAAAGCAAATTATTTTTCATCATTTCATTTTGAATATCAGAAAGCTTTTCAGAAATATCATTTAACTTATTTCCGATATTCTGAAATTTTTCAATTGCTTTTTCCAACTTTTCTTTTTCTTGCCAGTTTATTTCATGTGAGTTATTCTTTAATTCGTCACTTAATTTTTTTAATTCGCCTTGAAGTTTTTCAGCTTCATTAAATGTTTCTTGTAAATCATTAATAGCATTTTGTTGGCCATCTTCTGCCAATCGAAATATTTCATCTATAGACGGTACAATTATTTTAATTTCTTTTGTTCGTGAAGATTTTGGTCCATTAATATTATCATTATCAAAAACTTCAGCAAAAAAAGAAATTGTTTCACCTTCGGTTAAGTAAAGTGGTGATAAATCCCAAACATAATAAACATCATCTTCTTTTGAATTCTTGTTAAATGAAATTGGAATGGATTGATACGATTCAAACGGTTTTCTATACTTAGAAGAAACTAAACCATAATTCAAATCTAACTTCGTAAAGCCATAGTCATCAGAAATTTTTAATGCAATAGGAATTTTATTTTCGTTACCAAGTTTAATATCGTCTTTTGGTGTAATTAATTCAATTATTGGGGCTAAATCATTTTCCACCGATATTGAATATTTAATCGGGTTTTCATTTTTAATATTTGACTTATCGAATATCTCAAAATAATAATTTGTGTTTTTGAAAACATTAATTTCGGTAAAAGCTTTGTTAAGATTAACATTCATTTCTTTTTGAGTTGTATCATCAAATACAATAAAACTTTTTGATAATTCTCTAGATGCAGTCAAATTAATTTTAACTTTACTACCTTTTAATGCAATGATGTTTCCATTATCACGCTGAAATTGACTTTGAAGTTTTGTGTACGCAGGTGGTATTATTTCAACGTCAACCAAATTAATAATCGGGCGATTAATAACATCTATCTTAAAAACATTACTTTTTATGTTTTTGTGTTGAACGTAAAATTGTATTGATTTGATTAAAGATAGAAAACTATATGAAGTAAAATTATTATTAAGCTTTAATTGCTTTTTATTAAACTCAGTTTCATCTTCATTTCTGTAATAAAAAGAAACCTCTTCTTGCAATTTACCAATCACAGAAATATTTATAATTACAGTTTCACCTTTCGTAACAATTATATTCTGTGGAGAAATTAAAAAGTAAAATTCTTGTGGTGGAAGGAAATCTTTATCGAATTTGATTATTCTATATGATGCGTTTTTTAGTGGGGTTATTAATGTTATTAGGAGAATTATTATTAATGAACTAAATAGAAATGTCCTGAATATTTTTTTTGTCTTTGAATAATCAATAATTGAATTAAAATCTAAGTCTTTTATTTTACTGTAAATATTTTCAAACGCTGCATAAGTTAATTCTTTGGAAATATTACCAGAAGATTCATTTATTATTTGTAAAGCATTTGTCAATTCATCTTTAACTTGTGGAAATTTATTCCCAATATCTTTTGATGTTATTTCATAGTTGGGCTTTAAATAAAAAATAAAATCTTTAATAAATTTATAAGCAACAAAAACAAAGAATGAAAGTGATGATAAAAAAAGGAAAAGATATACTATTATAGTTCTAATTGTTTTTGAGAAATAGAAAACACTTTCAAAAAAAATGATTAAAAGAATTGTTATGAAAACATAAATCAGAAGTAAAAATAGTTTTTCTAAGCCCTCTTTTCTTTTTTGTTTTTCAACATATCGTTGAATTTTATTTTGTATGTCTAAAAGATGATTTTGCATAATTAATTTATCAATGACCAAACAACAATGTTAGTCCCAAAACGTAAAGCTTCTTCACGTTTTGCGGGTGGATCTTTATGAATATCCGGATCAGCCCAACCATCACTCGGGTTACTTTCAAAAGTGTAATAAACGCACAATCTTCCATTTAAAAAAATTCCAAAACCTTGTGGTGGTTTTTTATCATGTTCGTGTGTTTTTGGTGGACCGTTTCTGAAATCAAATGCGCAATTATATAAACCGTAGTTAAATGGAATTTCAACAAGATCTTTATCTGGAAAAACTTTTTTAATCTCTCTGCGGAAAGCTTTATCTAATCCATAATCGTCATCTACATATAAAAAACCACCAGCTTCTAAATAGCTTCTTAATTTTTTTGCTTCTGCATCTGTAAAAACAATATTTCCATGCCCTGTCATAAACAAAAATGGATAAGCAAAAATATTTCCGGTTGATAAATCAACAAATTCATATTTTGGATTTGTTTTAATGTTAGTGGTTTGTGAAATATATTTTAGCAAGTTAATTTCAGCAGAAGGATCATTATACCAATCGCCACCACCATTATATTTTAAACGGGCAATAAAAAATCCATCTGTTTGAGAAAAGACAACACCGGCTAAAAAAATATTTATAATTAATAATATTTTCATTTGAAATTTTAATTAACACCTAAAAATAAAAATTTAATAACGGTATTTCATAAAAATAAAATTTTATGATCTGAATAAATTAAAAGGAAATATAACTACAACTAATAAAATACTAGCCCAGTTGGTCAAATTATGGAATCTATACCAATTGAAATTGCATTTTTGCTAAATGCAATTTTAAGTATTCATAATATTACTGAAATGGAAGGTTTGTTAAATCAACATTTCCGCCTGAAAGTATAATGGCAATATTTTTATTCTTAAACTTTTCTTGATTTTCAATTATTATTGCAAATGCAACCGCACTTGATGGTTCAACAACAATTTTCATTCTTTCCCAAATTAATCTCATTGCTTCAACTATTGTTTCTTCTTTTGCGGTAAAAATATCATCAACATTATGAATAATAATGTTAAAAGTTTTTTCACTTAATTGCGTTAGCAAACCATCGCAAATAGTTTTGGGATTAATTGATGGATAAATTTTTTTATCATTAAAAGATCTGAATGCGTCATCTGCTTCTTTTGGTTCGGCGCCTATTACTTTTGTATTTGGAGAAAAATAT
>CAZVBT010000151.1:0-3125 GCA_964625385.1 uncultured Melioribacter sp. | reverse complement strand
CGGTTGTTCATTAAAACCTTGATGCAATTCTAAAACAGCAAGCATTCTTCCTGCAGAACGAACATTATTAGATCTATTTGTCCAAACGATTGCAATGTGAAGAGCTGTTGCCATTTCAGTTTTTAACGAACTAATATATTTGCCGTTATCTTTTCCGGTTAATCTTGATGTTAATGTATCAATTTGATCTTGATCTGTAATATCATCAAGATAAATTGGAGCATTAGAAGAAAATTGAGCAACATCGTTTTTCCATTCGATTGAGCCAATATCTGTAACCGAAAAGGCAAGTGAAATTGATTCGTTAATTTTTGCTGCTATACCAAAATCAAAACCAACGCCATTGCCCGAAGGTTCTGGAAAAGCTGTGAATGAAAAATCTTTTTTTGGCTTGTTGTCAAAATTATATTTCACATTAAAATCTTTTGAAAATGCTGAATAAGCAAGAAAATCTCCTTTACCTGTGATAACATTTCCTTCGCCGGTTTTTAATTCTGTATTTACTTTTTCAACACCAATATAAAAATAACCGCTTACAAGGTTTACAGAAGCGCCGATGGAAATTCCTTTTAGCAAATTAAATTCGCGTGAATATGTAAATGAAGTTTTTCTTAACCACCATGCTTTAAACTTTGTATCGCTGAAATTATAAACTTGATTTGGAAGATTTCCATCAAGTCCAAGATCAATTAAGCTTTTTGGCAGCGTTAGGTTTGATGAAAATCTGTCTGTTATTGAAAACCCGATAGCACCAAATTTTTTTGATGGTTGAATTTTTACTCCAATAAGTTGAAATGAAATATCAGAATAAACTGAGCCACCATCTTTAAAAATTTCTTTAAGATTTTTTTTATCTGTTTCGGTTAATTCTCTTCCATAAGTTTTTCCATCATCATCAGTTAACCTTGTGCCGAAGTAATAATTGTAATCATCGATTGAAATAAAATTTGATCCAACATTTAATGAAATACTTGGGACAGGTATTGGCAAAATAAGTTCAGTAACGGATGATGAATCCTGATAAAGATTAGCTGGATTTTTTCCAATAGACATTAATCCAAACGAAGAAGCAAAAGATTTTCCCATACTCATAGAACGAGCATCTGTTGAGCCTTGCGAGCCAATTCCTTGTGCATTTAATAATGATATTGATATTAGTAAAGCAACTGAAAATAAAAATAGCTTTTTCATTTCTTTCCTCCTATTGCTTTACTTTATAATTTGTTGAACCGAATGCGTTAATTATTACATCGTCTGTTGTCTTAAACTTAACCGGAGAGTTACTCGATGTAGTTGTATTTATTTTTAAATTTACTTTCATGTATGCTGCATTTCTGATTTTGTCAATCTCTGCTTTTTGTGTTTTTACTTTTATTGTTTGCTCATTTTTAGTTGTAACATTTCCATTTGCATCAGTTGAAGCTCCATTAATAGTTAATATGGTATCTTGATCAGCATATTTAGGTGGAAAATATGTTAGAAATTTATTTTGTGCATCATACATTTTTCCTGTAAATGAAATTGAAACCGGCAAGCCATTAGTAAATTTAATTCCGGCTTCAAGTGAATTAATATCTTTTAGTTTATCACGGTCATCATTTGAAAGATCAACTTCGACGGAGTCTTTCAAAACAGCATTTTGAATTCCTAAATCCATTGGTAATTCAATAACTGATTTGCCTGTAATTATATCGGTGCTTTTAATATTTACAGTTTTATAATTTGGATTTACCACTCCGCCAGCATAAACTATTAATGAATCAGGAAACTGAGTAAATTTTTTGAAAAACAAACTCAAACTATCTGCATTAATGAAAAGAACTGAATCTGCCGGAGAGATGATTTGATTACTCAAAGTTTTGTTATTTAAACCAAGTATTGCTTTTTGTCCTAAACTATTTTTTCCTTCAATTTTTCCATCGAGTTTGAATTCGAATTGTGCTGTTGTTTTTAATCTTATTTGAGCAAGTGGATTTTTGAAATTAATTTGCTGGAATTGAAGTTTGGTTTTTAAATCTTTTAAATCGAATGAAACCGAGCTTTTTTCTGTAGTAACTGTTTTTGGTTGAAGCTGTCCAATAAATTCTTTTAGTTTTAATTCGCCGATATTTATTATTCCATCTATTCCATCAGTGCTTTTAATTGTTCTTAAATCATTTGATGATAAAATCACAAAATTGACTTTATAGGAAACCTGATTTGTCGGTGAGCCATTTAAGCTCACAAGTGAATGATCCTTTAAAGAATAATTATTAAAAACATTAACAGTTTGCTTTCTTCCTATGAATCTTGTTTCGGTAAAAGTTTGGCCGGAAGGATTTTTTAAGTTGTTGATTGTAATTGTCATTGTAGCGTCAAGATCAAGATTGTTAACGATTTTAAAACTCATTAAACCGCTTTCAATTTTTATTAAGTTGAATTTTGTCGGTTGAGCAGAATTTTCTTCAAACAGAAAGGAATTATCAATTACAACTGGATCTTGGTTTGGAATTTTAGCTTGTGTTTCCGAAACATTTAATTCTTTAATTTTAGCTTTAAGAGTAAAAGAATTTTCCGGTAAAGTTATTGTGTTGCCATTACTTCCATTTGTAGAAACAACACACTCAAACACAAATTGATTTTTAACGATCAAACCTTTTGTTAATTGAAGTGAAGATATTTTTGCTGTTGATTTTGGAGCGATAAACACACTATTTGAATAACTAAAAACAATCTCACCTGTTCCAATATTTTTCAAAGCAATATTGCTAATTGTTAAATTAACCGGTGATGGAAACCGATTTGTAATTTCTAAATCAATCAATCCATTTTCAATTTTTGCTGTTGTAAATGATTGAGAAACATCTGTGTTTGAAGAGACTGGCACATTTGAAATTGGTGGAATTACAGCTTGAGTATTTGGATTAAAATTTAATCCCAACCAGCTGTAGCCAATATCTGCACGAACAGAATCTTGTTTCAAAGAAATAATGCCGATAGTTTCTGAAGCGCTTTCAGAAATTCCATCAACTTTTAGTTTATCATCAATTCTTATGTTATCCAGGTTGGTAGTTTTTGAATAGTAAATAATTCCTTTGTTGGCTCCGCTTTGGTAAAAGCTAAGTTCTTTGCTTTTTTCAAGAATG
>CAZVBT010000150.1:0-2418 GCA_964625385.1 uncultured Melioribacter sp. | reverse complement strand
GTTAATTACATCCCCTTCAAAAGGTTGAATTCTTTCTTTATCGCCTTCAACTACTTTTACATGCACACGAATATGATCACCAGCTTTAAATGCTGGAAAATCATTTCTTATTAGTTCGTCTGTAAGTTCTCTAACCTTATCCATTTTTTATTTCTCCAGATTATTTATTTTTTTCCATTTATCAGTTAAAATTTTTGATTGCTCTTCTTTCCATTCTTTTATTTTTTTATCATGACCACTTAATAAAACATCGGGCACCTTCATACCTTTGTATTCTGCTGGTCTTGTATAATATGGTGCTTCAATTATTTCACCATCCATTAATGAATCATTCAATGCAGATTCACTATCATTTAATACGCCGGGAATTAATCTCACCACACTATCAATAATAACAAGTGCAGCTAATTCACCTCCAGTTAAAACATAATGGCCAATTGATATTTCATCAGTAGCAAATTTTTCTCGAACACGATCATCTATACCTTTATAATGACCGGCAAGAATCATAATATTTTTTCCAAGTGAAAATTTATTTGCCATTTGTTGATTATAATATTTTCCGCCTGGAGTTGGAAAAATAATGTAATCATAAGCTCTTTCACTCAATAATTTTTCAATACATTCAAAGAACGGTTCTGGTTTCAGTAACATTCCAGGACCACCGCCAAAAGGTTTGTCATCAATTTGTTTATGCTTATCGTAAGCGTAATCTCTCAAATTGTGGACAAATATTTCAAGCTTTTTTTTATCTTGTGCTCTTTTTATAATACTAGTATTTATTGGACTAAATAATAAATCTGGTACAGCTGAAATTACGTCAATCCTCATCATCGTAAAGTAAATCGCAATCTTTTTTTAATTCAATTATTTTATTCTCAACTTGCAAACTTTGTATATAATCTTTTACAAAAGGTACCAGAATTATTTCATCAACATTTTTAATTTCCAGAACATCGTTTGCGGGTAAAACTAAAACATCATTTACAAAACCAATATTAATTTCATTTCTAAAAACTTGACAACCAATTAAATCGTGAATAAAGAAAGTATCTTTCTCAAGTTTAACAACATTTTCTTTATCAACGAATAATTTTTGATTTAGAAGTATTTCGACATCAGAAGAACTATTGAAACCTTTAAACTTGAGAATAATTTTTTTATCAATTTCTTTAACTGACTCAATATGTAATTCTTTAAAGTTTCCAAAAATTTGGACAAAGACTTTTTGAAGTTCAAAGAATCTATCTTTGAAATCAGAAAAGGAATCAATTAAGACATAACCTTCAGTTCCAAAAGCTGATTTTACTTCAGCGATTAGAAAAAGATCATCCACCTAAAAATTAATCCAAGATTTTAAGTACAGCTCTTTTACCTTCTTTAGCTGCAATTGCAGTTAATAAAGTTCTCATAGCTTGAGCTGTTTTTCCTTGTTTACCGATAACTTTTCCAACATCCTCAGCACCAACTTTGAGAGTTAACTCAACAGTTTTTTCGTCTGGTGTTGCTTCTTCTAAAGAAACATTATCAGGATTATCAACAAGATGTTTAGCAATAAATTCAATAAAGTCCTTCATGTTATACCTATATTTTATGAACATAGGGTACTATTAACTAAGTGCGTCTAAATTAAATTAGAACTTCGGAGCAGTACCCTTTATGCTTCCGATGCACTTTGAGACTTTTCTTTAGCTAAAGCTTTTTTAGATTTCTTTGTTTCTAATTTCTTTTTCATTTTAGCAGCAAGATTAGCTTCTTTTAATTTCATCCATTCTTCTAATTTAGCTGCAATTTCTTCTTCCTTCAAACCTTTCTTTATTAATTGTCTTTTTAATAAAATTCCTTTTTGTGAAAGAAGATTTCTAACAGTTAAAGTTGGTTGAGCTCCAACGTTTAACCAATACATCGCTCTTGTTTCTTTTATTTCAACAGTTGCTGGTTCTGTTTTAGGATTATAAAGTCCAATAGCTTCAATAAATTTTCCATCTCTTGGTGAACGTGAATCAGCGGCAACCACTTTATATATTGGTTGCTTTTTCTTTCCCATTCTTTTCAATCTTAACTTAACTGCCAATTTGTTTATTCCTCCATTTAATTTATTCTAAAGTTTTTCATATTTGGCAAATTAAATTTGCCAGAATTTTTATTAAGCATCTTCATCATTTGTTGCATTTGTTCAAATTGTTTAATCAACCTGTTAACATCTTGTATTGTGTTTCCACTTCCACGAGCAATTCTTTTTCTTCTACTGCCATTAAGAATTTTAGGATTTGCTCTTTCTTGTTTAGTCATAGATTGAATAATTGATTCAACAACAACTAATTGTTTATCATCAACATCTGCGTTTTTAATTTGAGATCCAATTCCTGGAATCATTCCTAAAAGTGATTTTAACGAGCCCATTTTCTTAATCATTTT
>CAZVBT010000149.1:0-9681 GCA_964625385.1 uncultured Melioribacter sp. | reverse complement strand
CGAAACGAACAATAAAAAATTTTCAAGACTTCCGCCTTGGGCACCTTGCCTAAAGCCCCTAAATAATTTAAAGGAAAAAAAAATCCCGATGTTTCCGGGTTATTAACCGGGAAACGGACTTCAAACCCCCACAACCACCCTTGCAAAGGTTCCGCCCAACCACCTAGCTAATTCCGCAATTTTTTAATAATAAAATAACCAAATTTGTAAGCAAATATAATACTCATCTTTTTTCTAAGCAAATATTTTTTCAAAATTATACTCGTGAACCATGCATAAATCCCCGATATGGTCTTGAAGATTGAATTGTAATAAAAGCTCGTTTATCTAATTCTTCAACTGTTTTCATTAAATCTTGTAAGTATTTTCTTTTAATAATTGCAATCAAAATAGATAATTCACCGGATTTCCCTTCTGCTGGTAATATTGTAACACCAAATTTTTTCTCTCTTAAAATTTTAGCAATCTCTTCTGATTTATGTGGTGAAATTATATTTACCTGGATGTAGCCAAGCGCTACTTTTTGCTCTAAAGATATTCCAAGAATATTTCCAAGCGAAAAACCTAACGCATATCCAATCAAATTGTATAGATTATCCAAATGCTGAACAATATATCTCATTGCAAAAATCCAGATTAGAACTTCAAAAAAACCTGCAACTGCCGCCTGATACTTTCTTCCCTGCACAACCATAATTGTTCTAAAAGTACCTATGGTTACATCACAAATTCTCATTAATGCTATTAAGATTGCACCACCAACTGTTTCTATCATAATTATTATTTAATGACATTTATTTATAATTGCATCGCAAATTTAATTTTATATTTAATTAAAAGAAAAACATTATGTACGAATATGAAAGAGAAAAATTAGTAGCCTCGCTAAAAGAAAGAGGTATTAAAAATGAAAAAGTTTTGTCAGCTTTTTTAAAAGTTCAAAGGCATTTATTTGTACCGGAAGTTATGATACCTAATGCTTATTTGGATGTAGCATTACCAATTGGTCAAGGGCAGACAATTTCTCAACCATATACTGTTGCATTTATGACAGAAATTTTAAATCCCAAACCAAATGATAAAATTTTAGAAATCGGAACAGGTTCAGGCTTTCAAGCGGCAATTCTTTACGAACTTGGGGCTAAAGTTTTTACAATTGAAAGGAATTTTGATCTCTATAATCAAACTTTAAAACTTTTTGATAAATTAAATTATAGAATAGCGACTCGCTGTAGTGATGGAACTATTGGTTGGTCTGATTTTGCACCTTACGACGGAATTATTGTTACTGCCGGAAGCCCCTCTATTCCTGAAAATTTAAAGAAGCAATTGAAAATTGGTGGTAAATTAATTATCCCAGTTGGAAACAAAGTAAATCAGGCAATGAAAATTGTAACAAAAATCAGTGAAGATATATTTGAAATTAATGAGCATTCTAATTTTGCATTCGTACCTTTAATTGGCCAGGAAGGATGGAAAGAATAGTAATTGTTATTGTTGGTCCAACCTGTTCTGGTAAAAGTGATTTAGCTTTTAATCTTGCATTTAATTTAGGTACAGAAATTATTTCTGCTGATAGCAGACAAATATATAAACAACTTAATATTGGGACTGCGAAACCATCATTTGAGCAATTGCATAAAATTAAACATCATTTTATTAATGAATTAGATATTGATGAAAAATTCGATGCAAGTAAATTTGAAATAAGAGGTTTAGAAATTATTGATGAGCTTTTTAGTAAAAGAAAAATTCCAATTGTTGTTGGAGGAACAGGTTTATACTTAAAAGCATTGATAGATGGGATAACTTCTTCTATTCCAAATGATTTTAATTATAGAAACGAATTATTAAACAAACGAAAAAGATTTGGTAATGAATTCATTTATAATGAACTCAAAAATGTTGATCCAAATTCTGCAAGTAAAATGCTTCCACAAAATTGGAAAAGGGTTATACGCGCTTTGGAGGTTTTTCATCTCACTGGCAAATCAATTTTTGAAATTCAAAAAGAGATTAAAAGAAATACCAATATAAAATTTATTCAGTTTGGATTGAGATGGAATCGTGAACTTCTTTATAAAAGAATTAATGAAAGAGTTGATATTATGATTAAATCAGGTTTAGTCGATGAAGTTAATGAAATTCTCAATCAAGGTTATGATAAAAATTTATACTCTTTAAACACTGTTGGTTACAAAGAAATTATTGACTATCTTGAAAATAAACATTCACTTGAAAAAGCTATTGATTTAATAAAAAGAAACACAAGACGTTATGCAAAAAAACAATTTACCTGGTTTAATAAAGATGAAAGAATTTTTTGGTTTGATATTAAAAATGAAAATCAGCTCATCGATGTAAAAGATAAAATAATTTATAATTACCAATTAAAAATTGATAATTGATAATTAAAGAAAATAAGATTATGAAAAAAAATAAATTAACATTAATAGTTTTGTTTATAATTTCATTAAATGCTTGTGATGATACAGTAACAAATCAAGAGATTGATAAAGTTATTATACCTGCATCGAATGTTAAATTCTCCGAACATATCTACCCTGTTTTTAGAGTTAAATGTAATACTGCAACTTGTCACAATTCAAGAGATAGAGCTGGTAATTTAAGTCTTGATTCATATTCCGAAACTGTGAGTGATCCTTTAATTATATTTCCTGGTTTGCCTGAAAATAGTAAATTAGTTTGGGCAATTGAAGGTAGAGTTATTTCTCCAATGCCTCCTATTGGTTATCCACCTCTTACAAAAAATCAAATTGAAGGAATTAAAACCTGGATTAAAGAAGGTGCAAAAAATAATTAGTAACTCTGGCGTTTACTTATTAGAAATTTATGCATCAAAAAATTTCATGCTTACAAATAAAAAATTTGAAAAGATATTTTTTTCTAAAGGATATTATTATTACAGTGGCAGTGCACAAAAAAATTTGAAACAAAGGATAATCAGACATTTACAGAAAGAAAAAAATATTTATTGGCATATTGACTACTTAACTATAATCCCTACAAATAAAATACAATCCATTTTTGTTTTGGAAAATGGAGAAAAAAATTTTGAATGCAATTTTATATCAGTTTTGCTTAATGAATTTAATCTGAAAATTGCCGCTAATAATTTTGGCAATGGAGATTGCAAATCATGCAAAAGTCATCTTCTTTATTCGAAGAAAAAACTAAGCTACAACCATTTCATCTCGCGATACCAATCTATGGTTCGCTTAATTCCCTCTTCTAATGATACATTTTGACTAAACCCAAAATCATTTTTAGCTTTCGAGACATCGCAAGTCCAATATTTTTGAACAAAATCTCTTGCTTTTTCCAAATTAAAAGTTGCAGCTTTAGAACTAAACAATGAAAAAAACTCAGCTATTGCAGCAACTGTGTAAACTAAAAAATGAGGCAGCCTAATTGTTAATGCTCTTTTACCAAATGCTTTTGCAATTTCATTTCCGATAGTTGGCCAAGTATAAATTTCATCGGATGCAAGAAAATAAATTTGATCTTTTGATTTTTCAGAAATAGCTGATAAATAAATACCATCTACTAAATCTTTAACATGAATTAAATTTAATTTCTTTTCATCAAAACCAATTAATGTAAACAATCCAGTTTTGTATGTTTTAAAGACCAAAAAAATTTCTGTATCACGTTCACCGTAAACCGCCGTCGGACGAACAATCGTAAAAGCAATTTTACCTTTATATGATTTAACTAAATTTTCCTGAGAAAGCTTACTTCTGCCATAAGTTGTGATTGGATGTTCTTTTGTTTCCTCATTACAAGGAATTCCATCTAAAGATGGTCCACATGCAGTTTGACTACTTGCAACAACAAATCTTTTTAAATTAGGATTAACTTCTTCTAATACTTCAAGTAAAACTTTTGTTGTTTCAACATTTCCTTTAAAGTATTCTTCTTCGGTTTTGGCTTTTACTACACCAGCAATATGAAATACATAATCAGCATCTTTCAAAACATTTTTCAAAGCATCTTTATCAAACAAACCACAATTAACTATTTCAACATATTTACCTTCAAGCCATCTTGTTGAGCTTGTTGATCTTAAAACACATTTTACTATATGTCCTTTCTCTAAAAGTTTATCTACTAAATGACTTCCAACAAAACCAGAAGCACCTGTAACAACAGAAATTATTTTCTTTTCCATATAATTATAATTATCCTAAATTTGTTTATATTAATTAACAAAAATTTAACATAGTTATAATACAAAAATAAAAAATCAATAAAGAAAAAATCTGGAGGTATTTTGGATTTATTCAATAAATGCTACGAGTTTACACGTGCAGACGAAGTAAAAGCAATGGGTGTATATCCATATTTTCGTCCAATTGAAGAAAACGAAGGACCAGTTGTTCAAATTGAAGGAAGAAAAATTGTAATGGCTGGTTCAAATAATTATTTAGGCTTAACTGCTCATCCAAAAGTTAAAGAAGCAGCACTTGAAGCAGTTCGTAAATATGGAACTGGTTGTTCAGGGTCACGCTATTTAACAGGTACGCTTGACTTGCACATCGAACTTGAAGAAAGACTTGCAAAATTTTTTGGAACAGAAGCTGTACTTCTTTACAGTACTGGCTATCAAACCGCACAAGGAATTATACCTACTTTGGTTCAGGGCAAAAGTGAATATGTTGTTTCTGATCGTGATAATCATGCATGCATAGTTGCTGGACAAATTATGGCTAAAGGCTTAACAGCAAATCTTGAACGCTACAAACATAATGATATGGATGATCTTGAAAGAGTTTTATCAAAACTTCCAAATGATGCTCCAAAATTAATTGTGAGTGATGGAGTTTTTAGCACTGGTGGAGAAATTGTAGATTTACCAAAATTAGTTGAACTTGCTAAAAAATATAATGCAAGAACTTTAATTGATGATGCTCATTCAGTTGGTGTAATTGGCAAAGGTGGTCGTGGAACTGCAAGTGAGTTTAACTTAGAAAAAGAAGTTGATTTAACAATGGGAACTTTCAGTAAAACTTTTGCATCGCTTGGTGGTTTTGTTGCTGGTCCTGAACGTGTTATTAATTATTTAAAACATTTTTCATCAGCATTAATATTTAGTGCTTCACCTACTCCAGCGGCTGTCGCAGCGGCTTTAGCTGCTTTAAATATTTTAGAAGAAGAACCTTGGCGTGTTGAAAAATTAATTTCAAATGCAAATAAAGTTAGAACAGAATTAAAATCTGTTGGTTTTAATGTCTTAGAAGGAAGAACTGCAATCGTTCCAGTTATTGTTGGTAGCGATCCTTTAGCTTTTCAAATGTGGCGTAAACTTTATGATAATGGTGTTTTTGTAAATGTTTTTATCTCTCCTGGTGTTCCTCAAGGACGACAAATGATGAGAACAAGTTATATGTCTTCTCATGAAGATGAACATTTGGATTTCATAATTAACACATTCAAAAAAGTTGGGAAGGAATTAGGGTTAATTTAATATCCTTTTTATAATAACAGAGGTTGATATTTTTTTGAAATATCAACCTTTTTTATTAATCGGAGAAATTTATGAGCAACGTTATCATTAAAACTATTAGTACTAAAAGTGAAATAAAAAAATTCATAAAATTTGCATGGGAAATTTATAAAGATGATCCTTATTGGGTACCACCTTTAATATTTGATAAAATGAGAATTCTTGATCGCAAAAAACATCCATTTTATAAACATGCTAAAGCTGAATTTTTCATTGCAGAAAGAAATGGAAAAATGGTTGGAAGAATTGCTGCAATTAAAAATGAACTTCATAACAAAATTCATAATGATAAAGTCGGCTTTTTCGGTTTTTTTGAATGTATAAATGATCAGCAAGTTGCTAATGCACTTTTTGATGCTGCAAAAATTTGGTTAAAAGAAAATGGATGTGATACTATGCGTGGTCCGGCAAATCCATCTTCAAATGATGAATATGGTATGTTAATAGAAGGCTTTGATGACGAACCAAGAATTTTAATGACTTACAATCCAAGATATTATTTAGACTTGTGTGAAAATTATGGATTTAAAAAAGCAAAAGATCTTTATGCTTATTCTTTGGAAAATCAAAAAGTTGTAAGCTCAGAAAAATTGAAAAGAGTTGCAGAAATTGCCCGCCAACGCTCTAAGTTAAAAATCACTCAGCTCAATATGAAAGAATTCAAAAAAGAACTTGATAAAGTTAAGTTTGTTTATAACAAAGCATGGGCACCAAATTGGGGTTTTGTTCCTATGACCGATGAAGAAATTGATGCAATGGCAAAAGATTTAAAACCACTAGTTGAGCCATCTCTTGTTTTGTTTGGAGAAATTGATAATAAACTAGTTGGTTTTGCTCTTGTGATGTTGGATTATAATCAAATATTCAAATCTTTCAATGGTAGATTATTACCTTTTAATTTCATTAAACTTTTTACACATAGAAAAAAAATAACTTGGTCAAGAGTATTAACTTTAGGAATCATTCCAGAATATCAAAAACGTGGTTTAGATGCTGTATTTTATTGGGAAATAGTTAATCGTGCAGCTAATGTTGGTATCTTAAAAGGTGAAGCAAGCTGGATTCTTGAAGATAACGATATGATGAATCGTGGTGCACAAGTGATGAATGGTGAAGTTTATAAAAAATACAGAATTTATGATATAGCGATTTAGTATAGCCTCAATTTGCAAATAATGTAACTACATACATGATGAACATAATTTTTGCAATATCAATCATAAATATAAAATCAATTCTAAATAAATTTAGTCATCATATTTACTATAAGAATATTTTTAAAACTATTTAATAACAGTATTCTGAATAATTAATTCTGAATGTCATTGAAAGAAATGAAATAACAGCTTACCTCGTATTTTAATTGCGGAGAAGCAATATTGATATTTATTAAAAAATAAGCTAGATGTTGCTTCATTATATTGGCAATGACAAGAAAGGAATTTTACAGGGGCCTATTCAAATATATTCAAACAGTTTTTTTATCCATTACTTGCATAACTTTAACTAAAAAGATAATTTTTGCAATCATTTTTTGAATTATGATAGAAAATACAGAAAAAAACATAGTAACGAATAGAAAAGCACAGCATGAATATTTTATTCATCATACATTTGAAGCTGGAATTGTTCTTGTAGGTACTGAAGTTAAATCATTAAGACAAAATAAAGTTTCTTTAGTTGATAGCTATGCAATGGTAAAAAACGGTGAGGTTTGGTTAGTAAATAGCAATATTAATGTTTATGATCAAGGAAGTTACAATAACCATAATCCATTAAGAGAAAGAAAATTACTATTAAATAAAAGTGAAATAAGAAAACTAACAAAAGCAGTATCTGAAAAAGGTTATACTTTAATTCCGCTAAGAATGTATTTCAAAAATGGAAAAGTAAAAGTTGAAATAGCAATTGCATCTGGTAAAAAGAAATATGATAAACGAGAAGATATTGCTAAAAGAGATATGCAAAGAGAACAATTAAGAAAATATAAGTAACGGAGAAAAATATTGGAGAAAAAAATTCTCTTCCCCCCAATCAATGAACAAATGGATTTGATTAAAAGGGGTACAGTAGAAATAATTCCGGAAGAAGAATTAGTTCAGAAGCTGGAAAAATCATTAAAAGAAAATAAACCACTAAAAATTAAACTCGGTTGCGATCCAACTCGCCCGGATCTTCATTTAGGTCATTCAGTAGTTTTAAGAAAACTTGCACAGTTTCAATCATTAGGTCATCAAGCAATATTAATTATTGGTGATTTCACTGCAATGATTGGCGACCCTTCTGGAAGGAACTCTTCACGACCACCATTATCTTTCGAAGAAGCAAGAGCTAATGGTCTAAGTTATTTTGAACAAGCCTCAAAAATTTTGGATAAAGAAAAAACTAAAATAGTACACAATTCTGAATGGCTTGGTAAAATGACTTTTGAAGATGTTATTAAATTATCTTCAAAATATACTGTTGCACGAATGCTTGAGCGGGATGATTTTACTAAAAGATTAAAAAATGGAATTCCGATTAGTATGCATGAAATTTTATATCCATTAGCTCAGGCAATGGATTCAGTTGCAATTGAAAGTGATGTTGAACTTGGAGGAACTGATCAAAAATTTAATTTACTCGTTGGTCGCGATATTCAAAGAGAATTTGGTATTTCACCTCAAGTTATTTTGACAATGCCTTTGCTCGTTGGAACTGATGGTGTTGAAAAGATGAGTAAATCATATGATAATTATATTGGAATCAATGATTCACCTAAAGATATTTATGGAAGGACTCTTTCAATTCCTGATAATTTAATTTACACCTATTACGAATTAGCAACAGATGTGGAAAACACTGAATTAAAAAAAATAAAAGAAGAATTAGAAAACCCTAATGTTAATCCACGTGATATTAAAAGAGCATTAGCAAGAAAACTTGTTGAGATGTACCACTCAAAGCAAGATGCCATTGATGCTGAAAACGAGTTTGACAATATATTTGTTAAAAAAGGATTGCCTGATGAAATTCCCGAAATAAATTTTGAGAACCAAAAAGAATTTGAAATACTTGATTTAATTGTAAAAGTGGGATTTGCCCCATCAAAAGGTGAAGCCAGAAGATTATTAACGCAAGGTGGTGTTTCAATTGATGGAGAAAAAATTATTGATATTAAAACAATTATAAAGCTTGATAAAGATTTTATTTTAAAAGTTGGAAAAAGAAATTTTATTAAAGTAATCGGAAATAAATAGGAGGACCAAAATGTACGTCCCAACTAAAATATTCTTCACCAAAGGTGTAGGAAAACATAAAGAATATCTTGCTTCTTTTGAATTAGCATTAAGAAATGCTGGTATTGAAATTTGTAATTTAGTATCAGTTAGTTCAATCTTTCCTGTTGGTGCAAAAGTTATTCCTCGTTCTCAAGGGTTAAAATCATTAAAACCTGGTCAAATAACACATTGCGTTATTGCAAGAAATTCTACAAATGAACCAAACAGATTAATCGCTTCTTCAATTGGTGTTGCCATACCAGCTGATAAAAATATGTATGGATATTTATCTGAACATCATCCATATGGTGAAACTGAAAAAGTTGCTGGAGATTATGCTGAAGATTTAGCTGCAACGATGTTAGCAACCACTTTAGGTATTGACTTCGAAGCTGATAAAGCATGGAATGAAAGAGAGCAAGTTTATAAAATGAGTGGCAAAATTGTTCGTACTTTTAATGTTACCCAATCTGCTCAAGGTGATAAAAATGGTTTGTGGACAACTGTGATTTCTGTTGGTGTTTTATTACCATAACTTAAATTAAAAAGTCAGTTAAAATTAATTTTGGCTGACTTTTTTTTATTCATTCTAAATGACGACTTTTTTTTACTAATCCCGCTAAATGTATTACAATAGCTGTTATTATACCAATAATCATCGGTTCAATTTGTTTGAATTCTCCAATATTTATATTTCTTCTAATTATCTCCCACGTAAAACTTATTAACACTGAAAAAATTGATTCATAAAATGCAAGAGTATTGTTTATTTTATACTTATTATAATATGAACTTATTATTAAAATTATTATTCCAGGAATAAAAATACTTCCAATTAAACACCATAGTTCAACCACAGATTGGACTAAGTAAGCTCAGAATATTGAAATTAAA
>CAZVBT010000148.1:0-5733 GCA_964625385.1 uncultured Melioribacter sp. | reverse complement strand
GCAAATTGATTTTCAGGATATAAGTTATTATTCAGCTCCAAAACAAAAACCAAAATTAAATTCATTAGATGAAGTTGATCCTGAACTATTAAAAACTTTTGAAAAGCTTGGAATTCCACTCGAAGAGCAAAAAATTTTATCTGGTGTTGCTGTTGATGCAGTTTTTGATTCTGTTTCAGTTGCAACAACATTCAAAGAAACCTTAAAAGAAAAAGGAATTATTTTTTGTTCTATTTCAGAAGCTGTTCAAGAGCATCCTGATTTAGTTAAAAAATATCTTGGTTCTGTTGTGCCTTATACAGATAATTATTACGCAGCATTAAATTCTGCAGTGTTTAGTGATGGCTCATTCGTTTATATTCCTAAAGGTGTTCGTTGCCCAATGGAGCTATCAACTTATTTTAGAATCAATTCTCAGGAAACTGGTCAGTTTGAGAGAACATTAATTATTGCTGATGATGATTCGTACGTAAGCTATCTCGAAGGATGTACTGCTCCAATTCGCGATAATAATCAATTGCATGCTGCAGTTGTTGAGTTAATTGCTTTGGAAAATGCAGAAATAAAATATTCAACAGTTCAAAATTGGTATCCTGGTGATAAAGAAGGTAAGGGTGGAATTTATAATTTTGTTACTAAACGTGGTGCTTGCAGAGGTAATAATTCAAAAATTTCTTGGACTCAAGTTGAAACGGGTTCAGCTATTACTTGGAAATATCCAAGTTGTATTCTTCAAGGTGATAATTCTGTTGGTGAATTTTATTCGGTTGCTGTAACAAATAATTATCAGCAAGCTGATACTGGAACCAAAATGATTCATATAGGAAAAAATACACGAAGCACAATTATATCAAAAGGAATTTCTGCGGGCAGAAGTAATAATTCATATCGTGGGTTAGTTCGCATTGGTAAAAATGCTGTTGGCGCAAGAAATTTTACTCAGTGCGATTCAATGTTAATGGGTGATAAATGTGGCGCACATACTTTTCCTTACATCGAAGTTGAAAATGACACTGCAAAAGTTGAACATGAAGCAACAACATCAAAAGTTGGTGAAGATCAAATCTTTTATTTAAATCAAAGAGGTATTTCAACTGAAGATGCGGTTAATATGATTGTTAATGGTTTTTGTAAAGAAGTTTTTAACGAGTTGCCAATGGAATTTGCTGTTGAAGCTCAAAAGCTTTTAGCTATTTCGCTTGAAGGAAGCGTAGGGTAATAAATAATGAATAATGAATAATGAATAATGGATAATGTATAATGTATGGTGAATATTAATTGCTTAAATACAACTTTCCAAAGAATTTTATAAATAGAAATAACAAGAAAAATTTAGGAGAAAAAATGTTAGTTATAAAAAATTTAAAGGCAAATGTTGAAGGAAAAGAAATCTTAAAAGGAATAAATCTTGAAGTAAAAGCTGGTGAAATTCATGCTATAATGGGACCAAATGGATCTGGTAAAAGTACCCTAGCAAATGTTTTAACCGGAAACGAAAATTATGAAGTAACAGATGGTGAAGTATTGTTCGATGGGAAAAATTTGCTTGAAATGGATCCTGAAACAAGGGCACGTGAAGGAATGTTTCTGGCTTTTCAATATCCTATTGAAATTCCGGGTGTAAGCAATGCAACTTTTCTTAAAACAGCATTAAATGAAATAAGAAAATTCAAAGGTTTAGAAGAAATTACTCCAAATGAATTTCTTACTTTGATAAAACAAAAAGCAAGTTTACTTGGAATGGATTATGCAATGATTTCACGTTACGTTAACGTTGGTTTTTCTGGTGGCGAAAAAAAGAGAAATGAAATTCTTCAAATGTTAATGCTTGAACCTAAATTTGTTTTACTTGATGAAACGGATAGTGGTCTTGATATTGATGCATTAAAAATAGTTGCTAATGGTGTTAATATTTATAAAAATCCAAACACTTCTTTTCTTGTTGTAACACATTATCAAAGGTTACTTAATTACATTGTTCCTGATTTTGTGCATGTACTTTATAAAGGAAGAATTATTAAATCTGGTACAAAAGAACTTGCTTTAGAACTTGAAGAAAAAGGTTATGATTGGTTAATCAAAGAAGAAGAAATGGAGAAAATTTAATATGAATGTTAAAGATTTTTATTTAGATAAGTTTACTGACTTCGAAAAGAAACTTAATGGAGAATCAAAAACCAATTTTCATAGCTTTAGAAAAGATGCTATCGCTAAGTTCAATGAATTGGATTTCCCAACAACTAAAAATGAAGAGTGGCGATTTACAGATGTTTCTCCAATTGTAAAACAAAATTTTGTTCCAGCAAATCTTACTTCTCATCTTGAATTAAGTGAATCTAATATTGAAAATTTAATTTTTACTGGTTTTGACTTTCACCTTCTAGTTTTTGTTAATGGAATATATGAACCATCGTTAAGTAAAATAAAAAGTTTACCAAAAAATGCATTCATAGGAAATTTGAAAAATTTTCACAAAGAAAACGAAAAACTTTTTAATAAATATTTTAATAACATTGTTAACAATGTTACGGCTTTTAACTTCCTTAATTCATCATTTGCAATTGATGGTTTTGCAGTTTATATCCCGAAAAATGTAATAGTTGAAAAACCAATTCAGATTGTTTTTATAAATGGGAATGAAACCGAGAATATTCTTATATCACCTAGAAATTTGCTAATTGCTGATGAAAACTCTCAATCAAAAGTAATTGTAAATTATATCGGTGTTAATGAACAAAAATATTTCAACAATATTATTTCGGAAATTTATGTTGGTGAAAATTCAGTTGTGGATTATTATAAAATTCAAAATGAAAATAATAAATCATATCACATAGAAAAGATTCAAGCAGTACAAAAAAATAAAAGTTTATTCAATCATTTTAATATTACTTTTGGTGGCGAAATAGTTCGTAATGATATAAACTCCAAACTTGATGGTGAAAATATTGAAACACATTTTTATGGTTTATATATGATTAATGGGAAACAACATGTTGATAATCATACTTTTGTTGATCATGCAAAACCAAATTGTATGAGTGATGAATTATACAAAGGAATTTTAGATGAAAATTCTCATGGGGTTTTTAATGGTAAAATAATTGTTCGTCAGGATGCACAGAAAACAAATGCATATCAACAAAATAAAACAATACTTTTATCCAAAGGTGCAACAATTGATACAAAACCACAATTAGAAATATTTGCTGATGATGTAAAATGTTCGCACGGGGCTACGGTTGGTCATCTTGATGAAGTAAGTGAATTTTATATTCGTTCACGTGGCGTTCCAAAAGAACTTGCAAAAAGTATGTTGATTCGTGCTTTTGCAAATGATGTAATTGAAACTATGAAAATCAATGAATTGAAAGAACAGATCAATCATATGATTTTTCAACATCTACATCAGATTGAAATTTAGATTTGATAGTTAACTTTCTTTAGAATTAATTTTTATTTGAAATAGGTGACTTGTGTTGAAAGCAATTTCCGAAGTAAAAAGAAAATTTGACGTTGAAGAAGTGAGAAATGATTTTCCAATTTTAAAACGAGAAGTTAATGGAAAACCTTTAGTCTATCTTGATAATGCTGCAACTTCACAAAAACCACAATCTGTTATTGATGCAATTACACAATACTATACTTATGATAATGCAAATATTCATCGCGGTTTATATTTTCTAAGTGAACTTGCAACTGAACAATATGAAAATGCAAGACTAAAAGTAAAAGAATTTATAAATGCAATTAGTGTGGCTGAAATTGTTTTTGTACGTGGTACAACAGAAGCAATTAATTTAGTTGCTTCAACTTTGTGCCGCGCAAAATATTTTAAAGAAGGTGATGAAGTTTTAATTTCGCATATGGAGCATCACGCTAATATTGTTCCTTGGCAGTTAATGAGTGATAGAAAAAAAATTAATTTACGTGTTATTCCAATTAATGATAATGGAGAACTTGATTACGAAGCTTTCGAAAAACAAGTAAATGAAAAAACTAAACTTGTTTCTGTCGTCCATATCTCAAATGCTCTTGGAAGTATAAATCCAGTTAAACAAATAATTGAATTTGCGCATTCAAAAAAAATTCCTGTATTAATTGATGGTGCTCAAGCAATTCCACATTTAAAAATTGATGTTCAAGAGCTTGACGCAGATTTTTATGCATTTAGCGGACACAAAGTTTTTGGTCCAACAGGAATTGGTATTCTTTATGGCAAAACAGAATTCCTTGAAATGATGCCTCCATATCAAGGTGGCGGTGATATGATTAGAACAGTAACTTTTGAAAAGACAACTTTCGATGATATTCCAAGAAAATTTGAAGCTGGTACTCCAAATATAGCTGGTGGTATTGGTCTTGGTGCTGCAATTGATTATCTAAATCAATTTGATAGAAATGAACTCGTTGAATATGAAAATGAATTATTAAAATATGCCACAGAAAGACTTTCTGAAGTTGATGGACTAAAAATTATTGGTACTGCAAAAGAAAAAGCAAGTGTAGTTTCATTTGTGATTAAGGGTATTCATCCTTATGATATTGGAACTATAATTGACACTGATGGCATTGCAATTAGAACTGGGCACCATTGTACTCAACCAATTATGCAAAGATTTAATATTCCAGCAACCGCTCGTGCATCTTTTGCATTCTATAATACAAAAGAAGAAATTGATAAATTAATTAATAGTCTCCATAAAGTTAAAAGAATGTTTTTATAGGTTAATAAAATGATTGACAAAGGACAACTTGAACAAAAAATCATTTCAATACTAAAAACATGTTTCGATCCTGAAATTCCTGTTGATATTTGGGAGTTGGGATTAATCTATGATTTAAAAATTGATGACGAAGGAAATGTTTACATTAAAATGACTTTAACAACTCCGAATTGCCCTGTTGCAGAAAGTTTACCACAAGAAGTAAAAGAAAAAATAAAATCAGTTAATGATGTTAAAGATCTTTATCTAGATTTGACTTTTGATCCACCGTGGACAATGCAAATGATGAGTGAAGAAGCTAAACTTGAACTTGGCTTTTTATGATAATTGATAGTTTAATGCAGTTGTAAAAATATTCATACTTAATAAATATAAAAATGATTTTACATCAATAAATTTATTTCAAAAAATGAAAGGTTAAAAAAATGTTCGATATAAATCAAAAACCACCAATATATGATCCAATTGCAGTTCAGCCAATGCGGGATGAAATAATTTATGTTGGTTTTAAAGAAACAACTACTCCTGAAATAATTGATGAATATCTAAATAGAAATAATGATGAAACAACATTAGTGTTTATCAATTCAGTTTGTGGTTGTTCTGCAGGAAGTGCAAGACCTGGAGTTTCAGAAGCATTACAAAATTCTGTTATACCAAATAATTTAATAACAGTTTTTGCTGGTCAAGATCGTATAGCTGTGGATTATTTAAGGGAAAAATATTTATCAGAGATTCCACCTTCTTCACCTTTTATTGCATTGTTTAAAAATGGTAAACCTGTTCATGTTATGCCACGTTACAAAATTGAGGGAAAATTTCCAGAAGAAATTGCCGAAGAATTGAAACAAGTTTTTAATAACGTTTGTAATGGTAAAGGTCCTTCTATTTCAAAAGATATGTATGAGAAATTAATTCATGCAAAAATGTGTGGAAGTAAAATTCCATTAAATAATTAGTCTAATCAGAGATTTAGAATAAATAAAGATCAAGAGAAAGATTAAGA
>CAZVBT010000147.1:0-3079 GCA_964625385.1 uncultured Melioribacter sp. | reverse complement strand
GCAAAAAAAGGTTCACCTTTAGTAATTGGAATTGGTGATAAAGAAAATTTTATTGCAAGTGATGTAAATGCATTAATAGCTCACACACGACAGGTTGTTTATCTTGAAGATGGAGAAATTGCCGAGGTTCATGCTGATTGTTTCAAAACTAAAACAATTCAGGATGAAGAGATAATTAAAGAAATAAATCAAGTAGATATTGGTATTGATGAAATTACTAAAGGTGGTTATTCGCATTTCATGTTAAAAGAAATTATGGACCAACCTGAATCTTTGTACAATTCTTTACGAGGTCGTTTAGTTTTTGATGAAGGAATTTCAAAACTTGGTGGGTTACAAGGCTTTGAAGATAGAATTTTGAATTCAAGGAGAATTTTAATTTCTGCTTGTGGAACATCGTGGCATGCTGGGTTAGTTGGTGAATACATGCTTGAACAATATGCTGAAATTCCTGTTGAAGTAGATTATGCTTCTGAGTTTAGATACAGAAATCCTATTGTTACAAAAGATGATACTGTAATTTTTATCTCTCAAAGTGGTGAAACGGCTGATACTTTAGCAGCTTTAAAAGAAGCTAAAAAGAAAGGAGCTTTGTGTTTAGGAATTTGTAACGTTGTTGGAAGTTCAATAGCACGTGAAAGTAATGCTGGTGTTTATATTCACGCTGGACCAGAAATTGGTGTTGCATCAACAAAAGCTTTTACTTCACAATTAGTTGTACTTTCATTAATTACTCTTCTTTTAGCAAGAAGAAAAGGAATGAGTTTAGAAGAAGGAAGAGAAGTAATAAAAGAATTACAAAGCTTACCTCAAAAAGTAGAAACAATATTAAAACAAAATTCCTTAATTGAAGAACTTGCTGAAAAATATTTATTAGCTAAAAATTTTCTTTACTTGGGTCGTGGATATAATTTCCCAGTTGCACTTGAAGGTGCATTAAAGATGAAAGAAATTTCTTACATTCATGCAGAAGGTTATCCTGCAGCAGAAATGAAACATGGTCCTATTGCTTTAATTGATTATGATATGCCTGTAATTTTTATTGCAACAAAAGATTTTGTTTATGATAAAGTTGTTAGCAATATTCAAGAAGTTAAAGCAAGAAAAGGAAGAATAATTGCAATCGTAAATGAAGATGATACTCAAATTGAAAAAATGGTTAATCATGTAATTAGAGTGCCACAAACACATAATATTTTAACTCCTATTCTTACTGTTATTCCATTACAATTATTAGCTTATCATGTTGCTGTAAAAAAGGGTTTAAATGTTGATCAACCAAGAAATTTAGCAAAAAGCGTTACCGTAGAATAAAAACAAAATATGAGGTTATTATGACAAAAAGAAATGTATTAATTATGGGTGCAGCAGGACGTGATTTTCATAATTTCAACGTCTTTTTTAGAAACAATGAAAACTACAATGTCGTTGCTTTCACTGCTACTCAAATTCCAAATATCGATGGTAGAATTTATCCAGCTGAACTTGCTGGACCACTATACCCAAATGGAATTAAAATTTATGAAGAAAAAGATTTAGTAAAATTAATTCATGAATTAAATGTTCATGAAGTTGTATTTTCTTATTCAGATGTTCCTTTTGAATATGTTATGACTAAAGCATCAATCGTAAATGCTGCTGGTGTTTCATTTAGATTACTCGGTGCTGAAGAAACTATGATTAAAAGTACCAAACCAATAATTGCTGTATTAGCTGTAAGAACTGGATGTGGGAAATCTCAAACTTCGCGTAAAGTTGTAAAACTTTTACAGCAAGCTGGTAAAAAGGTTGTGGCGATTCGTCATCCAATGCCTTATGGTGATTTAGTAAAACAAAAAGTACAACGTTTCGCTTCTTTAGAAGATTTAAAAAAACATAATTGCACTATTGAAGAAATTGAAGAATATGAACCACACATTGCACGTGGCGGTGTTATTTATGCTGGTGTTGACTACGAAGCTATTTTACGTGAGGCTGAAAAAGAAGCTGATATTATTTTATGGGATGGTGGTAATAACGATTTTGCGTTTTACAAACCTGATTTAACTATCACTGTTACTGATCCTCACCGTCCAGGTCATGAATTAAAATATTATCCTGGTAACACTTGTTTACGTCTGGCAGATGTTGTTATTGTGAATAAAGTTGATTCTGCAACCAAAGAAGGTATTGAAACTGTTCATAAAAATGTCAATCAAGTTAACCCTAATGCTTTAGTAATTAATGCAAATTCTCCTTTAACAGTGAATAACCCAGAATTAATAAAAAATAAAAGAGTGCTTGTTATTGAAGATGGTCCAACCCTTACACACGGTGAAATGAAATATGGTGCTGGTACTGTTGCTGCTCAAAGACTTGGTGCAAAAGAAATTGTTGATCCTCGTCCTTTTACAGTGGCATCTATTGCTGAGACTTATAAAAAATATCCTGATATTGGGATATTGCTTCCTGCGATGGGCTATGGTGAACAACAAATGAAAGATCTAGAAGAAACGATTAATAATACAAATTGTGACTCTGTGATTATAGGAACACCAATTGATTTAGGCAGAATATTAAAAATTAACAAACCATATACAAGAGTAATGTATGAATTAGATGAAATTGGTGATGTTACTTTAGAAACAATCCTAAAACAAAAAGGTTTGTTATGAAAAAAGTTGCTGTAGTTGCTTTTGGTGGTAATGCATTACTTCGTGCTGATGAAATTGGAACTATTGAACAACAAGAAAAAAATACGCTTGATACATGCGAAAAATTAATTCCATGGATAAATGATGGTTGGGAATTAGTAATTACACATGGAAATGGTCCTCAAGTTGGAAATATCTTGCTAAGAAATGAAGCTGGATATAAAGAATATAAAATTCCTAAAATGGCACTTGATATTTGGGTAGCCGATTCCCAAGGTGGAATCGGTTACATGATTGATAGACAAATGAGAAATGCTCTAAATAATCATAAAATAAAAAAAAATGTTATAGCAGTAATTACAGAAGTATTGGTTGATATTAATGATCCTGCTTTTCAAAATCCTACAAAACCAATTGGTCCATATTATTTAAAAGAAGAAGCAGAA
>CAZVBT010000146.1:0-2018 GCA_964625385.1 uncultured Melioribacter sp. | reverse complement strand
ATTTATAACACTTCTTTCAAAAATATAGATACTATTTCAAAATTAGAGTTCATTGAAAACTTTGATGGCATCTTAGCAGACTTGGGAGTTTCCTCGTTTCAACTTGATAATGTTGAATCGGGATTTACTTTTCGAGAGGATTCCTCCCTTGATCTCAGGATGAATAAAGAAAGAGGTTTTACAGCAGCAGATTTTTTAAATAATTCTTCGGAAGAAGAAATTACTAATGTCCTTTTTCAATTTGGTGAAGAAAAGAATTCAAAAAATATTGCAAAAAAAATTATTGAAATAAGGAAAAAAGAAAAAATTGAATCGTCCACTCAAATTGTTGAATTAATTAAAAGTATTACACCAGAAAGATATGTTATTAAAACTTTGACAAGGATTTTCCAAGCATTAAGAATTTTTGTAAATGATGAATTAAATGAATTAAAAGAATTTTTACAAAAAGCTGTTAATTTATTAAACACTGAAGGAAGAATTGCAATTATAACATTTCATTCGTTGGAAGATAGAATTGTAAAAGAGTTTTTTAAATATGAAAGTTTAAATTGTGTTTGTCCACCAGGTACACCAATTTGTATTTGTGGTAAAAAACAAACATTAAAATTAATTACAAAAAAACCCATTATACCTTCGGTTGAAGAATTAAAAAGAAATAGAAGAGCAAGGAGTGAAAAAGTAAGAGTAGCAGAGAAAATAAGTTCTTAAAAGGTTCATCAATTACAGAATTTATAATAGTAATTGTTTTAATCGCATTTTTTGTGTTTGCTTATGTGTTTTCTATCTCTGAAATAAAAAGACTGAACCGTGAAAAAGTTCTTAAACAGGAAATATTGGCTGAAAAAATAAATAAAGTTGAAATGTATTCAGTTGAAGTGCAAAAACTTACTTCGGAATCAAGAATTGTTAAGTTGGCTTTAGATTCATTATTGCTTGTAAGACCAAATAAAAACATAGAGAAAATTGAAGTACCCAAGAATCAAATATTACAAATTGAAAAGCTTGTAAAAGAAAAATATGATTAATTCTCGAGTAATAATTGTTGCAGGATTTCTATTCATTGTGTTAATAGTGTTAATTCTAAAACTATTTACAATACAAATAAATAAACATGAATATTATGCAAGATTAGCAGAAAATCAACAATATAACCCAAGAGATGTAAAAGCTGAACGTGGTTTAATTAAAGATATAAATGGAGAGGTACTTTGTTATACTTTTAACAGCGTTAGTTTTTTTGTCCATAAAAATATGATTAAAGATAAAAAAGTTATTGAAGCGATTGCTTCTAAATTTTCGAGTGAACTTGGTAAAGGCAAAGAATATTATATGAATCTAATTAAAAATGGTAAAAACACCATTTGTATTGAAAGAAAAGTTCCATTGGAAAAAGCAATTAAGTTAAAACACTTTTATGTTGACGGACTTTCTTACGAAGAAGATTTTTCAAGAATTTATCCTTATGGAAATACCGCTTGCCATATTTTGGGTTTTGTAAATAAGGAAGGACAAGCTGAAGAAGGCTTAGAAAAATTTTATGATAAATACTTAAAAGGGCAGGATGGAAAATTGATTTACGAAAAGGATGTTTTAGGAAGAATAATCTCACTCGATGAAAAATTATCAATCAATCCAGAAAATGGAAATTCATTATTACTTACTATAAATAAAAACTATCAAAAAATTCTTGAAGAAGAAATTAAAAAAGGAATAGAAAAGTTTGGTGGTGAATCTGCTGTGGGAATTATTATGAATCCAAATACTGGTGAAATATTGGCTTTAGCAAATTATCCAGATTTTGATCCATCTAATTTTAATAATGCTCAACCAGATAATAGAAAAAACCGTGCTATTACTGATCCTATTGAACCTGGCTCTACGATGAAGCCAATTACTTTTTCAATTCTTTTTGAAGAAACTAATACTAATGAAAGTGAAATAGTAAGCACTGAAAATGGGATTTATACTTATAAAAATGTAAAAATTTATGATAGTCATAAATACGCAGATTTAAC
>CAZVBT010000145.1:0-1509 GCA_964625385.1 uncultured Melioribacter sp. | reverse complement strand
CTTTGATAACGGGATTCAATTTCAGGAATTAATCCGACTTTACTTAAAATATTTTTTTCAAAAGAAAAAACATCTTTTTGAGTTGTATCTGTTAATGTATGCCAATACATATCAAGAAAAGAAGCTGCTAAATATTCTACAGTTTCAAAGCCTTGATTAAACAACTTTGCATTTTCAATTTTTTGAATTAATTCATCAGGCATTGGTTCATTTGTTTGATAATGTTTGGCGTACATTTTTAATACTTGTGGATGAGTAGCCCAATTTTCCATAATTTGTGAAGGAAGCTCAACAAAATCAATAGGTACACGTTTACCATTTGGATAAACTGTAACATTTAACAAGCTGTGAAGAGCATGACCAAATTCATGGAACAAAGTATTTACTTCATCCAAACTTAATAAAGCTGGTTTATCAGATGTTGGTTTTGAAAAATTGCCGCAGTTTGTAACTAAAGGTGTTATATAATTATTACTAATATTTGATTGATCACGAAAACTACTGCACCATGCCCCACTTTCTTTTGAGTCACGTGGGAAATAATCTGTGTATAAAATACCAATATGTTTTCCGTCAGCTTCTTTAACTTCAAAAACTTTTACATCAGGATGATAAGTTTCAATATCATTTCTTTCAATGAATTGTAAACCATATAATTTATTAGCAACTTCAAAAACACCTGAAATAACATTTTCTAATTTGAAATATGGACGCAGCATAGATTCATCAAGATCATATTTTTCCTTTTTAACTTTTTCAGCATAATATCACCAATCCCAAGGTTGCAATTTAAAGTTGTTACCTTCTTTATAAATCAGATTTTGCATTTCATTGGCTTCAGCTTTAGCTTTTTTAATTGCTGGTATCCAAAGGTCATTTAAGAACTTAAAAACATTCTCAGGATTTTTAGCCATATTTTTTTCAAGTTTAAAATCAGCATGAGTTTTAAATCCCAAAAGATTTGCTCTTTCAATTCTTAACGAAGCAATTTTTCTTAAGATATTTTTTGTATCAAATTCATTGTTATTGTTTCCACGGTTTATATATGCTTTAAAAAGTTTTTCTCGCAGTTCACGTTTAGGCGAATATTGCAAAAATGGCGTCCAACTTGCTCTTTGGAGTGTAAATGCCCATTTGCCATCGAGTCCTTTTGATTTAGCAGTTTCGAAAGCACCTTGAATTACAGTTTCAGACAAGCCAATTAGATCATCTTTGTTCTCAATTACTAACCCGATTGAATTTGTTTCCTTTAAAATATTTTCACCAAATTTTACTGTGAGTAGAGAAAGTTCTTCATTAATTTTTCTAAATCTTTCTTTTTGTTCTCCGGTTAAATTTACACCACCGCGAATAAAATCTGAGTAATAATTTTCAAGTAGAAGTTTTTCTTCAGATGTTAAATTCAATTTATCCTTTTGTGAATAAATGAATTTAATTTTCTCAAAGAGTTTTTCATTTAACTTAATGTCATCATTATGTTTGGCAAGTTTTGGTGCTATAATCTGATTT
>CAZVBT010000144.1:0-11126 GCA_964625385.1 uncultured Melioribacter sp. | reverse complement strand
CGTCAATCAATCTTGAATAAGTTGTACCATTAGCTCTTGCAGCAGCATTAATACGAACAATCCACAAACTTCTGTATTCACGTTTTTTAAGTTTGCGATCTCTGTAAGCATGAACTAATCCTTTTTCAACGTGGGTTTTAGCAACAGTCCATACATTGCCGCGGGCACCCCAGTAGCCCTTCGCCATTTTGAGTATCTTTTTACGTCTTGCTTTTGAAGCGACGTGATTTACTGAACGAGGCATTTTGTTTTTCTCCTATTGTTGTAACATTCTTGCGACTTTTTTTTCATCGGCTTTAGCGACAATCACACCTTTTCTTAAGTTTCTTTTTCTTGCGCGTGATTTTGTTGTAAGAATGTGTGATTTATAAGCCTTATTTCTTTTGAATTTTCCAGAGCCAAGCTTTCTGAATGATTTAGCTGCTCCACGGTTACTTTTCATTTTTGGCATTGTTCACCCTATCTATTTTTTCTTTTTACCTTTTATTGGTGCTAAAATTGTATGCATTGCACGACCTTCAAATTTTGGCTCTTGTTCAACTTTAGCTACCTCACTTAATCTTTCAATAAATTTCTTTAAGAGATTTTCACCCAATTCTGTAAATGCTAATTCTCTTCCTTTGAAAATAACGGAGACTTTAACTTTATCACCCTGCTCAATAAAATTTACTGCATGCCTTGCTTTAAAATCGAAATCATGAGTATCTGTATTTGGATGTAATCTTATTTCCTTTAAAACACTTAATACTTGATTTTTCTTTTGTAATTTTTCTTTCTTTTGTATTTCGTAAGTAAATTTTCCAAAATCTATTATTTTACAAACTGGTGGATTAGCTTGCGGTGCAATTTCAACTAAATCGAGACCAGCTTCTTCAGCTTTTTTTAATGCTTCTTTTATAGAAACAATTCCAATTTGTTCTCCGTTTGTGCCAATCAATCTAACTTGTTCTGCTTTTATATCTTGATTAACACGGTTATTAATTTGAGTGATAAATTACCTCTCTCATTAGTTATTAATTTTGTTATTTATTTCTTCTTTAATCTTGAATATAAAATCTTGTAAATTGACGGAACCTTGATCTCCAACTTTATGTTTTCTGACAGAAACTGAATTAGATTCTTTTTCTTTTTCTCCAACGATTAACATATAAGGAACTTTCTTTGTTTCCCAATCACGAATTTTATAACCAATTTTTTCATTTCTTTCATCGAGTTCAGTAATAATATCATTTTCTTTTAATTTAATAACAACCTGTTTTGCGTAATTTAAAAATACTTGTGAAACTGGTATAACTGCAACTTGAACCGGTGCTAACCAAGTTGGAAAAGCTCCGCCATAATGTTCAATTAAAACTCCAAAAAACCTTTCAAGAGAACCTAATAATGCACGATGAACCATAAATGGACGATGTTCTTTTCCATCTTCACCAATGTAATGCATGTCGAATCTTTCTGGTAAATTGAAATCAAATTGAATTGTACTCATTTGCCATTCACGATTTAGTGCATCTTTAATTTTAATATCAATCTTTGGACCATAAAAAGCACCACCACCTTCATCAATTTCATATTTAATACCTTCTCTATCGCAAGCTTTTTTCAGAGAATCCGTTGCCTTTTGCCAAAGTGCATCATCACCTACTGCCTTATCGGGCTTTGTAGCAATGTAATATTTTAATTGTTCAAATCCGAAAGATTTCCACATGTAATTTGAAAATCTTATTACTTCAATTATTTCATCTTCAATTTGTTCTTGAGTGCAGAATATATGAGCATCGTCTTGAGTAAAACCACGTACTCTTAACAAACCATGAAGCACACCACTTTTTTCATAACGATAAACAGTTCCAAGTTCTGCCCAACGTAATGGTAAATCTCTGTATGATCTTAATTGCGATTTATAAATTAAAATATGAAATGGACAATTCATTGGTTTGATAAAATACTCTTGTTCATCAACTGTCATCGGTGAATACATATTATCTTTATAATTTGATAAATGTCCGCTTGTTTCCCATAACCAACTCTTTCCCATGTGAGGCGAATACAAAATATCGTAACCATTTTTAAGATGAGCAGAGCGCCAAAAAGTTTCGATTGTGTTTCTTATTCTTGCACCTTTTGGGTGCCAATAAATTAAACCTGCACCAGCTTCTTCATGAATACTAAAAAGATCTAACTGCTTACCAAGTTTACGATGATCTCTTTTTTTTGCTTCCTCTAAAAATGCAAGGTGATCTTCGAGCATTTTCTTTTTAGGAAAAGTTATGCCATAAATTCTTTGCATTCTTTTATTCTTTTCATCACCTCGCCAATAAGAACCAGAAACAGAAAGTAATTTTACAAATTTGATTTTCCCTGTATCAGGAACGTGAGGTCCTGTACACAAATCTGTGAAATCACCTTCATTGTAAATGCTAATCACTTCAAAATTTTCATCAAGTTCGCTTATAATTTCTTGTTTGTATTCATCACCTTTTTCGGTGAAAAATTTCATTGCTTCAGCTTTACTTAATTCTTTTCTTAAAAATGGGTTTTTCTGCGAAGCAATTTCAAGCATTTTATTTTCAATTATTCTAAGATCATCATCAGTCAAATTTTTATTTATATCAATGTCATAGTAAAAGCCAGAGTCAATTGCAGGGCCGACACCAAATTTTGCTTCAGGAAAAATTGATTGAATTGCATGTGCCATTAAATGTGATGAAGAATGCCAATAAGTTTCTTTTCCTTCCGGTGAATCAAATGTAAAGATTTGTAATTCAGCATCATCATAGATTGGTGAATTTAAATCTTTTAACTTACTATTTACCTTTGAAACCAAAGCTTCATCAGCTAATCTATTTGAAATAGACTTTGCAATTTCTAAAGGAGTAATACCTTTATCAAATTGTTTAACTGAACCATCAGGAAATTTAATGTTTATTTTTTCCATATTACCTTAAATAAAAAAAAACGGAGAAAACTCCGATATTTGTGGGTTCTATAGGATTCGAACCTATGACCTTCTGCACGTCAAGCAGACACTCTAGCCAACTGAGCTAAGAACCCTAATAGAAAAATTATTCATATTACAATTAAATAATTAGTACCGAGAGCCGGACTCGAACCGGCACGGGTGTTAACACCCACAGGATTTTAAGTCCTGTGCGTCTACCAATTCCGCCATCCCGGCTTATAAAGAACAATAACAAATTGCGGATGCAAATATAAAGTATTTTTTTAATTTGTTGCAATAAAATAATCATTTAATTTTTTATTTTGTAAGTGAATTTAAACAGAAAAGTATAATAATTTTTTAGCATAAAAATTTCTTTATTAATAACTTGTAATTAAAAATTACAAACAAAAAATTTACAAATAAAAAGGAGAAATAATGCAGGAAGAGAAAAAGAGAGACCAATGGGGCAGCCGCATAGGTTTAATTCTTGCTGTAGCAGGAAATGCAGTAGGATTAGGAAATTTTTTAAGATTCCCTGTTCAAGCAGCATCAAATGGCGGTGGTGCTTTTATGATACCATATTTTATTTTCTTTTTACTTGTTGGAATTCCTTTGATGTGGATGGAATGGGGTATTGGAAGATATGGTGGAAAATTTGGCCATGGTAGTTCTCCTGGTATGTTTGATGTTTTGTGGAATAATAAGATTTCTAAATATTTCGGTGCCTTAGGTTTATTTGTTTCAACTGTAATTATGATTTATTACACTTACATTGAATCATGGACTTTGGGATATAGCTTTTTATCAATTACTAAAAGCTATTTCGGTCTTGAGAATTTTGATATGATGAAATCATTTTTGTATAGTTACCAAGGAAGAGAAACATCACAATTTTTTGATGGCTATCTTACTGCATACGTTTTCTTTCTAATTACTTTTGTTTTGAACTTTTGGGTATTATATAAAGGTATTTCAAAAGGAATTGAAAAGCTTGCAAAAATTGCTATGCCTCTTTTATTTCTTTTTGCAATTATAATTACGATTAGAGTAATAACACTTGGAACACCAGATCCAACACAACCTGAGAACTCAATTGCAAATGGATTTGGTTTTATTTGGAATCCTGATTTTTCAAAACTTGATGATCCAAAAGTGTGGCTTGCTGCTGCAGGACAAATTTTCTTTACTCTTTCATTAGGAATGGGCACAATACACGCTTATGCAAGCTATTTAAAACCGAAAGATGATATTGCTTTATCTGGTTTAGCAACTGCTTCGACAAATGAATTTGCTGAAGTTATTCTTGGTGGATCAATCGCAATTCCTTTAAGTGTTGCCTTTTTTGGTATTGCAACTACAACAGCAATGGCAAAAGGTGGTTCATTTGATTTGGGTTTTGCATCCATGCCTCTTGTTTTTGAAAAAATTCCTTTCGGTGAATTTTTTGGTTTCCTCTGGTTTTTATTGTTGTTTTTTGCTGGAATCACATCTTCAGTTGCTATGGGGCAGCAAGTGATGGCTTTTTTAGAAGATGAATTTGGATTCAGTAGAAAAAAATCAACTATTGTTTTTGGATCTTTTGTTTTTATATCAATTCAATTTGTAATCTTCTTCTTAAAATATGGATATTTAGATGAAATGGATTATTGGGCTGGAACATTTGGATTAGTTGTTTTTGCTTTAATCGAATCAATTATTTTAATGTGGATTTTTGGTGCTGAAAGAGCATGGGACGAAATTAACACAGGAGCTGACATTAAAATTCCTAGAATCTTTTTTTATATAATGAAATATGTTACTCCAACTTTGCTTTTAATTGTAATGGTTTGGTGGTTAATTAACGACGCTATTCCTATTTTATTACTGAAAAATGTTCCTGAAGCAAATATTCCTTATATAATTGCTGCAAGAATATTTATGATTGGAATGTTAGGAGTACTTTTCTTTTTAATAAATAAATCCTGGAAAAGAAAAGAGTCAAAGGCTTAATTTTAAAAATGAATAAAAAAAGTCGCCCTTTAGAAAAGGGCGACAAAATTAAATCAACCAAAGAAAGTGCTTGCAACATCCATTAACTTTAGATCAATAGTTTTTAATTGACCAACTGCTTCATCTAATTTAACAGCAACAATTTCATTCCCTTTCAAAGCAGCCATGTAACCCCATTTACTTTGTTCAACTAATTCAGAAGCAAAAACACCAAATCGAGTACCAAGTACGCGATCAAAAGCAGTAGGTGAACCACCTCTTTGAATATGACCTAAAATCGTTGCACGCGTTTCAAACCCAGTTCTTTTTTCAATTTCTTCTGCTAAAACATTTCCAATTCCACCCAGCTTCACATGACCAAAAGCATCTGTTTTCATACTGCTTAAAATAAAAGAACCATCTTTATCACTGTTATCATCTGTCATTAATTTAGCACCTTCACTTGCAACAACAATACTAAAGCTTTTACCTCCTTCATGGCGTTTTTTTATAATATCGCATACTTCATCTATGTGGAATGGTTTTTCGGGAACTAAAATGATATCAGCTCCACCAGCAATGCCTGCATAAGCAGCAATCCAACCGGCATGACGTCCCATTACTTCAACAACAATAACTCTGTTATGAGATTCAGCAGTTGTATGAAGACGATCGATTGCTTCTGTTGCAATATTAACAGCTGTATCAAAACCAAAAGTAAAATCAGTTGCATTTAGATCGTTATCAATTGTTTTTGGAACTCCAACAATCTTAACACCGGCTTTAGCTAGTTTAGCTGCTACTCCTAAGGTATCTTCACCACCAATAGCAACTAAAGCGTCGATACCATTTTCGGACATATTTTTAATTACTCGGGCTTCACCATCTTTTTCTTTATAAACATTTGTTCTTGAAGTTGCAAGGATTGTTCCACCACGATGTAGAATACCCGAAACTGAATTACGGTCTAAAGGTTCATAAAGATTATCTAATAACCCTCTCCACCCTTCTCTAATTCCAATTAATTCATGACCAAATTGTAAAGATTTACGAACAACGGCACGAATAACTGCATTTAATCCGGGGGCATCCCCTCCACCTGTTAAAACACCTATTTTCATTCACTTGCTCCTATTGTTTAGTTTGATAGTTAAATCAATTTCAAATTTGCAAACTTTGTTAAAAGTTGTTTCACACCATGATTTTCAAAAACAATTGTAACTTTTTGCATATCACCGGTACCTGTAATTTGTTGAATCTTACCCATACCAAAAACTTGATGAACAACTCTACTACCAACACGTAATGATCTTCTTTCTTGATCGAAGTCTTCATAATCTGGTTGGTAAAATTCGTCATTGGTATTAAAATTTTTTCTTTTTCTACCAGCTTTTTTACTGGATAAGAATTCATTTTCTTCAATTGTATTTGGATCAATTTCATCTATAAAACGTGAGCGACTTTGATATGCAACTTCACCAAATCTATATCTTGACCGAGCATATGTAAGATATACTTTTTCTTTTGCTCTTGTTAATGCAACGTAAAATAATCTTCTTTCCTCTTCTAGTCGGGAATCTTGATCAAATTTTTGACTAAGTGGAAAAATATCTTCTTCTAAACCAGTAATGAAAACGATTGGAAATTCTAATCCTTTTGCACTATGCACAGTCATTAATGTTAACGAATTTACTTTTTCATCATATTGATCTACGCCAGCAATCAAGGAAACTTCAGCTAAAAAATCTTCTAGAGATGCTTTTGGATTGGTTTTGCTAAAATCTTGTACAGCAGAAATTAATTCTTGTATGTTATCATAGCGTGCAAGTGAATCAGCAGTATTTTCTTCCTTATACATTCTAAGAATACCAAGTTCATCAAGCAAAGCACTGGTAAGTTCTCCAACAGAAAGTTTATCTTTTAAGCCAATATACTTATCCAACAAAAGTCTGAATTGTTTTACATTTTTCTGAATTCTTTCTTTTACTTCAATTACTTCAAAAACTCTCATCATTGTTTGATAAAGAGAAAGATTTAATTTGCGGGCGAATGCTATCATTCTTGTAATTGAAGTATTGCCAATTCCTCTTTGTGGAAAATTCATTATTCGTAATAAACTTTCTTCATCATTTGGATTGGAAAGAACACGAAGATAAGCTAAAACATCTTTAACTTCTTTTCTTCTATAAAATTCTACACCACCAACAATTTTATAGGGAATTTTTTCTCTTCTAAAAGCATCTTCTAAAGCACGTGATTGTGAATTTATTCTATAAAAAATTGCAATATCATTTAATGAAAGTTTTCGTGTTATAATTTCCTTCTTAATTTTTCGAGCTATTTGAAGTGCTTCATCTTTTTCATCACTTGCTCTTATTAATGAAATTAACTCACCATCGTTATTTTCAGTCCAAAGTGTTTTAGGAATTTGTTCAGAATTATTTTTAATAATTGAATCAGCTGCGGCAAGTATAGTTTTAGTTGAACGGTAATTTTGTTCTAATCTAAAAATTTTAGCTCCTTTAAAATCTTTTTTAAAATTGAGCATATTTTTAATTTCTGCACCTCGCCAGCTGTAAATACTTTGTGCATCATCGCCAACAACGCAAACTTTATCTTTTAATGGACTTAATAATTTAATCAATTCATATTGAGCAATATTTGTATCTTGATATTCATCTACCAAAATATATTTAAATATTTTTTTGTAATAGTTTAATACTTTTGAGTTTGTGTTAAACAATTCAATTGGCTTTAAAAGAAGATCATCAAAATCCATTGAATTATTTTCAAAAAGTCTTTTGTTATATTCTTTATAAATTTCTACAAATTTTCTATCAGCTGCTGTTGAATATGAAGTTTTCTCATAATCTTCAGGAGAAATCATATGGTTTTTCAAGTAACTAATTTTATGTTGTACTCCGTTTGCAGTAATAGATTCTAAGTTAATATTAAGATTAGAGATAATATTTCCAACTAAAGAAACTGAATCTTCTCTATCATAAATCGAATAATTGGATTTATATCCAAGTTTTTCTGCTTCAATTCTTAATATTCTTGAGAAAATTGAATGGAAAGTTCCCATCCACAATTCATCTGCTTTTTTACCAATTAAGCTTTTAATTCTTTCTTTCATTTCTTTAGCAGCTTTATTAGTAAAAGTTAAGGCAAGTACTGAAGAAGGTTCCATTCCTTTTTCAATAAGGTATGCAATTTTGTAAGTTAATACTCTTGTTTTTCCAGAACCAGCACCAGCTACAATCATATGTGGACCGGCATTATACTCTACGGCTTCAATTTGCTCTTTATTAAGGCTATTTAGGATTTTCATAGACAGGTCATTTTTTTGAGGTGCAAATATATGAATTTTTTTAAAGGTTTTACAAAATTATTTTCTTCAATAATTTCTTTTAGTTTTTCAAGAAAAGAAATTTTGATAAAATGAAGTATGAAATTTGATCTAGAATAGGATTAAGCTTGGGATTATGACCAAGATTAAGATCAAGATTAAGATTAAGAATAAGAGTATGAAAGAGATAATTTTGAATTATTTCAAAGATTTAAAATAAAAATTTAGACCAGTAGCTTTCCGTTTTTCATAATCATTTTACCATCAAAATAAACATTAGGCTTTTTAACAATGCCATCAAGATGAATCGGTACATCAACATTACCACCCATAGATTTATTATCTCCAAGAGCAATATGAATTGTACCCATAACTTTTTCATCTTCCAAAATTACACCGCTTAATCTTGCTTTATCATTTGTACCAATTCCAAACTCAGCTATATTTCTTGCAAATTTTCCATATTTATTCAATGTTGCTTCCAATTTTTTTGCTTGAACACCGCCACTAATTTTGGTTACAAATCCATTTTCCACTTGAATTGTAATAGGTTTTTTATCAATTACACCAACACCAGACATTGAACCATCAACAACAAAAACTCCATTAGTTTTACCTTCTAAAGGAGCAATGTAAGCTTCACCTGTTGGCAAATTGCCACTCTCACCTTTTTTGTGAAATAATCCTTTACTTGGCAATGCTTGTCTTCCGGTTATATCCAAAGTAATATCAGTTCCATTTGATGCAGTAACTCTGACAATGTTTACATCGTTCAATATTTGTTGAAGTTTAATTGTGAGAGCTGCTATTTTGTTGTAATCTGCATTTAAGCCACGAATCATAATTTCTTCAGTAATACCCGGGAATGTTGCAATTCTGGCGCCGAGTGCAGAAGCGTTTCTTCTTGCGTTTGTATGTGTTAATGATTTTTCAGTTGGGCATAAAACAATATCAAATAACTTCATCATTTCAGCAATTTGATTTGGTGGTTCCTGACCATGCATTACGCGAGATTTGAATTCAAGATAAAGGGATTCATGTCCTAATTTTTTTGCATTTTCAAAAAGAGAATAACCAATTTTATTTTTGAATTCGTCAGTAACAATTAAAATTGATTCACCTTTTTGAGCTCCCATGCAATCTTTAATTGCAATACGACATGCACGATCTAATTTTGTTAATTTCATATTTTACCTCAAAATGGAAAACCTACATTTATTTGAACAGTATAACTCCAACCTGCATTTTTTACTGAATTATTTTCTTTATTTCCTATAAAAACATTGTTTTGATTTTTTAATTTTTCAATATTTAAAAAATTATAACCAGCAGTACCTTCAACACTAATATAACCTTGAATTAAATGTAAAATTAATCCTGTTCCAACGAAATATGTTATTTTCATTTCTTCAGGTTCAAATTTATCACCATTAATGAAATTGCTATTTTCATAATATTCAATGTTTAATTCAGGAGTATAGTAAGAGATATGTCCTTCTAAAATTTTTAAGTCTAAGATTTTAAATATTGGAGTGCCTAAATCTACACCAATTCCCCAATTATTCAAGTTAAGTTGAAAGTTTTTATTTGTCTGATAAACTTCATTGAATTTAGTTAATGAATTTCTGCTTATAATTTCTTCTTTGATAAATTGATAATAACCTTTAGCTGATATAAAAAAACCTTCCCATTTTGCTCGGAATAAATTAGCTCCAATTCTATAACCAGTTCCTCTGTTAAATTTTAGATTTTGAGATTCTAATAATTTTTCTTGTGATAAATAATCATTTATACCTTTAACATCATATTTATATTCTGAAACTCCTGCATAAATTCCAGATAGTCCCAAACAACCAAAGCCAAAAGTTTGAGCATTAGAATAAGTAAAAGAAAGAATGAGAAATAATAATATATTTTTTTTCATAAGGTTATAAAATAAATGTTTAATTATGAATTAGTATCAATTACATTTGAAATACCTTTTTCTAAGCCGTGGCCATTTTCACTTTTTTCACTTTTTCTAAGTAAATATGCAAATAATAATCCAAAAAATCCTAAAGAAGAAAATATCCACATACCTAAAACATAACCACCACTAAAATCGTTAGCCCAACCAATTATAAAATTGAATGAAGCCAAACCAATGTTTTGTATCATTGTCATTAAACCATAAGCAGTTCCAAGTTTTGCTTCATCAACAATAATGGCAACACTTGGCCACATAACAGCAGGTATTAAAGAAAATGCTAACCCCATCATTGCCATTGGGATATATAAATTAATTTTGGTATAAGCCATTAATAAATAAACAGGGATTAAAAATGCAGACCCAATCATCATTAACAACGAACGTTTTCCAATATAATCAGCAAGTAATCCAAAAAGTGGTGTTAAAATCATAGCGGATAATGTTAACATGCTTGATAGAAATCCGCCCATTTCTCTTGTAGTTCCATGTGTTTCCATAAAAAATTTTACAGCGAAAGTTTGAAATGGAAAAATGCCTGAATAAAACGTTACACACAATAAAACTACATACCAATATGACTTAGAAAAATCGAATATTTGACTAAAGCGAAATTCATCTTGTTTTGAAACTGGACGTAAAGAATATTTTTTTTCAGCATAAGAATCCATTCCCCAATAAATAGTTGCCATTGCAATAGAAATAATTCCGGCACCAAGAGCAATTAATAAAGGATATTTATAGGTAGTATAAAATTGTGATGCCCACGTTGGTGAATTAAGAGCAGCAAATGAGCCTAAACGAGCAAGTGTTAAGTTTAAACCGAATGCAAAGGATAATTGTTTACCTTTGAACCAACGACCAATAACCGTTGTAATTGCAACAATCATTGATTCAGCACC
>CAZVBT010000143.1:0-3672 GCA_964625385.1 uncultured Melioribacter sp. | reverse complement strand
ACCAATAGTTTGCCCTTGAAAAACTTTTGCGCCTCGTTTTATTCCGGAAGCGAATCTTGACATATGTAAATATTGAGTCGTATAAGTTGAAGAATGTTTTATTTTAACATAATATCCGTTTCCACTTGTGTAACTTGCTTCTAACACAATTCCATTTGCAGTTGCCTGAATTGGTGTTCCGTAAGCAGCGGCAAAATCAGTCCCTAAATGTGATTTGTTTTTTTGTAATATCGGGTGAAATCTTTTTTTAGAGTATCTTGATGTAATTCTGAACCTGAATTTTATTGGTGCAGTAAGAAACATACCTTGCAAACTTTTTCCATATTCATCGTAATAATAATTTTTATTTTCTACTTCATAGTTAAATGCAAAATAATTTTTCTTTTTATAGTAAATATTCGCAGCAATTATTTTTTTTAACTTAACTGGTTTATTATCAACGTAATATTGTTCAGCAACAATTTTATATTGGTCACCTGGTTGAAGTGTGGTAAAATCAATTTTGCTTTCGTAAATATCTGCTGTATTAAAACCTATTTCCGGATCAATTTTCTTTTTTTGCAGATCAATAATTAAACCCTCTTCAATTTTGCCTGTAACTAAATCAGTTTTAATTTCGTGTGGTATTGCTTTTTTGTAAATCTTTATCGAATCACTCAAATCGTAAACAACATAGTTAATCTCATCAATCGGATATACTAAATATTTAACAGTCTCAACTGAATCCCATTTTGCATAAATATAAATTTTATTACCTGCTTTAAATTTTCTTAATGGAAAAACATTAATTGATTTTTTCTCGATCTCATGAATTTTATTCAACGAAACATTATGTGGTTGCAAAATATCAGAAAGAGTTTCATTCTGTTTAATGGTATCTTTAACAGAAATTAATCCTTCAATTTGAAGTTGAAATGGATTTGGCTGTTGTATGGTTTCAGCAATTTTTTCATTTTCTTTTTTGCATGAATACAGAAAAGCCAGTAATAGAATTGTTATGAGTAAGAAAAGTTTATTGCGTATCAATATTCTTCAGATAACTTATTAATTATATCAACAGATGAAATTCCTTCAGCTTCTGCCGAGAAATTAGGAATAATACGATGACGTAAAACAGGTATTAAAAAGTATTTAACATCATCAATATTAGGTGTAAATCTACCTTCAAATATTGCTTTTGTTTTTGCTGCAATTATTAAGTATTGTGAAGCACGTGGACCCGCACCCCACGAAACTTTCTCTTTTACAAAATTACTTTTTGATATTGATGGTCGTGATTGATTTACAAAATTTACAGCATATTCAATTACATTATCAGCAACAGGAACACGACGTACAAGTTCCTGAAAATATGTAATATTATCAGCATTTAATATTTTATTTACAGATGGCTTATAATTACTTGTTGTAGACTTAATAATTTGGATTTCTTCATGAAATGTTGGATACTCTAACCAAAGGTTAAACATAAAACGATCTAGTTGTGCCTCTGGTAGTGGGTATGTTCCTTCTTGTTCAATTGGGTTTTGAGTAGCTAATACAAAAAAAGGTTCTTCAAGATTTCGTGTAATGCCACCAGAAGTTACTTTATGTTCCTGCATTGCTTCAAGTAAAGCAGCTTGTGTTTTTGGTGGTGTTCTATTTATTTCATCTGCTAAAATGATATTTGCAAAAATTGGTCCTTCAATATATCTGAACTGTTTTTTCTTTGTTGCAGTGTCATCTTCAATAATTTCTGTGCCTGTAATATCACTTGGCATTAAGTCAGGTGTAAATTGAATTCGGTTAAATTTCAAATCAAGTACATCAGCAAGAGTTTTAATTAATAAAGTTTTTGCAAGTCCCGGAACACCGATAAGCAAACAATTACCTTTTGCAAAAAGACTAATTAATAAATCATTTATAATTTGTTCCTGACCAACTATTACTTTAGAAATTTCTTTTTTTATGTTATAAATTGAATCAGATAAAATTTTAACAGCATCAACATCATCTTTTGGATTTAACTGCAATGTTACCTCGTGTTAATTTTTAATTTCCCAATAGATATTATTTTTTATTTCATCAATAAACTTTGTATAATATTTTTGTTTTTTAGAATAATCTGCCAGTCTTTTTATTTCATTGTAATCTAAGTCTAAACTTGGTTTATGTTCAGGTATTCTTTTAATTAATTTCACAATGTGAAATCCGTAAGTATTTCTATCAACATCAATTCTTTTTGGATAACTTATTTCACCTTCTCTCAGTTTATAGATTATATCCAGTAAAGATTTATCTAATTGACTAACTTCAAGAGTTCCGATTTCTCCGCCGAATCTTGCTGTTTCTTTATCATCACTGTATTTAGAAGCATAAAAATTAAAAGTGTTTTTACCTTTAACAATGCTGTCTCTTATTTCATTAAGAAATTCAATTGCCTGCAAATCAGCTTCGTCATCAGCTTTTATCTTAATTAAAATATGCCTGGTATGGATTGCATCTCCGCGTTTTTCTAACAATTGAATAATATGAAAACCAAAAGGTGATTGGACTACATTTGAAATTTGGTTTGGAGCTAACGAATATGCAGCTGCTTCGAATTCTGGAACAAGCACACCTCGTTTTTGAAAACCTAAATCTCCACCATTTTGAGCACTGCCAGGATCATCGGAATATTTTTTTGCCAGCTCTGCAAAATCTTTTCCTGCTTTTATTGAATCTAAAAGTGATTGTGCAAATTCTTGTGCCTTTTGTTTTATTCTTTCACCAGTTTTTGGATTAACAAATATATGCGCAATTCTATATTTTGCTTGCACCATTGGAAGTGAATCTTTTATTGTTTCAAAAAAATCTTCAACTTCTTTACGTGATGATTCAATCTGTCCAAATTTTTTCTGTTGAAGTAATTGTGCCATTATATTTTTTCTTACATCATCTTGCAGACTGCGTTTTATTTTTTCTAATGACATCCCATATACTTGTTCTAATTTTTCACGTGAGCCATATTGTTGAATGAAATAATTTATTTGATATTCGAGCTGTTGTTGAACTTGTTCATCAGTTACTTTAATTGTATCCATATCTGCCTGAGCATAAAGTAATTTTTCTTCAATCAATGAATTCAAAACTGCTTTTCTAAGTAACGAATCAGATGGGTTTAAATTTCTTTGTGCTGCTTCCATATTAACTCTAAAATCTAATTCGGATTGTAGTATGATTTCATTATCAACAATAGCAACTACTTTATCTAAAACTTTTTGAGCAAAAAGTGATGATGTCAAAATCATAACCAATAATAGTTTTTTCATTCTTCGAACCTCTCAATTTCAATATTATGTTCAGAAATTAATTCTTTAATGTAATTACTAATAAATTCTTTTTGTTTTATTAAAAGTAGTTTTTGTTTTATCTCTTTATATACAAAATCAAATTGTGGAACTTCATTTTTTATGAACTTATTTATTAATTGAACAACCAAAAATTTTTGTTCGTCTGTTTCTATAACCGTACTTATTTCCTCTTTCTCAAGAAGATTCAATATTCTTAAAAGTTGAATTGGTTGAACTTCATTTTTATAAAGGAAATTTTCATTTATGGTATAATTAATCTTTTGAGCTTTTAATAGATTCTCTGAAATTTCCCAATTTGATTCAATTAATTTTTCTCTGAATTTTATTGCATCTTCATAAT
>CAZVBT010000142.1:0-3265 GCA_964625385.1 uncultured Melioribacter sp. | reverse complement strand
GCTGAATCTGGCTTTTGGCCAGCATGTAATTGTAAAGTTTCGAAACGATAGTTTGTGTTACTCATATATTTTCTCCTTTTTTTGTTCAAAAAAAAAGCCCTTCGATTTCGAAGGGCTTGTTGTTAAATTAATCTTTGAATATAGCTATTCGCCCTTCGCTTGAAACGAAATTAACATCATCATATCCATCATCATGATGCGGGCGATATTTAATTCAATTCTTTTCATTTGCTTATCTTTGTTGCGAAGATAATTGTTGAAAATCCATTTGTCAAGTTAAATTTATAAAAATTCATAAATTTGTATAATTATGCTGAATAAAATTGAAAATAAATTGATAAAAAAGATAAATAAATTGTTAATCAACCATTTTGGAATTCCTACAAGGCAAAATCCTTTGCCAAATCCACTTGATACATTAATTGCGACTATTCTTTCACAAAATACAAACGATAATAATTCATATAAAGCATTTAATAATTTGAAAAGAAGATTTAAAACTTGGGAAAATGCTACGAAAGCAAGTAGAAAAGAAATTGAAAATCTTATAAAAGTTGCAGGTTTGGCCCCAGCAAAATCCCTTGCGATTAAAAACTTACTTAAAGAAATAGATAAGAAAAATGATTTTAACCTAAATTTTTTGTTACACACCGAAAATGAAATTGCTATCAATCAATTAACAAAATTAAAAGGTATTGGAGTTAAAACTGCTTCGTGTGTGTTGTTGTTTTCATTAGATAGAAATATTTGCCCAGTTGATACTCATGTTCATCGCACATTAAATAGAATAGGTGTTGTAAATACAAAATCTCCAGAAAAATCATTTTGGGAAATAAATAAAAAATTTCCTGATGGAATTGCACATTCTTTTCATACAAACTTAATTTTACTTGGAAGAGAAATTTGTACACCTTCAAACCCAAGGTGTGCTGAATGTCCAGTAAATAAAATTTGTAAGTATGAAAATAAAACTGATAAATTAAAATCAAGACAAACCAAAAAACGTATTCTTCTTTTAGATAACATCGGAATTTAGAAAGGAATTTTTTATGTGGTTAATTTTTGCATTTCTTAATCCAATTTCAGAAGCTTTGAGAAGTCTATTTATAAAACGTTCATCAAAATATGTTGACCCAATTTTAATTTCATGGTCTAATAATGTTCTGCCTGTTATTGTTTTTCCACCAATGTTATTTTTAATTGATCTAAAATTCAATTCATATTTTTGGATGGGATTTTTAGGAAGCGGTATTATTCAAGTTATTAATACAATCCTTTATATGCGTGCTATCTCGAAAGGTGATATTTCTACAGTTATGCCAATGCTTAGCTTTACTCCTTTAGTTTTACTGTTTGCTTCTCCTTTTACGATTGGTGAATTACCCAACATAATTGGAATTTTAGGAATTTTTTTAATTGTAATTGGCTCATATATTCTTAACATTGATTTAAAGAAAATGAGTTTGTTGGAACCATTTAAAGCAATAATTAAAAATAAAGGTACTCGCTACATGCTCATTGTAGCAATACTTTGGGGCATTTCAGGCATTTTTGATAAAATATCTATTAAAAATTCTTCTGTTTTGCAGCATATAACATTTCTTAACATTTTAGTTTTTTTCTGTGTAACAATTTTTGTAATTGCTCAAAAGAAATTCAATTTAGAAAAAATGAAAGAATCAAAAGTGAATTTATTCTTAGTGAGTTTATTTACAACCGGTTCATATTTATTTCATTTCATAGCACTTTCATTAACATTGGTAGCTTATGTAGTTTCAATAAAAAGGATTAGTAGTGTATTTGCCGTTCTTTTAGGATATTACTTCTTAAATGAACCAAATGTTAGGCAAAGATTGTTAGGTAGTATGATAATGTTTGTTGGAGTTATTCTGATAATCTTTTCTGAATAAAAGACATTAAGTTTGTTATAATTAACATCTTACATATATTTGCATCAATTTCATAAATAAATAAGAAAAAAATGTCAAAAAATTTTGGAATAGCAATTTTAGGTGGTGGACCAGCTGGTTACGTTGCCGCAATTCGGGCATCTCAACTTGGTTTTAAGACAGTTGTAATTGATAAAGATAATCTAGGTGGAATTTGTTTGAATTGGGGATGCATTCCTACAAAAGCTTTATTAAAAAGTGCAGAATATTTTGATTTTGTTAAAAATCATTCAAATGATTATGGTATAAATGTGGAAAACCCAACTTTTGATTTTGATAGAATTATCAAACGCAGTCGGGATATCTCTGAAAGAATTTCTAAAAATGTTGAATTATTAATTAAAAAAAATAAAGTTGAAAGAGTTAAAGGTTTTGGCAAACTGACCAGCAAAAACAAAATTGAAATTTATAATGAGAAAAATGAAAAAGTTGATGAAATTGTTGCAGATAAAATTATAATTTCAACAGGTGCACGTCCAAAATCTTTTCCAAATATCCCAATTGATGGTAAAAAAATAATTACATCAAAAGAAGCAATGGTTTTAAATAAGGTTCCAAAAGATTTAATCATAATTGGAGCTGGTGCAATTGGTGTTGAGTTTGCATATTTCTATTCAGTGCTTGGCAGTAACGTTACTATAATTGAAATGCTTGATAACATTTTACCAATTGAAGATAAAGAAATAAGTGAAGCATTAGAAAAAAATTTCAAAAAACGTGGAATAAATATTTTTACAAAAACTAAAGTTGTTAATGCAAAAGTCGAAGATGATAATGTGAAAGTTTTAATTGAAAAAGATGGAAAACAAACTGAACTTACTGCTGAAATTTGTCTTTCCGCAATTGGCGTTACTGGAAATGTTGAAGGTATTGGTTTAAAAAAATTAGGAATTGAAATTCAAAAAGGTCATATCAAAGTTGATAAATCAAATTATCAAACAAATGTACCTAACGTATATGCAATTGGAGATGTTATTGGTCCACCCTGGCTTGCTCATGTTGCATCTGCTGAAGGTATTACATGCGTTGAAAAAATTAAAGGTCTTCATGTTCAATCAATAGATTACAATACAATTCCGGGATGTACATATTGCAATCCACAAATTGCAAGTGTTGGACTAACAGAAACAAAAGCTAAAGAACTTGGCTATGAAATAAAGATTGGAAAATTTCCATTCATGGCAAGTGGAAAAGCTTTTGCAGTTGGCGAACGTGAGGGATTTGTTAAAATCATTTTTGATGAAAAATATGGAGAAATTTTAGGTGCTCATATTATTGGTCAAGATGCAACTGAACTAATTTCTGAAATTACAATT
>CAZVBT010000141.1:0-3916 GCA_964625385.1 uncultured Melioribacter sp. | reverse complement strand
AGTATGAGTCAAAAAGCAGTTGCTGAACCTGCAGCATTTGAAAGAGCAAATTATATGAAAGTATTGAACAGCTATAAACTTCTTTGGTAATATTTCGACTCAAATAATAAAGCAAAAAAAGCCATCATAATTTTGATGGCTTTTTTGTGTGAAAGTATTTACTTAATGTATAATGTAAAACCTACCTTAGGTAGGCAAGTGCAAAATGTAGAATGTATGATTGTCGATAGATGATTTTTCTTTGTGAGACTTAGTGATGTACTTAGTGAACTTTCTGTTGAAAGTTAAAAACAAAGGAACACGATGGTATTCATGAAGTAACACAAAGAAGAGGGTTAAAATTAATGGTGAATGTTGGTTGATGTTTAATGATTGAGACGTGTTAAGAAGTTTAACCATAGATTACACAGATTAACTCAAAAATAGCTACGAATTACATGGTAGACAGGTTTACAATGATGATGTGGTTTTTCAGTGTTTAACTTAGCCTTATATTTAAAAATCATAATAACAGCTTTTTTTCTAACTTTCATAAAAATATTATCAATTAAAAGACAATATTTTGGAAATCAAATTCATCTTTTCTAATTTTACACACTAAAATTTGAAATAAAAGGGAATAATATGGCTGCAAACGAAGGTGTAATTGTTCAGGTAATTGGTCCAGTTGTGGACATAGATTTTACTGACGGTAATCTACCTCAAATTTATAATTCTGTTCACATTCCAAGAAAAAATTCTGAAGGAAAAGATGAAATTCTAATTGTAGAAGTTCAACAACACTTAGGTGAAAACAGAGTTCGTACCGTTGCAATGGATACAACAGATGGATTAGTCAGAGGAATGAAAGCAATTGATACTGGTGAACCAATATCAGTTCCTGTTGGTCCGGAAACATTAGGAAGATTGATTAATGTAATTGGTGAAGGAATAGATGGACTTGGAGAAATAAAAGCTGAAAAACGGTATCCAATACATAGACATGCACCAAAATTTGATAACCTAACAACAAAACAAGAAATGTTTGAAACAGGAATCAAAGTTATTGATTTACTTGAACCATATACAAAAGGTGGAAAAACAGGATTATTTGGTGGTGCTGGTGTTGGTAAAACAGTTATTATACAAGAATTAATTCATAACATTGCTAAGCAGCATGGCGGTTATTCTGTTTTTGCCGGTGTCGGTGAAAGAACTCGTGAAGGAAATGATTTATGGTTAGAAATGAAGGAAAGTGGTGTATTAAGTAAAACAGCATTAGTATTTGGTCAGATGAATGAACCACCTGGGGCCCGTCTTCGTGTTGGTTTAACAGGATTAACAATTGCTGAATATTTCCGTGAAGAAGAAGGAAGAGATGTACTTTTGTTTATTGATAATATTTTCCGTTTTACTCAAGCTGGTTCAGAGGTTTCGGCATTACTAGGTAGAATGCCTTCTGCTGTAGGATATCAACCAAATCTTGCAACAGAAATGGGTGAATTACAGGAAAGAATTACTTCAACTGCAAAAGGTTCAATTACATCCGTTCAGGCTATTTATGTACCTGCGGATGACTTAACAGATCCGGCACCTGCTACAGCATTTTCTCACCTCGATGCTACAACAGTATTAAGCCGTCAAATTGCAGAGCTTGGTATTTATCCCGCTGTTGATCCACTTGATTCAACATCAAGGATTTTGCAGCCAGATATTGTTGGTGATGAACATTATTCTGTAGCAAAAAGAGTAAAAGAAATTTTGCAAGCGTATAAAGATTTACAGGATATTATTAACATATTAGGTATGGAAGAACTTTCTGAAGAAGATAAGATTATTGTTCGTCGCGCAAGAAGAATACAACGTTTCTTAAGTCAGCCGTTCCACGTTGCAGAACAATTTACTGGTTATGCTGGAAAGTATGTAAAATTAGAAGATACCATAAGAAGCTTCAAAGAAATTCTTGATGGTAAACATGATGATTTACCAGAGCAAGCTTTTATGTACGTTGGAACTATTGAAGAAGCTGTAGAAAAAGCTAAAAAAATGATGCAAGAAGCATGAAAGAAATTAATTTAGAAATAATTACTCCGTCAAAACAAGCATACAAAGGTATTGTTAAATCTATAACTGTTCCTGGAAGTTCAGGAAGTTTTCAGGTTTTGTATAATCATGCGCCATTATTAAGTACTTTTGAAATTGGAAAGATTAAAATAGTAAACCAATCAGATGAGTTAATAGAATTTACAACCGGCGGCGGAACAATTGAAGTAATTGATAATAAAATTTTAATTCTTGCTGATAGTCTTGAGACAAAAGAAGAGATAGATTTAGAAAGAGCAAAAAGTTCTTATCAAAGAGCAAAAGATAGATTAGCAAATAGAAAAAATGATATAGACGTTCTAAGAGCTGAAGCTTCGTTACAAAGAGCTTTGAATAGAATTAAATTTGTTGGCGGGTCTGTATAATTTTTTTATTAAAAAAATTAAGTCAGTCTCAGAAAACCGAAAAGGCAAACTAAGACTGACTTTTTTTTATTTTTTTGCTTCATCAAATCTTTTAGCAATTGCATCCCAATCAACAACATTCCACCAATTAGTAATATATTCAGGTCTTCTATTTTGATATTTTAAATAATAAGCATGTTCCCAAACATCTAAACCCATAATAGGAAATCCTTTAACATCAGCAACATCCATCAAAGGATTATCCTGATTTGGTGTTGAAGTTACAACAAGTTTTCCATTAGATAAAACTAACCAGGCCCAACCGCTGCCAAATCTTGTTGTTGCTGCATTGTTAAATAACTCTTGAAATTTTTCGAAAGATTCAAATGTTCCATTGATTGCCTCAGCTAAAGCCCCAGTGGGTTTTCCACCTTTGTTTGGACCCATAATATTCCAAAACATTGTGTGATTATAATGCCCTCCGCCATTATTGCGAACTGCAACTGGTAATGTTGAAACTACTTTAAATAATTCTTCTAAAGACTTGCCTTCTAATTCTGGTTTTGATTCGATTGCTTTATTTAAATTATTGACATAAGCACCATGATGTTTTCCATGATGAATTTCCATAGTTTGTGCATCTATGTAAGGTTCAAGTGCATTAAATGCATAAGGAAGAGGTGCTAGTTCGAATTTACTCATTTTATTACTCCTATTTTTATTTATATGATTTGTTAGTGCTTCAATTTTGTTAATACTTGGTGCAATAGAAATTAAACCAAGCGATTTTAAAAAATTCTTTCTTTTCATATTAAACTCCAAATGACTCGCCACAACCGCATGTTTTAACAGCGTTTGGATTGTTAAATACAAATCCGCGACCATTTAATCCATCGGAAAAATCAAGAATTGTTCCTGATAAGTAGAATAGACTTTTTCCATCAACAACAATCTTTAAATTATCCTTTTCAATTATGGTATCACCATCTTTAAAACTCTCATCAAAAAACATTTGATAAGTTAAACCGGAACAACCGCCACCTTTAACTCCAACTCTTAATGCATGAGTCTCAGGTATATTATTTTCTTCTTTTATTTTTATTATTTGTTTTAATGCTTTTTCGGTTACATCAATTTCAGAAATTTGATTTTTAACTTCTTCCATAAAAATCCTTTCATATTTTTATAATTATAACAAAAATTATAAAGCAAAAATTCATTTCTAAAGAAAAAATTTTAGAATTAAAAAAATCTGTAATGATTGATTTAAAAAAAATAAGTGACGATCAGTATGTATCTATGTAATTAAAACCAGTGTTGTTCCATTATGCTATATTGAATATAATGAGCAAGTAACACAATTAAATTTTTAAATAAAACATTTGATTTTAATTACTACATAATTAATATTTTAGAAAATGAGGGGGATATATGATTTGCAAAATTAAAAAGAAGAAAAATTATATAAAGAAATTGTCAGGCTTCGACAA
>CAZVBT010000140.1:0-1538 GCA_964625385.1 uncultured Melioribacter sp. | reverse complement strand
GCAGCAGCATTAAGTGAAAATCTTGAAATGGCAATTACAAAATCTCTGCAAGCTCAAAAAGATAATATTGTTACTCTTGGTCTTCATCCAAATGTTTTACGAGAATTAAATACACAACTTAAAAATGCAATAGATAAATTTAACTTATTAGGTTATCAACCTATAATTGTTACATCAGCAACTATACGTCCATATTTTTATAGATTAATAAACAGTAGTTTCCCTGAATTGGTAATTCTTTCATATTCAGAATTACCAGCTAATGTCGAATTAGAATTTATTGGAAAGATTGAGGTTCAAAATGCAAATTAAAAAGTATGTAGCTCCAACCTTAAAAGAAGCAACGCAACAAATGAAAAATGAACTCGGTGGCGAAGCCATTATTTTAGGAACCCGTGTTATTGAAGGTGATAAAAGATTTGGAATGAAAAAAATGTATGAAATAACAGCAGGTATAGACCAACCTTTAAATGAAAAACTTACAAAGGAAAAATCAAAAACTACGATTGAAGATTATAAAACAGAATTAGAAAAAATATCAAAAAGAATTTTTGAAGAACCAAAAGAAGAAATTAAAAAACCATCCAATAAGAAAAAATCTGAGCCAGAAATAACTAATAAACTTGAAAATGAAATAGATACTATTTTAGAAAAACTTCAGGAAAATGAGGTGCAAAAAAATGTAATTAAAACTTTATCAAAACATTTAAATGATTCTGCGGGTTTTATCGAAAGTTCTACTCTTGAAAATTATTTAATTTCAACTTTGGCTTCGATGATTAAAACAACTAATTTCAAAGTGAATAAAAATAAATTAACAAAAATTGCTTTAGTTGGACCAACAGGAGTTGGTAAAACAACTTGCATTGCAAAACTTGCAGTTGTATCTAAAATAATTCACAAATTAAAAGTAGGATTAATTTCAATAGACACATATCGCCTTGGTGCGATAGATCAATTAAGAATATTTTCAGAAATAAGTGATATTGAAATGGCTGTTGCTTATCAACCAGAAGAAATGCCAAAACTTATTAAAAAATTTAACAACAAAGATTTAGTATTTATTGATACAGTTGGTAGAAACCAAAAAGCAAAAGAAAGTTTGGACTCTATTAAAAAATTTTTAGATGCAGCAGAAGTAAACGAAACCATTTTGGTTTTGAATGCTACCAGTTCTACAAAAACACTAAATGACGTTGCAGAAAAATTTAAACCATTAAATTATAATTCAGTAATATTTTCAAAGGTTGATGAAGCAGTTGCTTTTGGTAATATTTTGAATGTATCTGTAAATCATAATATGCCTGTAATGTTTTTAACAAATGGACAAGTTATACCTGATGATATTTTAAGTGTAAATCCATCATTTCTTGCAAATTTAGTTTATAGTGGTAAACTTTATAAATGAATACACAAGCAGCAAGATTAATTGAACTTTTGCAACTGAAAAAGAAAGACAAAAAAAACAATAATGCAAAAGTCATTTCAGTTGCTTCTGGAAAAGGAGGAACAGGTAAAACTTTTTTTGCTTCTAATTT
>CAZVBT010000139.1:0-1605 GCA_964625385.1 uncultured Melioribacter sp. | reverse complement strand
TGCATTCATTGTTTCATAAGTAGGATTTATACGAACGCTAAACCATTGATAATCTTCATAATTGTTTGCAATAAATTTTAGTAGAAAATTTACAGTGTGATTATATTCTGAATTTGGTAATACTGTAAATGAAAATTTTACATTTGTTGAATCAACCTGCATTGTTTTAATTGAAATTACATTTTGTGTTGAATTTAAAATTGTAACTGAATTGTCATCTGTTTTTAAATTAATTGTAAGATTATTAACAGATAATAAATAATTTGTCAGTTTTATTTTTACATCAATAGTTTCATTTTTTTCAAACAAACCATTACCATTTCCTTTTTCAATAAAAGAAAAATCAGTTGCTCGAACAGAAATTGCATTAAGGTTACTTACAGCATTAAATGCATTAATCCTTCCTTTGCCAATTAGATATTTTTTATCTGGATCATTTAAAAATGAAACATCGTCGCATGTTGCGCGGATTTGTTCACCAATTTGCAAAGGAGAATAATTTTTGAATTTAGAAGCAACAAGTCCTGCTAAGCCTGCAACCAAAGGAGAAGCCATAGATGAACCACTGATTGAATAATATAAGTTATTTATTGAAGCTTTTTGCGGCCATGTTGAAAGAATAAAAGTTCCTGGTGCTGAAACATCGGCATTGTACCCATAATTTCCTTTTGAATTTTTTATATCGTTATTATCATTCCATACAACCGATAATACATTTTTATAGCTTGCAGGATAAAAATCTGTTAACAATCCATCATTGCCAGCTGCAGCAACAATTAAACAACCTTTTCCAGTCGCATAATTTATTATCTCTTGTTCATATTGAGATTGGCTTGTGCTTCCCCAACTGCAATTAATAATTTTAGCACCATTATCTGCCGCCCATTTAATTCCTTCTGTGCCATAATAAACATAAGGATAACCGTTTGCATCTCTTTTATCATTTCTTGATACTTTAACCGGCATTAATGAACAGTTATAACCAATTGATGCAATTCCTATTTTGTTATTCGAAACAGCGCTTGCAATACCTGCAACGTGAGTTCCGTGAAAAGCATTAACATTATTTGGCGGTAAATCCTCACGTGGGTCATCATCTGGTGTTCCATTTAAACCACCTAAATCGATTCCTAAAATTTTACCGTCACTTTTTTTGTAAATGTTAGCAAATAAATCCGGATGATCCCAATCAACGCCTGTATCAACAATTGCAATAATAACTGTTGAATCACCTTTTGTGTAATCCCACGCTTGAAGTGCATTTATCTTAAATAAATTTCCCTGAAAGTTTATCAGTGAATCATTTGGTGTAAAAGCTACAACTCGATGAATATATTTTGGTTCTGCATACTCAACATATTTTGATTTTGAAATTTTTTTTGAAAGTTCAACTGGATCTTCATTTGTATTATATGAAGCTAAGAATATTCTCTCTATATTTTTTTCTAATGAATTTTTTTGAAGTTGTGTTGAGGAAAATATTTGTTTTAGTTGTGTAAAGAAAAAATCTCCAAAAACTTTTTTAGATAAAGATGATTTGAACTCTTCAATCTTGGTTTCATCTTTAAATTTTATGACTAAAGTATTTGATAGATAATATTTATT
>CAZVBT010000138.1:0-15594 GCA_964625385.1 uncultured Melioribacter sp. | reverse complement strand
TTTATTAAGCGGCTTTTTAATTTTAAAGAATTATCATGAAATTATTTTTACCTCAAAATGTTTTTACACATTTATTATTTAATCATATTCCAAAAGAAATTGAAATTATTTTCAAGCCTTCCTCTTTATTATCTAAAGAATTAGAATTTAATACTCAAGCAATTTCTTTAATTCCTTCGTTAGATTTAATTAATCATCGGACTTTTTTTGTATCCCCAAAAATTGGAATTTCTTTCGATGGACTTCTTTCAAATTCTTATTTCTATTTTATTGAAAATCAAAAAAAGTTTGAAAAAATTTTTCTTCACGGTGATGTTTCTATTAATGAATTTATTCTAACAAAAATTCTTTTTGATGAAAAATATTCAAGCGATGTTGAGTTAATTCTTGATACAAAAAGTGAAATTAATTCACAACATAATTACATTATTTGTGGAGATTATAACTTTACAACATCATTTTGCGAAAAAGGAATTAGTCTTGCCGATGAAATTTCGGATTTATTGAACCTTCCTTATGTCAGCTATCTTTTTGTTTCGCAGGATAAAGAACAATTGATTGAATTTCAAAATTTGTTTTCAGTTTTAGATCTAAAGATTGAAAACTCTGCAGAAAGCACTATCAAAAACTTGAAGTTACCCGAAAAATCCAAAAATTTTATTTCTGAAAATTTTGGCAGTGTTTATTATGAATTAACAGAAAATGAACAAGATGGTTTCAATGAATTAATTAAATTGATTTATTATCATGGTATAGTTGATGATATGTTTGATGTAAAGTTTATCTGAAAAAATAGGTTGCCGCTGACTAAAATCAACGGCAAACTGTTGTAATTATTTTTTATTAACACAATTTCTTATTTCGCCAGTCTTAACATAATTCATAATTATATTTACTGTTTCTTCGGCAACTGCCAATTGAGCTTGTTCAGTAGAAGCACCAATATGATGAGTTACATAAACATTTTCAAGATTTTGAAGTTTAGATGAAACATTTCCAGATTTATCTTCAGGTTCACCAATAAAAACATCTAATCCTGCTTTGATATTTTTTTCTTTAACAGCATTAATTAATGCATCTTCGTCAACAACGCCAGCTCTTGAAGTATTAATGAAAATTGTACCTTTTTTCATTAAATCAAAAAGATTTTTGTTGAACAAATTTTTAGTTTCAGCATTTTGAGGTAAGTGGATTGAAATTACATCAGCAATTGGTAAAACATCTTCAAACTTTTCAAAAACTGTTACATTGGGATCATTAATCGGAAAGATATCTTTTGCATAAATTTTCATTCCAAAAGCTAAAGCCCGCTTTGCTACTTCTTTACCGATTGCACCATATCCAATAATTGCAAGATTTTTTCCAAATAAACCTTCAGCTTTTGAATACTCTCCTTTATTCCATTTACCTGCTTTAAAATCTGCAACATTATGTGGAATTCTTCTATCAAGTGAAATCATTAATCCAATAGCAAGTTCAGCAACTGCAATTGAATTTTTACCAGGACAATTTGATACGAAAACATTTTTTTGATTTGCTGCATTGATGTCAATATTATTAACACCAGCACCAGCTCTAATAATTAATTTTAATTGATCTGAATTTTCAATTGTCTTTGAATTGACAACTGTAGATCTAACAACTAAACAATCAATCCCTTTAACTGAATTTGGTAAGTCATTTTCCCCAAGTTTAGGTTCATAAACAACATCAATATTATTTTCTTTTAGTTGTTTAATAAACACATCAGGAAATTTGTCTGCAATTAATACTTTCATTTATCACCTCTATTTTAACATTGGAATTTTTACATTGAATTTCTTTGCATTTTCAATTGCACGATTATATCCAGCATCTGCATGACGTATGATTCCCATTCCGGGATCATAAGTTAAAACTCTTTCTAATCTTTTTTCAGCTTCTTTTGTCCCATCGGCAACAATTACCATTCCAGCATGAATTGATTTACCTATTCCAACACCTCCACCATGATGAACCGAAACCCAACTTGCACCACCAATTGAGTTTAGCAGTGCGTTTAGAATTGGCCAATCAGCAATTGCATCACTTCCGTCAATCATTCCTTCAGTTTCTCTATTAGGGGAAGCAACAGATCCACAATCAAGATGATCGCGACCAATTACAATTGGAGCTGAAACTTTTCCATCTGCAACTAATTGATTAAAAATTTTCCCCATTTTAGCTCTTTCACCATAACCAAGCCAGCAAATTCTTGCAGGTAATCCTTGAAAATGAACTTTCTTTTGAGCCATTTGAATCCATCTTTTCAAAGCTTCGTTTTCTGGAAAGGCATCAATTACAGCTTGATCAGTTACGTAGATATCATTAGGATCACCACTTAGTGCCGCCCAACGAAATGGCCCTTTACCATCACAAAATAATGGACGTATATATTCTGGAACAAAGCCCGGTATATCAAAAGCATTTTTTACTCCATTAGCTAATGCTTCTCCACGAATATTATTACCATAATCAAATGCAACCGCACCACGTTCTTGAAATTCTAACATAGCTTTAACATGAACAACTATTGTCTGTTTTGAAAGTTGAATATATTTATCAGGATTTTCTTTTCTTAGTAATAAAGCTTCTTCGAAACTTATTCCCATAGGAACATAACCATTTAAAGTATCGTGGGCAGAAGTTTGATCTGTAATTATATCTGGAATAATATCTCGTTCTAAAATTTTTGGAAGAATTTCTCCTGCGTTTCCAATTAATCCTACTGAAAGAGCATGTTGTTTTTCTTTTGCATCAAGAACTAAATTTAATGCTTCATCTAAGTTATCAGTCATAATATCAATGTAACCGGTATCAATTCTTTTTTGAATTCTATTTTTGTCAACGTCAATACCAAGAAAAGCTGCACCATTCATAGTTGCAGCTAATGGTTGAGCACCACCCATGCCGCCTAAACCAGCAGTTAATAAAAATTTACCACTTAATGAACCATTAAAATATTTTCTAGCACATTCAGCAAAAGTTTCATAAGTGCCTTGAAGGATTCCTTGTGTACCAATATAAATCCAACTTCCAGCGGTCATTTGTCCATACATAGTCAATCCAAGAGCATCAAGCTTTCTAAATTCTTCCCAGGTTGCCCAATCAGGAACTAACATTGAATTTGATATGATTACTCTTGGTGCATCAGTGTGTGTTCTAAAAATTCCAACTGGTTTACCAGATTGAATTAAAAGTGTTTCATCATTTTCAAGATTTTTAAGTGATGAAACAATTGCATCGAATGCAGCCCAATTTCGAGCCGCTTTACCTGAACCACCGTAAACAATAAGTTCTTCTGGCTTTTCTGCAACTTCGGGATCAAGATTATTCATCAACATTCTTAATGCAGCTTCTTGAATCCAACCTTTGCAAGAAATTTCTTTTCCGCGCGGAGCTTTAATAATTTTCTTTTCCATTTTTAATCTGAAAAATGTTTTTCAAAAATATTTTTGAATTGATTATATGCTTGTTTGTAAAACCATCGACGTATAAAAAATCCTTTAGAAGCTTGTTTTTTCATATTATCAAGATTTTCTTTAATACGAAAAACTAATTTGGTTCTTTCTTCTTTTGTTAATTTAATTTCATATTCATTTGATCTTAGTTTATCTGTAATTGATGTAAAAGCACGTACATCTTGGAAAAAATTTTCATCTGTTTGCATTTGTTTTAACAATGTATCACAGAAGTTAAGAAGAATTTTTTTTTCATTTTTGTCAAATGTATAAGTATAATTTTTAAATTGTAGTTTTGCCATAGTTACTCATTTTTTAGTGATAAAAGTCGTTCTCTCATTTTTGCATAACCGGGTTTGATTACGTTATAAATATATTTTAATCTTTCATTATGAGGAGCAAAAGATGATTTCATAGCGTTAATGTTCAATTTCTCTACGTCATCAAGATTTAAATCAAAAAGTTCATGGGCGGTAACATATTCTTTTGTTAAAGTTGTATCACTCATTAATCTATCATCTGTATTTAAGAAAACGCGAAATTTTTCTTTGTAAAGTTTTGGGAAAGGATGGTTTTCAATTTTATCTATTGCCCCAGTATGAACATTACTTAATAAACAAATTTCAAGGGGCAAACGAGTATCTAAAATATATTGAGCTAATTCACCAAGTTTTAAAATGTTACCATCTTTATCAAAAATAATATCATCAATTAATCGTGTTGCATGACCAATACGATGAGCCCCACATATTTGGATAGCTTGCCAAATTGATTCTTTACCAAAAGCTTCACCAGCATGAATCGTTATAAAAAAGTTTTTTTGTTTAATAAAATTAAATGCATCTAAATGCTTTTTAGGTGGATATCCACCTTCTTCACCGGCTAAATCAAATCCTACAACACCTTGATCTCTGAAACTGACAGCAAGCTCAGCCATTTCAAGTGTATTTTTCATGTTTCGCATTCCACAAATAATTAATCCATAGCCAACGTTAAAATCACGTTTTCCTTTATCTAAACCTTCAAGAACAGCATTTATTACATCTTCATAATAAAGGCCATTTTCAGTATGAAAGACTGGTGCAAAACGAGTTTCAACATAACATACTCCATCTTTATACATATCTTCCATCATTTCATAGGCAATTCTAGTAAGAGACTCTTTTGATTGCATAACCGCAATTGTGTGTTCAAAGCCTTGAAGATATTCAACAAGATTACCTTTATTAGCACCACGATGAAACCACTGTGCAAGTTCACCAGCATCTTCTGTTGGTAGTTTGTCGTAATTAATTTCTTTTGCTAATTCAATAATTGTTTGAGGTCGTAAGCCTCCATCAAGATGATCATGAAGCAAAACTTTTGGTACGGCTTTAATTATTTCTTCCGTCTTCATTTTTAATCCTTTTATTTCAAAAATATCTTTTTGTGAAAGTAAAATCAATTTGTTGATTTATTTATAAAGAGTTACCTTGCCTTGCCTTATCAAAATAGCTATTTTTAAACGCTCAATAAAAGAATATTTTTATAAATTTAATATTTAATAGGAGAATAAATGAAAAGAAGTATCATAACACTGAGCATTATTGGTATAGCACTTGCTTTTATGGCATTTGAATGTTCATCAGCAGAATTGACTGGAGCTAAGTTATATATCAATCAAAAACAATATGCAAAAGCAAAAGAAGCTTTAGAAAAAGAAGTTGCTAAAAATCCAATGAGTGATGAAGGTTGGTATCTTTTAGGTTACTTAAACGGAGAAGAAGGCAACTATGAAAAAATGCTTGAAGCTTTTGATAAATCATTAAAGGCAAGTAAAAAATTTGAAAAACAAATAGTTGATTCAAAGAAATATTATTGGGCTGCAACTTTTAATAAAGGTGTAAGTTATTTTAATTCTGCTGCTAAAGCTACAACACAAGATTCTATGAAATTGATGTTTAATAAAGCAGCTGAAATGTTTAAAGTATCAACACTCTGTGAGCCTGATTCAATAGCTGGCTATTCTAATATGGCAATGGTTTATATTAATATTCAAGAATATGATAAAGCTATTGAACCATTACAAAAAGCTGCTGATTTAGGTAAATCTCCAGATGCAGTTGCAATGCTTGGTCAACTATATTTAGAAAAATATCAAAAAGCTAAAGATGCTAAAGATGATGCTCAAGCAAATGAATTTTTAGATAAAGCGATTAAAGTTTTAGAATCAGGAAAAGCTAAATATCCAGATAACGGTGAAATTTTGTTAAGATATTCAAATGCTTTAATTGCTGCAAATAAATTAGATGTTGCTGTTAATGCGTTCAAAGAAGGTGTTGCTAAGGAACCTGAAAATAAATTTTATAGATACAATTACGGAGTAGTTTTATTGAACTCCGGTGATTTTGCTGGTGCCGAAGAACAATTTAAGAAGGCAGTTGAAATTGATCCAAAATATGCTAATGCAATTTATAATCTTGGTGTAACTTATGTAAGATGGGGAACATCATTTAGAGACGAAGCTGAAAAGAAAGGTGAAACTGTTGATGAAGCTAAAGTAAAAGAAAAATTCAATTTAGCTTTACCACAAATAAAAAATTATCTTGAAATCAATCCAAAAGAACCAGCTTTGTGGGAACTTTTAGGTAAAATTTATGCTAATTTAGGAATGAAAAACGAATCTGATGAAGCATTTAAAAAAGCTGATGAAGTTAGATAATTATATAATTCAAATTAAGAACCCACAGACTTAAATTTAAGCTGTGGTTTTTTTTGTAAAAGGAGTATTTTATGACAAGTAAAGAACAAAATCCGCAACAAATTAACATTGAACTTGGTGAAAAAGAAGCAGAAGGAATTTACTCTAACCTTGCAATTATAACACATTCACCTGCTGAGTTTGTTATTGATTTCACCCGTGTTGTACCGGGTGTTCCAAAAGCAAGAGTTTTATCAAGAATTATTACAACGCCACAACATGCTAAAATGTTACTTCGTGCTTTGAAAGAAAATATTGATAAGTTCGAGCAAAGATTCGGTGAAATTAACATTGATGCTCAACCTACACCTCAGTTTGGTTTTTTAAATCCTGATAAAGAACCAATCAACTAAATTAATTTAGGAAAATCTTTTCTTGAGTAAGTAAAAAATTATAATTACCTTACTTCAGCCAAAAAAATTTTTTAATTACATAATAAGGAGAATCAAATGAAAAGATTTTCCATTCTTTTTATTTCTGCATTAATTTTAATTAATATCACTTTAAAGGCTCAGAATTCAATTCAATTAGTCACAATTGGAGATCTTAGCTCAATAAATATTGGTAGTTTAATTTTAGCTAATAATTTAGATGGTCAACCAAGATTTTTTCAATTAATAATGAATACAAACCCAGTTGGAAGAAAAGTTTTTCTAACAGGTAAAATAGATTGGAAAGAAAATTTAAACACACCGTTTAAAGAATTAGCACGTTTTACAACAAACACTTTTAGTGCAAGAAATATTTTCAGCGATGAATTTGGCTCTTCTGAAATAAGTCTGCTGAATATAGAAGGTGATAAAGACATTTATCATAGGTTAATTGAACTAAATAAGCCAACTGGAATTTTAGGAATTTCTATCTCAATGTTTTCTGAAAGTGGTGAATTTCTTGATGATGATTATCAAGAATTGATTTTCTTAAATCCAACTCCAACTTTTTCAATTACTCAACCTCAAAATGAAGAAGAGGTTGACATTGGTAATGTAGTTTGTTCGTGGACGCCAATTAATGGAGCAATAAATTATAAAATTAAAGCTAATGCTCTTGAAAACGAATCACAAACATTAGATGAAGCTTTGAATTCATCAAACCCGGTGATTGACAATTATGATGTTGGAATTGAAACTTCAGTTAATTTATCATCAATAAATAAAAACAGAGAATGGTTTAATGGTCAAAATATAGTAATAATAGTAAAAGCTGTTATTAATGAATCCGGAGCTTTACAAGAATTAAACACAGAACCAATAGTTTTTAAATTAAAATCTTATAATAAACAACCCGATATAAATCTGGTAAGATTTACAAATATTTTTAGCTCGATTATTCCAGATGAATTACTAAAAAAAATTACAGATGGCTCACTTCAAATTGATCAAATTGATATAAAAGATGAAAATGGTAATAAAATAAGTTTAGATGAATTAAATAAAATTCTAAACATGCTTGAAGCAAATCCAAATCTGATAATAAATTATTCATTTCAACAAAAATAAGGAGCGAACAAAATGAAAATGTATATGACTATATTTTTAATAATAATGTTCGCTTTAAATGTAAATGCAATGAATTTTCCTTTCAGTAATCAGATTGCGTTAGTTAAAAAAATTGTAAAAGAAGTTCAAATAAAAAAAACAGCTGATGCTCAGATTGAAGATGCTAAAATTGGGTTAAGTCTTTCTGATGGTGGACAAGTTATTACTAAATCAAAATCTCTTGCAATTATTCTTTTAACTAAAGATAAATCATTATTAACTGTGAGAGAAAATTCTGTGCTGAATATTTATCAAAGAAAAGAAGAGAAAGGAATTAATACTTCCGCAAATATTGAGAAAGGGGTAATTAACTTTAAAGTAGAAAAACAAAATGTGGAAGATGGTTTTGAATTTGTTACACCCTCAGCAGTTGCTTCTATTCGTGGAACAAGTGGAGTGATTGATGTTGACAGTACAGAAACTAATATACTTTTAGAGGAAGGCGAATTATTTGTTCAATCCAAAAATGACCCGACAAAAAATGCAACATTAAATGGCGGAAATAAATTAGTTATTAATGAACAAGGTGAAATTGATATTAAGGAATTAGATGAAAATGATAAAAAGAAAATTGATGATGCGAAAAAAACTAACACCAAAAAAATAAATATTATTACTCCATACGGAATTTTAGAAATTGAATATTTAACCGACTAATAATTGCATGGCGAGGAAATTATGAAAAAGTATTTAATGATTTTAATTTTTTATAGTTTGATTACAAATGGCTACGCACAAATAAGCAATTATATTTCTAATGTTAAAGTTGAAAATCCCATCGAAGGAGAATCTTTAAAACTTACTGCTGATCTTTATAATATTGAAGAGATATATAGTGTTGAAATTGTTTACAAAACATTTGGAAAAAGTGAGTATAAAAATATTGAAATGATTGTTTCGGGCACACAAGCTAAAGTTACGATACCTGCTGAAGAAGTTATCCCCCCTTTTATAGAATATTATTTACAGATTCAGTTACGAAATGGAGCCAAACAAACATTTCCGATAGGAATTGATCAAGGAGTAAATCCCATTCAAATATCAGTTTCGTCAAAATCAGAAAAATCAAATCAAGTAATTATTTTAAGTCCTGATGAAAACGAAATCATGTCAGAGAATGATTTCTTAATTTCAGTTTCGTTTGTCAATGCTTCAGATAAAATAGATATAGCAAAGACAAAAATATTTTTTAATGATTTAGATATTTCATCAAAAGCAATTTATGATGAGGAATTGATTACTGTTACTAAAGAACAAATTGATGATATATCTATAAATGATAAATCCAAACTTGAAATAAAAATATTTGATAAAGATGGAAACATTATTACAACACTAACAAGAAACTTTAAAGTTGTTTCTCAACAAATAGCTAAAGCAAATGAAAATGAATTTAAGTATAATGGTCAAATTAAAGCTGAAGCAAGAAATGAAAGCACAAATGCTAAACAAATTCTTTATAAAAATATCCTTGCAGAATTTAATTCATCATACAACGATTGGAAAATTTATGGGAACACATATTTCACAAGTGAAGAGAAAAATAATTTACAACCTTTTAATCGTTATTCTTTATCTATTGAAAATGGGAAATTACTTTCTTTAAAACTTGGAGATAATTTTCCCAAAATATCAAATTTGATTCTTGAAGGTAAACGTGTAAGAGGTTTTTCAGGTGAATTGAATTTAGGTTTTTTTAATCTTCAAACAAGTTATGGTGAAATAAACAGAAAAATTGAGGGTAAACTACTGCAAACATATTCGGCAAATGATGTTCCACTATCCAACGATGTTATTTCTATAGATCAATCAAAATATAACGCTCCTTATGGTAAAGTTATTTTTGGAACTTTTAAAAGACAATTATTCGCAATTCGCCCTTCTTTTGGAAGTGGTGAAAATTTTCAATTAGGATTTACTTATTTTCATGCTGTTGATGACAAGAATTCAATTGAATTTGGAACCAAGCCAAAAGAAAATGTAGTTCTTGGTAGCGATTTGAAATTAGCTTTCGATAACAACAATATTTTATTTACAACTCAAGGTGCAGTAAGTATTTTAAATAAAGATATTGCACCCGGAACTTTAACCGATGCACAAATTGATTCAATATTTAATTCTAATAAAGATTTCGATGTTGATCCGAAGGATGTAAAAAAAATCAGAGATTTAATCGGTAAGTTTATAACTGTTAATCAAAACTTAGGCCCATGGAATCTTCAAAAATTATCTTCACTTGGTGCTGAATCTATATTATCATTAAATTATTTTTACAATAACATAAAGGCATCATATATTTATAGAGGGAATGAATACCAGTCATTTGGCCAATCTTATTTAAAAACAGATGTAAAAGGAATAAATATCACCGATAGAATCAGAATGCTTGAGAATAAATTATTTTTATCATTGGGTTATGAAAATTTGGAAGATAATTTACAGAACACGAAGTTGACTACAACAAAATATAAAACTTATAGTGCATCAGTTTCTTTTTTCCCGAGAATGAATTTTCCAAACATAACATTAGGTTACTCTAATAATTATAACAAAAATGGATTAGATTATAAGGGTAGTCAGTTTGGAAAGTATGCTATTGATGAAACAATCAGTAAAATTTCTTTGCTCTTATCTTACGACGTTTTTTATTTTATAAAGCATTCAACATCATTTTCATTTTCAAATTCTTCAAGAGAAATTAATACAGTTCAAAATATTGATTCGAGGTCGTCGAATATTTCATTTAATGTTACAAGTTATTGGGATAAAAATATAGTTTCAACATTTGGAGTTATTTATAACAACCTTGAGTATTTTGGTTATCAGTTTAATTACCTTTCATTATCATTTGGCGGAAAATATACCTTACTTGATAACAAATTAACACTTAATGGAAATATAAGTCCAAGTTTTGGTGACTTCAAGCGTCAATCAATCGAGTTTTTGGCTAATTATAATTTGTTAGAAAATTTTGTAGTTTCATTTCAAGCAAGAGTTTTTCGCATTCCAGATAAATCAACAAATTCAATTATTGGTTTAATTACCAGGTTAAATATTTAATGAAGAAAAAATTATATGAAAAAATCTTTTTCTTCATTTGCAGTTTTTATTTTTGTATTAATCATCTCCTTGATTTTAACACAAGATTGGCTATTTAGTCTTTCCTCATTAAAAGAACTTGAATTAAAATTAATTGACAAAAGATTTTCTGAAAGAGGGCAAGTTAATATAAAAGATAGATCATCAGTAACAATATGCACAATTGATCAGGAGTCATTTAATCAACTTCCCATTGAATTAAGAAAATATCCACTCAATAGAAAAATTTTTACAAAAGCAATTCAAAATTTAAATAGGCTTGGTGCAAAAGTTATTGGCATTGATGTTTTAATGTCAACATTTGATCAATTCAATAAAAAGAATGATGAAGAATTAATTTCAACAATAAAAAAATTCGGGAATGTTGTTTTAGCCGGTAAAATTAATGAACAGCTTGAATCAAATAATTTATACTCATTTTATGATTCCAAATTGAATTATAATTTTGAAAATGTTTATTTCAATGCTGATAGTTCGATAGGAATAGTTAGAGTAGTCCCTGATTTAGACAATGTTTATCGCAGATATTTACCATCTGTTAAAGTTACATCAATAAATAAAATTGTACCGAGTTTTGGGTTTGCAATACTGAATAAATATTTATCACTAAATAAGAATTTTGTTGCTAAAAATGGTGATGAGTATTTTTTACTTGCCGATAAAAAAATTCCAAAATTTGATGACTATACTTTCTTAATAAATTTTTACGGACCTAATAATACATTTCCAACAATTAAACTAATTGATGTTATTGATGATAAAGATTTTCAAACACAAGATGAAATAGATTACAAAACTCAGCTTAATAATTATGAGTTAATGAAAAATGATACAGCAATTGTTAACAAAATAAAAGATAAAATAATTTTGATTGGCTCTACTATGCCTGAAGATAGAGATTTACTTGCCACTTCTTTTTCTTTAAGTGAAATAAAAGGCTCCAACATTATGTATGGAGTTGAGTTTCATGCAAATGCAATTAATAACATATTAAATGATGATTTCATAACCAAAATCAAAAAGCAAAATGAAATTTTATTATTAATTCTTTTATCTGCTCTATCATTTTGGTCAACATATTATGTCCGAAAAGTAAAAACAAAAATGAATTCACTTTTGGAAATTATAAATCTTGTGATTATTGCATTAATAATTTATGGCGTTTATAGATATGGAATTTATCTCTTCGTCAGCAAAAAAATCTTGATAGAAATTATTCCTTTAATTGTGGCAATATTGGTTAATTATTTTGGTAGCACAACTTTCTATATTTTGAAAGAAAGAAAACAGTCACAACTTATTAAAAACATTTTTTCACAATATGTAAATAAACAAGTAGTGCAAGAATTAATATCAAATTCAGATAAAATTAAATTAGGCGGTGAAAGAAAAAATATTACAACAATGTTTTGCGATATAGTTGGTTTTACATCTTTTGCAGAAAATAAAGAGCCGGAGGAATTAGTTAATTTTATTAATTTATTACTGAATGAACTTACAAACATAATTTTTGCTAATAATGGTACGCTCGATAAATACATTGGTGATGCAATCATGGCTTTTTGGGGAGCTCCCATTGAAACAAATAAGCATGCATATTTAGCTTGTAAAGCTGCAATTGAAATGCAAGAAAAAGTGAAATTAATTTCAAAAGATTGGGAATCTAAAGGTGAAAAAAAATTGCAGATTAGAATAGGAATTAATACAGGATATGCAATTGTTGGAAATGTTGGCGGTGAAAAACATAAAAATTATACTGTAATGGGAGATGAAGTTAATCTTGCCTCTCGTTTTGAAGGTGCCAATAAAGAATATTATACTCAAATTATGATTGGCGAATCGACATATGAAATAATTAAAAATGATTTTTTTGTTAGGGAATTGGATTTAATACGAGTAAAAGGAAAACAAAAACCAACTTGCGTTTATGAATTAATCGGTTTTGTTAATGATAATAAAGCAAAAGAAAAGTATGAATCTCTTAAAATTTACTTTGAAGCTCATAAAAACTATAAAGAAAAAAATTTTCTGTTGGCTAAAGAATTATTTGAAAAGAGTTTGAATGAAACACAGGATAAAACTTCAAGCATCTATGCAAATCGTTGTAAAATATTAATTGAAAATCCACCTGATAAAAGTTGGGATGGAGTTTTTAACTTAGTTTCAAAGTAATTATTTCATTGCATATTTAATATTTATAATAGCAGCAATTAAAAAAATAAAATTTGCAACCCAAGCTGTTATGATAGGTGGTAAAATTCCATTTTCTCCAAACGCTTGACTAATTTTCATAAAGAATAAATATAGGAAAGTTACAAGCATATTAATTCCAAATTGAATTGCTAATCCGCTTTTCCTTTTATTTGAAGAAATTGGCAAACCAAAAAGCACTACAATTATATTTGAAAAAGCATAAGCTATTCTTGAGTGATATGCAATTTCAAGCTTAGTTGAAATATTTCCTGTTCTTGTTTGCTCTTTAATAAATTCATCAAGCTCTTTTAATGTCATTTCTTCTGGTTTGCGTTGTTTTTTTATTACATCATCAGGAGTGAAATGTAAATCTTTAAACTCTTTTGAAGTGAAATTTTCTAAATATTCGGTTGAATCATTAAAAACCCTTGTTGAACCATTTAAAGCAATCCATGAATGTTTAGTTGTGTCATATAACATTCGTTCGCAATCTGTTCTTGAAATAATTTTAGTTTTATCAAAAGAATCAAAATCTTGTATGCTTACTTGATTTGCCTGCCCTAAAGAAATATCATAAAAATTTATTGTAACAATTTTTGTTTTAGTATCCTGAAAAAAAATATTACTTCCAAAATGCACCAATCCTTTTTTCATGTATGTCTGCTCTATAAAAACTTTATGCTTATTTGCATGTGGTACAATATAACCACTGAAATAAATGTTCAACAGACTAATAAAAAAACTAACAACTATAAATGGCAACATGAAACGATATAAACTTATTCCACTTGATTTAATTGCTGTCAGCTCGTTTAAGTTTGCCATTTTTCCGGATGTGAATAAACTTGCAAGTAAAATTGAAATAGGTAATATTAATCTGACTATCTCAGGTATAAAAACAACATAATATTGAATAACAATATTTATATTAACTTTTTCATCAATAAAATCATCAAGATTTTCCATCATGTCAAGAATAACAAAAATCAAAGTAAAAGAAATTAAAGCGAAAAAAAGAGTAGATAAAAATTGCTTGATTAAATATTTATCAATTATTTTCATTTTGATCATCTAATGATTTCCACGATTTTGGAATTAGTTTGGTGATTAAATCAAAACTCAAAGTTACTTTTTCTTTTGTTGTTTTGATTAGCAGAAAAATTCCAATTAGTCCTAAAACAAAATTAGCACTCCAAATTCCAACTAATGGTGAAATTAAATCTCTATCGGCAAGTTTTTCTCCACCAATCAGAAAAGCCCAGTAGATAACAAAGAAAACTAAACTTATTCCTGATGCCATTCCAATTCCACCTTTTCTTGTCATCGTTCCAAGCGGTGCACCAATTAGTACAAATACTATACATGCTACAGGTAAAGCATATTTTTTATGAACCTCAACCATATAACGATTAATTTCTTTACGATTGTATTCAATTCTGTTTAGCACATCAGCAAAACTATTTTCTAACATTCTTAATCTTTGCTCAACTTTAATAAAGATGTATTTATTCGATGAAGTATCAATTGGTATATAAATGAAATTTTTGTCAATAATTTGATCTATCTTATCATTTAATTCTTTTTGATACAATAACTGAACTTTATTTATACTATCAACAATAGCAAGCATTTGTGCTGCACCCATTTCTCTATCACCACGTGGTCCGCCAGGTGTTGATTGTTCAAATGTAAATTGATCTGCCGGCATTGCTATTTTATGATGATTAAATCTTAATCTTCTATAAACATTTTTTCTGTAAGTATCAGATTCATGTATCTCGCCAACTTTAAGATCCATAATTAATTTTTTTTGATTAGGTACTAAATAAATTTTCCCCTCTTTGGCAGTAACGATATTTACTTTCGGTGGGTTAGAATAATCATAAATAGTAACATCTTTTAACTGATTGGATTCTTGAATTACATCTCTTGCAAGAATTGCATAACTTGATACATCTTGAGAAAACACACCGGGAATTAAAGAAAGAGTTGGTTTTTTTCTCGTTATATCTTCCATTAATAATCTTGCTGCATGATTTGCATCAGGATAAATTCTGTTATTAAAATAAACCAAAAATATTGCTATTAAAATAGATGAAATTAAAGGTGGAATTATCATTTTGTAAAGACTAATTCCACTTGCTTTCATTATAGCAACTTCATTGTTTTGAGACATATTTCCAAAAGCCATTAAAGTTGCAACCAAAACAGCCATAGGAACAACTAAAACCACCATCCATGCTAAATTATAAATAATCAGTTTAACTATAATTATTGTTTCTAATCCTTTACCAATTAATTTATCGGCAAACTTCATTAAAAATTGAAGAAGAAAAATTGATATTAATACAACATTTGCAAACAAGAATGGAATTATATGATTACGCAGTATATATTTTATTAGTATCATTTGATTATTTTTTTATAAACGAATTTACCAATAAAAGAACTAGTTTGAAAATCCATTAAGATGTTAAAGGAAAATCGAAATTCATAATTCTAATGTAAAATAGATTGATTGTCTATGACTATAAAATATTTGCTT
>CAZVBT010000137.1:0-2531 GCA_964625385.1 uncultured Melioribacter sp. | reverse complement strand
GTAAAAAGATCAAGTTCAAAAGCAGTTAATAAAATTCTACTTGATTGAAAAGCGTAAGCTATTTCTCTAATTTTTTGCTGAGTTAATAATTCATTATTTGCATTTATCATATTTGTGCCAAATTAAATTCTTCTTCTAAATCCTTCGCCTAAAACTTCGTGAACATTGTAAATAATTACAAAAGCATGTGGGTCAACTTCTTTTACTAAATCAACTAAGCGAGATACTTCACGAAGAGGAACAACGGTTAAAAGCATTTCACGTTCAACATTTCTAAAAGCACCTCGTGTATCAACAGCAGTAACTCCTCTGCCTAAATCATGTAAAATTTTTTCTTCAATTTCTTTGAATTTATCAGATATAATATAAGCAGCACGTGCATAATCGAATCCATCAATTATTGCATCAATTAATTTGGAAGATACAAACAAAAGAAATAAAGCATAAAAGGTTAATGATAAAGCAGGTTTTTCAGGAGAAAGGCCTTTTAATTCTATGATTAGTCCGGCAAGAGCAATAACAAAAAAGTCAATCATCATAATTGATTGACCGGGTTTAATTCCAAAACGTTTATGCATAATTGACGCTACAATATCGCTGCCTGCAGTTGTACCTTTGAATTTAAATATGATGCCCAAGCCCACACCAACTAAAACAGCACCAATCAAAATGAAAAACAAGAAATCATTTTTTAACAAGTCTTGAACAGTCTCAGAGTCTTGAAGACGCACATAACTGAAACCCGGAAAGTCTCCACGGAAAAAATCAATAAACAAAGAGCTTAAAGAAAAACCAACAAAAGTTCTCAAGCCAAATTCTTTTCCAAGTTCTTTCAAGCCCCAGATAAATAATGGAATATTCAGGAACCAAATTAAAATACCAACAGGAATTTTATTACCTGACAAATAATGAAAAGCCATTGCTAAACCGCTAACACCGCCGGGAACTACTTTAGCATCTACCAGGAAAACACCTATTCCAATTGCCATTATAGCTGAACCGAAAATTATTGCAACGTAATCAATGATGGGAAATTTTTTGAGAATTTTTGAAGACATTATTTACTCTAATTTTTAATTCAAAAATAAAGAGAGAAATTGAGGAGAAAAAATTATTTGTTTTTGTTTAGTTTATAGAGAAGTTGAGTTTTTACTCTCAGTAATTGTCTTTCAATTATTAAATCAGCAAGTTTTTCGGCAATAGTGGTTTTATCTTTTGAATGAAGTATTTGTGTAACTTTTGTTTCATCAACATCAATTCTGTAAAGACTATTCAAAAATCTATTATAATTATTCGACATTAGTTCTTTTACCTTTTCAGTGAAAAATTTTTTTAATAATTCAAAATCAGTATTTACTGGTAAATTATTTCTTTCAAGTGAAAAATCTTTATTTAGTTTTTCAACTAAAGAGGTAAATATTTCTGAGCTGTTGTCCATAATTCTTTTTAATTGCTAATTGCAAATTAGTAATTAAAAGTTAAATGTGTTGTTTGTTATTCAAGATTAAGTTTTTACTTTCATAATAACTTGTAAGTTTAATTGTTTAATAATTAAATCACAGATAAACACAAATTAAAATTATCAATTAGCAATTTGCAATTAGCAATTGACATTAGTATTTATATTTTAACCACTTAATAACTTCGCTCCATTTGGGTTTTTTGCCAGTTCTTAAAATTCCAACACGATAAATCTTTCCTGCGATTGGAAAAATTGCAACGAATGTTAGAATATTAATTACAACAGCTAATATTAAATGCCAGGTTGGAACACCAACTAAAGTCATTCTTGCAGGCATAACAATAATTGAAGCAAAAGGAAATAAAGACGCAATCTCAGCAATTGGTTTATTTGGATCTTCCATCATTGAAAGAGCAATAAAAAATGGAATTATAATTAACATCATCACAGGCATTGTTCCGCTTGAAGCATCTTGTGGATTATCGAAAATTGCTCCAAGCATTGCAAATAATCCGATAAATGTTAACAAACCAACAAAGAAATTAATTAACATATAAATTATAACACTTGCATTTATACTAAATAAAAGTTCTTTTGGTAAAACAAAAATTGTTGTTGACATTAAAAGGATGATAGGGGAAAGCCATATTGCCATTTGGATTATACCAGTTAATGTAGCACCAATTATTTTTCCTGTCATTAATTCAGTTGGACTAACAGATGAAAGAACAACTTCAACAATTCTATTACTTTTTTCTTCAATTACCGATTGCATAGTCATTTGACCAATCATCAATAAACTAATGTAAAGCAAAAATGTAAAAAGATAAGCAAGAACTAAATTACCATAACCTTCTTCTTTAATACCTTCATCTTCAGAAACTTTGAATCCTGTAAAATCAACACCAAGCCGGGCAAAATCTAATTCTTCTTTCGATAATGTTTTGTTATTAAAATATTGATCAATTAATGTTTTATTGATTAATCCATCTAAATCTTTAAACAAAGAAATATTTTGAGAACTCTTTGAATAATATTCAACTCTTTTATCTTTGAGTGCTGATGCTGG
>CAZVBT010000136.1:0-2993 GCA_964625385.1 uncultured Melioribacter sp. | reverse complement strand
CTATTTAATCCTAAAGTTGTTGTAGAAATTATTGCGGAAGTTTTAAGGAAATCTCTTCTTGATTGGCCTGACATATATGACTCCTTACACATTGTTAAAACACAATTCAAAACTAAATTAATAAGACCTTCTTGTCAAGTTAGAAAATACTTACATGAAAATCTTTATTTAACTTTATTTTTTTTTTAGTTTCACAATCCAAATAATAAAAAAATTATAAAATGAAAAAGAAAAAGAATTTACCCGAAGTTAGGAAACAAATAAATAAATTAGATGAAACTTTAATTGAATTACTTTCTAAAAGAAGAGAACTCAGTAAGGAAGTAATTATTGCAAAAGAATCATTAAGTAGCCCAATCCGAGATCAAATTAGAGAAGCTGATTTATTAAAAAGATTAGTTAAGTTAGCAAAGAAGAAAAATTTAGATTCTAATTATGTAACCAAAATATTTTATGAAATTATTGAAGACTCTGTAAGATTACAACAAAATTTTGTTCAATCAAAATTGAATAAAAGCGAAAAGGGCAAAACCATAAAAATTGCTTTTCAAGGTATTGAAGGTTCTTATAGTTATTTAGCCGCTCAAAAGTTTTTTGCTCATTCTGGTTATGATTTAAGTTTTGTATTCAAAAAGCTTTTTAGTGAAGTTGTTGAATGTGTTGAAAAAGGGGAAGCTGATTATGCTATTCTACCAATTGAAAATACAACAAGTGGTGGAATTAATGAAGTGTATGATGTTTTACTACATACAACTTTATCAATTATTGGTGAAGAAAGATTTCAAGTTAAACATTGTTTGATAGGTATTGAAGATATTCCACTTAATAAAATCAAGAAAGTTTATGCTCATCATCAAGCAGTTTCTCAATGTAGTAAGTTTCTTGAATCAATACCTAAAGCGGCAATAGAATATTTTGCTGATACTGCAATGTCTGTTCAAAAAGTAAGTGAAGAAAAAAATCCTTTCTTTGTTGCAATAGCAAGTGAAGAAGCAGCAAATTTATATGGATTGAAAATTTTAAAGACAGAAATTGCTAACCAGCAGGATAATTATACAAGATTTTTAATTGCATCACGCAAACCTCATAAAGTTGATCCAAGAATTCAAAGTAAAACATCAATTGTAATGGCAACCTCTCATACACCCGGTTCACTTGTTGATGCTTTGAGTGTTTTTCGAAAATATGAAGTAAATCTTACAAAATTGGAATCAAGACCAATTTTAGGAAATCCATGGGAAGAAATGTTTTATCTTGATTTCGAAGGTAACATTGAAGATGAAAATATAAAAAAGATGATGGATGAACTCGGTCACTACACAAGATTCATTAAAGTCCTTGGAAGTTATCCATCTCAAGAATTGGAAAGGACAAAATTAGAATACCATAAAATTTTTAGTGAAATAGAAGATGAAATTGAAAAAGAAAGTAAAAAGAAAAAATTAGAAGTTAAATCAATTCCAGATGTTCAAGTAAAAAAGGGAAAACCCAAAAGCTATAAACTTGCAAGCCGCGATTATAAAACAGAAGACACAATAATAAAGGTACGCGATGTTGAAATTGGAGGAAATAATTTTATTGTAATTGCGGGTCCATGTTCTGTTGAAAATGAAGAAATGATTTTGAAGTGTGCATTAGAAGCAAAAGAAAATGGTGCTCATATTTTGCGTGGTGGTTGTTTTAAACCAAGAACTTCTCCCTACAGTTTTCAAGGTTTGGGGTATGAAGGTTTAAATTATTTAGTTGAAGCCGGTCGTTATTATCAAATGCCTGTAATTACAGAAGTAATGAGTATTGATCAGGTTGCAGAAGTAGCAAAGACTGCTGATATTCTTCAGATTGGGGCTCGTAATATGCAAAACTTTGAATTGTTAAAAGAAGTAGGTAGATGCCATAGACCAGTAATGTTAAAACGTGGTTTAAGTGCTTCAATAGAAGAATGGTTAAACTCAGCTGAATATATTTTAGCACATGGAAACAGACAAGTAATTTTATGTGAACGTGGTATTAGAACTTTTGAAACTGCAACAAGAAATACACTCGATTTAAGTGCAGTGCCTGTTTTGAAGGAATTAACTCATTTGCCAATTATTGTTGATCCATCGCATGCTGTTGGTATTCGTGATAAAGTTGTTCCGCTTGCTAAAGCTGCAAAAGTAGTTGGTGCTCATGGAATTATGGTTGAGTTTCATCCAGAACCTCCAAAAGCTTTAAGCGATGCTGATCAAGCTTTATATTTTGAACAATTTGAAGAGATGATGAGAGATTTGTATAAGTTATAATCTGAAGTAGTAGTTTATTTGGAGAGCTATCAGGTTATAACTTACATTTGTTTCATTTAGTGTTAAACCGTAATTGTATTCTAAACTTAATTTAGTACCATAACTATCTGAATCTCTAAAATCTAAACCAAATGCAAGAAAAAAATCTGCACCATATTCCCAATAACTTCTATCGCTGAAGGTTTTATCTCGCAATAAAATTAAACCAACACCTTCTTCTAAAAAAACTAATTTGTATATGTTTTGATTAATTAAAGATGTTAAAGATATTATGTTTATAAATGGGTAAATTTTATTCGTTCTATTTTCAGGTAAAAAATATTCGATTTTTCTTGAGTGTTCAAAACCAAATCTAAAAGCTACTTCATCAGTAAACCAAAGATTAAAATCAGTGGATACCATTCCGCCAAATGATGTAAACGAAGGTGAATTACTACTAACTGAACCAATAGTTAGACCAGCATTTATGGATTTGAATTTTATCTGAGGGAATGAACTTGTACTTAATATAAACAGCAATAGTAATTGAAATGATATTAACTTTAATTTATTTTTCATCTTGAGTAGAAATTAATTAATTCAAAAATAAATATAGGAGATTGAAATGGAAAAAACATTGTATCATTACAAAGCTAAAGTTACAGATGTTTATGATGGCGATACAATTACAGTTGAAATTGATTTGGGTTTACATACATTTATTAAAGGAGA
>CAZVBT010000135.1:0-17459 GCA_964625385.1 uncultured Melioribacter sp. | reverse complement strand
GGTTTACCAAGAATTGCTACATAAGGATTTGCGGCAACCTGAAGTAATGTTATTCCACTTGCTAAAATAAATAATGCTCCTAAAAACATTATGAAAGACTGATAACCGGCAGCGGGATAAAAAAGCAAACTACCTATACCTGTGGTTATTAATCCAATTACAATTCCATTTTTATATCCAATTTTTTCTACCAACATACCTGATGGAAGTGAAATAATTGCATAAGCAGTAAAAAAACTGAATTGAATAAGCATTACTTGTGTGTAATTCAATGTGAAAACTGCTTTTAAATGTGGAATTAAAATATCATTCAAACAAGTAATGAATCCCCACATAAAAAAAAGTGAAGTCAATATAGTAAGAGCAAATGTATAATTTTGCCCGTTGTTATTTGCTTTAACATTTGTTGAAGAAGTAGTACCTGTTGCCATTCATAACTCCAGATTTGTTAAACATCAATTTGAATTTTTAGGTTTTGCAATTCTTGTGCCTCATAATGTTAAACTAAGCATATTATTTTCTTTGTTTTATTTAAAATTTCTAATGATTTATCTAGGTTAACTTTCATATGAGTGGATGCAATTTATTAAAATAATAACTCTATTTATTAATTTAATAAACGCTAAAAGCTTGGTGGTGCAAAAGGTTGTTTGAAAAATTACTTTATAAAGAAATTGAACACCGATTACACTTATAACAATGACTTTCATTGATAAAAAATTCAAATTAAGTCATTGAGAATGAACGAAGTGAGTGAAGCAATCTCTTTTGTTTTTTTGAGATTGCTTCTCCCGACTTCGTCGGGATCATAATGACTACAAAAAATAAGGGCTTGATAAATCAAACCCAAACATTAAATTTTTATTTTGGCAAAGCAAGTTTTATAGTTGTTGAATAATTAAGCGGTTCGAAAGATTGCATAATGCCGGCACCGGGCATATTTCTCATTTGACCACCCTGAGCTCCACCACTACGATTTCCACCCATCATTCCGAATCCTTGCCCGCGTCCACTTAATTCATTTTGCTCGGTTTCAAACTTTATTTTAATAACTTCGCCCGGCAATGCTGCTATTTGGAATGAATAATCTTCGTGAACTGCTAATGGAACTTTCATTTCATAGACAAATTTATTGTCTTTATAACCAAGCTTTAATTCTATTCCATCTTTATTTTGAAGTGATAATAAAGAAAGAGAAAATTTATCAATATTCAAAACTTGAAATTCATTTTGCTTTTCTAAAAACATATCTACAAGCTTCATTAAATTTTCAGGTTGAAACATTTCACGACTCATATTACCAAAATTTTGTAATTCTTCTCTTTTGGGCATTTTATTCGGCATTGGATACTTAATACCAAAGCCAGCATCTTTTTCATTTTCAGGAATGAACCAAGTTATTAAACCATTTCTCATCATTTGCATTGCTTTAATTCTATCTTCTGTTACCATGCATAAATAAAAAAACTTATCATCATTAGTTGTTCCAAGCCAGATTTTTTGATCAGGAATTTGTTTTAACTCTGTTCCCCAATCTTCTGAGCTGCCATCAATTGTAATCTGATTACTTCGCCAATTAATTGGTGCAACCGAACTTCCACAAGAAATAAATATCAATGAAGAAGTAATTGTTATTAATAAAAATAATAATTGTCTTTTCATTTTTTCCTCAAGATTTATTATTCAATTGTAAAATAACAATTTTTTTGACAAAGCTTTTTTAATTTTTGTTTAAATAAAATTTTGTGGGATTGAAAAGTTAAATGACTAATAAGGCTATAATAAACTATGAAAGCCAATTAAAGTTTGTTGAACAAGTTTTTTGATTTATAATTGAAATAATTTTTTTATCTATTTAATAGTTTTATGTAAACCAAAATATTTCATTTCGTTAATAACATTTTTTTTACTTGAATAAGTTCACCAACCTGAAGTTTATAGAAATACACACCGCTGGATAACTCAGAACTCAGAACTCTGAACTCAGAACTATAATATCCCGGTTTTTGATATTCATCAACCAATGTTGCAACTTCTCGCCCGAGTATATCGTAAACTTTTAATGATACATGAACTAAATCATTATAAATTCCATATTGTTGAATTGATTGATTTAAATTAGATTGCTTCGCTTCGCCTGCCTGCCGGTCAGGCAGGCCTGCCTTGTCGTCAGACAGGCTCGCAATGATTGATAGTATATTATTACTCTGATCTCGACTTTGTCGGGACTGTCGATTGTTATCCCGAGCTCGTCGAAGGTTGACAGACGGTATTGTATATTTTATTGTTGTTGTTGGGCTTCCGCCAAAAGAAGATTTGCCGCTAGCGGAAAATGGATTTGGATAATTTTGATATAAAATAAAATCATTTGGTATTTCCTCTGCATTACCTATATCTGTTCCTATTTGCTCTATAATAATTCCATTGATTAATGGTCTTTGAATCAATGCTGCAAAGTGAATTTCGATCATATAATTGGTTACTTCTATGTTATCAAATGTTTTTTCTAATGCAGTTTTGTAACCAACTTCCTTAAAAACATCTAAAGCTGTAATTAATTTTTTACCTTGAATGAAAACATCAAAAACCCTTTCACCAATTTTTTGAATATAATTTTCAGCAAACAAAAGCTTTATTCTGTATTTACCATTTGGCACTTTAACAACATATTTTGCCAAACCATTTATTTCTGTTTGAAAAATGTAATCATCATTTGAACCAATTATATTGTCACTTGCTTCAGCTTTGCTTCCTTCCATAAACCCATATTTCGAAGTGTCTGTTTTAAATTCATTATCAGAGATAAAATCATTAAAAGAATTTCCTCCAACATTAATTTTAACCGGGAACTTAAAAACAGGTGGTGGTAAAATTGCTCTTGCAAGCATTGAAGATGTATTACCAAATAAATCTTTTATACCGAAATTAAAAATTATCATAGGTAAGTTTTGTAAATCTAATTTTTCGACTTCAAGTATAATTGTTCTTTTATCATTCAAAAGAGTTGATTTTTTTACCGGTGGCATTCCAACAAGATTATACTTAGAAATATTTTCAACAGACTGCTTATCAACTTCTTCTGAAAACAAAACTTTAATATTAAACTCATCCAAAGCTTGAACATAAATTACAGAGGGAGCTTTTTTATCTATAAAACCAATATCAACTTTGTCTGTTAAACATAAAATCATCTTTCCATCTTTAAATATGATATTTTCTGGCAACATATCGGCGTTATTCCCATCCCAGGTATGAGTTGCTTTTTCCCATCGTGTTTCATCAAATGAATTAAAATCATCTTTCCACTGTAAAGTAAAATTATTATTCGTTCCATAATTTCCATTGTTTGGAGTGTAAGAATAATAAGCAGCCCAATCGTAATAAGTAAATGCAGGTAAAAATTCATCTCTCCAAATACCAACCCAATTTGGATAATTAGGCAGCCAAACATTAAACATCAATTTTTGAGGATGAGTTAATGATTTTACAAAATCTTCTGTTTGGCGGTAAACTTCAATTCCGTCAATGAACCATGCAACATAATCTGGTGTCCATTCAATTGCATATGTGTGAAAATCCTCTGCAGGATTAAAATCAACAAAATGGTGACGTACATGATTAATTATAGATGGAGTGATTGTATTAAACTGAACATCATTTTTATATCTACCTAAAATTTCAATGTCAATTTCATTCCATTTGCTTGTGCTGAAAGGATCATTTTCTAAACCATCAAAGTAAGTAAACATTGTGCTTAAAGTCCCCTCTTTTCCACATGCCTTAAAACTTGCTTCAAATCTTCCATAAAGAAATGAATCTATAGTTCTATATTCAGCACCTTTATAATTTTTTGAAAATGTTATTATAATTGGTAATAATAGGAAGAAAAGAAAGTTTTTTTTCATTTCAACTCCTTATGAAAAAATGGGTGAAATTACTTTCACCCTTTATTTCCCGTAACGAATCTAGGAGGCACCATGATTTTATACGGATTTAAAAACTAACTCCAACAGTAAATTTTTGAACATTTTTTAATCTACCAAAATCACCATAAGAGTAATCAATCTTAAGTGCAACATTTCCAATAAATGTTTGTTTAATGCCGGCACCAAATGTAAATGATTCTTCTGAATCTTTTAAGAATAAAGATTTATAACCACCACGAACAAAGAACATATCATTAAAACCATATTCAGCACCTACATTTATACTTTCATAATCATCGGCTGGATGCAATGCATCAAAAGCAATTGTTAATTTATGCATATCAGACTTAATAGGATCATACGATAACCCAACTCTGAAGTTTAGTGGCAACTCCCAATAATCTGTTTGAAGATAAGCAGGAATTTGACCATTGTTACCTGTGCTGTTTGGATCTGGATCATAAAGAACTAAAGTACTGTTTCCATCTAATTTCATTTTTGTTCCAAAATTTGAAATAGACATAGCAAGCATAATTCCATCAAAAGGAGTTCTATAAATTACACCAAGATCAATTGCAAATGCTGATGCAGTTGTTCTCCAGATTTTTTGCATTACAAATTTTGGATTAAATCCAATTGCAAAATTATCTGTAAGATTAATTGCATAAGCAACAGAGAAATAAGCATCAGTTACTCCAAATGTTTCACCAGTTCCTTCGGGACTATCAATAGTTCTAACAGCCATATCTTCAATAGAAGAAGACAAGAAAGAAACACCGATTGCACCAAAATCACCAAGATTATAAGAAGCCGCAAGGAAATTATATTTTATATCAGCAATCCAGTTTGTGTGATCAAATACAACAGAACCACCGGGAATTTTAGCAATACCTGATGGATTCCAGAAAATTGTTGAAGGATCATCAGCCACTGCAACAAAAGCACTACCCATTGCTGAAGCTCTTGCACCTTGACTTATTGATAAGAATGGTGCGGCTGTTGTTCCTCTTTTAGAAACATTTGATACAAAGTTTTGTTGTGCATTAACTAAAGCAAAACTAATTAATAACATCAAAATTAAATTTATTCTTTTCATATTATTCTCCGCACCTATTTAATTATCGCAAATTTGCCAATGTATTCACCGATACCCGGTGCATCAACATGATAAATATAAAGTCCATAAGCTAAATCCGTTCCGTCATCAGTTATCAAATTCCAAGATACAGTTCCATCTTCGGCACCATTTACTTTTTCTAAGGTTTTTATCAATTGACCTGAAATAGTATAAATTCTAATTGTACATTGAACCGGAAGATGAATAAAATCTAATCTTCTTTCACCGCGTCCTGTTTGATTAAGATTTCTCTTTTCCCAGGCATTTGCACTTATATATGGATTTGGAACAACTGCAATTTTATTCAACGAATTTTTAGCTAATTCAGGATCAACCATTGCACCTTTAGTACTGAATTCAAAATAATCACCTTCTTTAAATGGTCGTGATGTTGTAAATCTAAAAACATCGCCAGCACGTGGTGCAGCCCACATTGGTGCAGCAGGTATTCTTAATTGAACACGCCACGTTAATCTAAATTGATTATTTACATATTCAATAATTACAATATCATCTCCCATTGTAAGTTTACCATCTTTATCATTATCAAATACTTCGATATCACAATCTCTTCCTTCAGTAATATTTTTTCCTTTTATCGGAACAACTAACTTTTGGAAAGGAGTTGTATAAGTTTGTCCATCCGGCAGCCATTCTATTTCGTAATCAGCAGGCCATGCAACATTTCTTGTTGGTGAAGATTTATCTGGTGCAACTAAAACATCAATATTGCTGAATCCTTTTACAAATCCTTTTGTCTTGACTGCACCCATTGTATCTAAACTTACAGAAAGTACTAGACCATCAAATGGTGAACTGAATTGACCTTTGCTAAATTGAGAAGAATCAACTTTAGCAAACACTGTTTCTTCTTTTCCATTAATTGTTTTTGTAACTGAGTAAGAAGTTGTTTTATAGTTAGGATATGTTCCACCACTTTGGAAACTAACTTTATAAGTAGCACTTTCTTTAACCTGTCGCGGATCGAGAACAACTAAATTTAATTTTCCAGTTCCTATTCCTTGTTTAACTTTTGAAACATCCCCTAAAACCTGCGGAGGTTTATAACCGGCAGATGGAGCATTCGGTGTTACAACAGCACAGTTTATATCAACAAAGCGAATTGAACCTGAAAAATCTTGTGTGATTATTTTTGTTGTTTCTGTTGGAATTAAACCCTTTGTTCCAAAATTTGGATCTCCTTGATCATAAGCAACAAGTGCATAATAGTAAGTTGAACCATTTACAACTGTTGTATCAACAAATGAATGTTGTAATCCGGATTCATTACCTCTCCAAAAATGAGCACCATTAATTCCAATCGGATCGGGTCCTTTAATACCATCTTTCAAATCAAACTGTGCAATTGGTTTCCAATATTTAGCTTCACCTTTTGAATCTGTTATAACTTTTATGTCATTAAATTCTGGCTCCTGACTTCTGTAAAGCAAGTAGCCTTCAAAATCGAATTTACGTAAAAAGTTATCGTAAGATTTTTCTGCTATATTATCCCAGTATAAGAATACTTTTTTATCACCGGGGATAGCAGTTAATGTTGGCTTCAAAGGTGGTTTAGAGAAATTATAATTAGCATTATAAATATCTTGAACAGTTTCTTTATTGAATACCATATTTTCATAATCATTTCCAAAAACTAAAGCAACGGAAAATCTTTCTCTTCTGTAAATCTTAAGAGGAAATGGACCTGAACCAAACAAAATTTGAATATTTGATTTAGTTAAAGAAGTATCAAAACTACCGTAGTTCATTTTTCGCCAAATTACTTCATCATTTTTTGGCCAAATAGCACTTGGTCCTTTGTTCGATAATCTTTCAATTACTAAACTTGTTAAACCAATTTGATCAGATTCATCTTTATCAGTTGCATCAAAATTTGGTTCGCCAGGTGTTGGTTTACCATCACCTTCACCTTCATCAGGTCCTGTATATTGAGGATCATAAGTACCAACACCATCTTTTCCTAAGTCGTCATTTAAAGGTTCTTCAGGTTCCCATTTACCATTTTTATTTACATCTGTATATGCAACCCAGTCGCCATCATTATCAATTCCATCATCTCTTCTTTCATCAATCATTCCATCTTCATCATCATCTATTCCATTAAAACCATTGCCAGGTGATTCAAGGAAAGCATAACCAACATAACCGGTTTTCCAATTATCTGGAGGTGCAATGCCATCAGCATCAAATGCGTAAGCAATATCAAGTTTTGTATTATAAGAAGCGTTATCATCACCATTATCATCAACACCACCTACTCCGGTATCACAATAAAAACCAAAATAAGTTGTATCATAATTTGCGTCGGACATGTTAACAATATCAAAGTGCCAGAATATAATATCTTCAGCTAAAACATGAGACCATTGAAAACCGCGAATTTCCTCACGAATACCTAAACCACCTCTTTCAGGATAAGCGGCAACAGGAACATAACCATAAGGCGCACGCATAAATTCTTGATCTCTTGAATCATCTATAACATAGAAAGTTTCGAAATCAGCATTTTGAACACCACGTCCAAAGTAACCAAACCAAAAACCATCCCAGGTTGGATCAGTATTTGGAAGAGAGCGTGGCCATTGTGCTGGCCAAGTTTTTGGTTTTGTGCTAATTGCTGGTTGTTCGCTTCCTGGAGCTGCATAACCCGGAACAGGTTCTGTAACCCAAAGTTCATTTGTTGTAGGGTTAAAATCAACTTCTTCACGATATGAAGTTTGAGCTGGGTGAATAATTTGTTGATTCATTGGTGCTAAAACTGAAGCAGTAACTATTGGTGTACATCCATCTAAATAGTTATGTCCGGTTCCTTTTGGCCATTCACCTGATGGTCTATCTGGCCAATATCCTATTTGTCCATCGTTTGAAAAAAGTGTTCGGATACGGTTACCATCCATTATACCTTTTTTACGATAGGTTTTATCACCCATTGGTTCTTTTAAATATTTTTGTATTTGCTCTGCTGTTTGCGAAAAAACTATATTTGAAACAAACATCAGGGTTATTAGTATTAAAATTCTATTCTTCATTATTCGCTCCATTTTCTCTTTTCTCTTTTTAGAAGTTAACATTGAAACCAATACTTATTCTTCTTGGTGCTGAATAATCTGCAGGATTTTTTAAGTATTCTTCAATTGTATTCATACCAACAATTGGTGCTGCAAATTTGGTATTCAAGTCAACTCCTGCTCTACCTGTCGTTGCACTCACACCATATTCATTTTTAATATCGAACAAATTATAAACGAGTAAAAATGTGTTGAAATTAAGTCCAAATACTTTAAAGACTTTATTTGCGCGTAAATCAACATTTAAAGTACTTGGTTTTCTTCCTAAATTTTCGAAGCGTAATCCTCTTGTATATCTTGGGTCTTCTGTATAAGGTGCACCACTACCATAACTAGCTACTATACCAGCTGTCCAATCCATCGGATCGCCAACTGTAAGTGCAATATTTAATGTGTGTGTTTGATCCCATGAAAGAGGAACAACTTTTTTATTTCCTTCAACTGGTGGATCTGCTTGATTGTTGTAGTAATTTTGCATCGGATCTGAAGCATTACCTTGTGCAACTTGATATGTATAATCTATTTTAGCAGAAAAATAATCTGCAAATCTTTTATCCAAGGAAATAATCATTCCTTTTACATTGCCATAATCTCTATTAACAAATCTTCCGAATAAAAATCCTTCATAAGTCTTTAAGATTTCCATACCAAGAAGATTTCTTATATCGCTGTAATAAACTGATAAATCTATAGATACATTTGGGAAGAGAACTTGTTGTAATCCAAGTTCATATTTAACTGTCTTTTGAGCTTTTAATTCCGGATTTCCAACAGTTGATGATAAAGATGTTGTTTGATCAATTATGTAATTATAGTTGCTGTATAAATTTTCAAATGATGGAATTTGGAAAAAGTGACCATATGAAAAATGTATTGCACCTTTGTCTGAAATTGGAAAAGAAACACCTAAACGTGGACTAATTTGATATTCTGCTTCAGCATCTCTTTTTTCATTTGGTTTTGGAAAATTAGGATTATTCAATGGATTTCTTATGTCCGCTGGTAAATTTGTATTTGAATTAAAATAATCAAAACGAACACCAGCATTTATAATCATAATATCATATTCCATTTTATCTTGAATATAAGCAGAAATTTCGTATGGTTTTCTAACGTAACTTTGATTGAATTTTGTATTAGGATCAGAATAACCAAGAGTAAAAATTGGTTTTCCGGTTGAATCTATTTGACCTTCGGTTAAGTTTCTAATTGTTTTCCAGCTGTTATAAATTTCATGTATTCGAGCTTCTGCTCCAAGTTTTACTTTATGTTCTTTACTTAATTGTGATTCAATTGCAAACTGAACAATATTTGTTAAAGTATGTCTTCTGTATCTATCTGTTTGATTTCCACCTTGTCTGAATGTATAACCAGTGTATGGTGTTCCCTGATTTGGTTCAACGTATCTACTATCATATTCATCTTCGTATAAATAACCCCAGTATTTATGAAGATTTGAAGAAAATTTTAAAGTTGCAAAAGTACTTTGAGAAGGTAAAAACGAAATCTGCAAATTATTTATTGTGTTATTTCTATAATGATTCATTATACCATCGGGTGTCCATTTATAACTATGGTCGTATCCTTTACTCCAATTATCATCCCAGAAAAAGTTATAACTAAATTTCCAAATAGAAAATCCATAAGATAATTTTCCGTTAAAAGAAAATTTTTCGTAAGGGTTCATAGGTACCCATGCACTATCGCCAGTGTGAGTATCAATCCAAACTTTTTGATCGGCAGGATTAGGAAAAACAGGTCTATCATCTGTCGTTCTATAAATTCTTCTACCATACATCGAGCCTTCATCTCTGTAATAACGACCAGTTATGAAGAAATTTAAATTACTCAATATTTTAGTTGGTCCACTTAGCGTAACTTGAAAATCTCTTGGTCCTTGTAAATTAAACTTATTTAGATTTTGAAAAATATCAGTATGTGATGTAAAGTAATTTCCAACGTATGCGGATACATTTCCCTCATAGTTAGATCCGCCATCTTTTGTAACGATGTTAACGATACCAGACATTGCTTGACCATATTCAGCATTAAAAGTACCACTTATAACTTCCATTTCACGAATTGAACTATTTTCAACTTCAACAGACATACCACCGTTAAATACGTCTGTTACAGTTACACCATCTACTAAATAAGCAACTTCGCCAGAGCGACCTCCTCGAAAATGTCCATTTACAACACCAGCTTGTAAATTAATTACTTGATGTATGTTTTCAACAGGCATTAATTTAATTTCATCTGATGAAACTATTGCCGATGACGCTGTTAAATCTTTTGTGATTAATGGTCTTTTTGCTTGAATTACTACTTCACCAACACTTACAGATGTAGGGACTAAATCAATATCAACTCTTGTAGTTAAGTCAATTCTAACAATAACATTTTCTAGTGTGAATTTGTTATAACCTACCGAGCTAATTATTACTGTATATTTTCCTGGAGGAAGATTATTAATATAAAAGTCACCATCAAGATCTGTAGCCGCACCGAAATTAGATCCTTTAATAACTACACTAGCACCAATAACTCCTTCTTTAGTTTCGCTATCGCGAATTTTACCTGCAATTCTTCCAGTTGTGCCTCCAAACAGTTCCATATTTATTACAAAAGCGAAAAGTAAAATCATCAGAATCGAAAGGTTAAATTTTGAAATCTCCTTTGTAATTATTTTGCACATAGTCATTTCCTTGTTTTATTTATTCAAAAAAAGGGCTGCATATTTCAGCAGCCCAATTTAACTCAACTATTTTACTAACATCATTTTCTTTACACTATTGAACGATCCACTTTCAATCTTGTAGATATAAACACCACTTGATAATTTGCTAGCATCAAAATTAACAGTGTAATTACCAGCTTCTTGTTGTTTATTAACAAGTTCAGCAACCTGACGACCAAGAATATCATATACTCTTAATGTAACAACACCAGCTTGAGCTAATGAATATTTAATTTGTGTTGTTGGGTTGAAAGGATTAGGATAATTTTGCTCAAGAGAATATGCAAATGGTAATGTTTCTTCAATATCTGTAGGAACCACATCATCATTGCCCAACCAGGTGTACATTAAGTTTTGAGGATATTGCCAGCCACCATCATTATTGAATGGTCCCCAGCTAATCATTCCTTCTCTGTTTTTCCAATCTTCTGGTCCATTTGCTCCATCGTTATCATTAATAACTATATCAAATGGAATTTTGTAACCTTTCTTTACGTAGATAGTATCTTTAACAGCATCTTTATTCTTTCTTAATGTTGCTAAATCATTTAATTTTATTTTAGCTTCAATTACATAACCACTTGGGAATTTTTCTTGCCAGTAATAATTTGCACCAGGTAATAACAATGAATCTTTTTCACTTGTCCAGTGATCGTTTCTTAATCTTAATTTGTTGAAACGTAAATGATAATCCGGGTTTTTACCTCTTTGATATGAAGTATGCATTTTAACTGTATTGAGATCGTAGAATCCCCATTCTAAATCAAGAGCATCAAGAGCCCAAGAATTTCCTCTTTGATAATATCCTGGGTCATCATAAACTACATCATCATTAATGTTAGCACCTACATACATATATTCTTTATCAATTGCTACGTAAACTTCTGCTGAGTTATCAGCATCATCTTTTACTGTAAATCCGGGAACAACTGTTGCCGTTCCTTTTGAAGGATACATTTCAAAAGGTTTAATACCAGCACCTGTAAATTCATTTAAATTACCATCAGCCTTGAAATTTGGAGTAACTAAAGCCCAAGTTGGAATTCCTTTTGCTTTATTTGTTATTGGACCAAATTTAGTTGGAGCACCAACATTACCCGGTTTATCAACACAGTTAACTGCGTAGTAATAAGTTTCATCACGATCATTTTGAGGAGCTCTTAATAAGTGTTCCCAAACCTGAACACCTTCACCAACGTTTAACTTAAGAGCAAGAACACCAGAAGCATTTACATCTGTAATTGGTTTAGTGCTATAGTAAATATTGTATTTTTCGTTTGTTTCATTAGGAACATCTGTCCAGGTAATTAAATTAGAATATGTTCCTTTAACTACAGTAACAGCTGGTGCAGCAGGAGGTGTTTTATCAGCAAATTGGAAACCTGTTTGTTGCATAATGTCTAATAATAAAGTTCCTGTTAGTTTTTCACCTTTAGGACCTGCAAGTGGACCAGCACCTGCTGCTAAAATTTCGAAACGAATTTTTGTAATTTTTTCTGGATTGAAGGTTTTATCACCATTATTTGACTTAGGACCAAAAGCGTCAGTTGGTGGATCTTGATCTCCGTTTGGCAACGTGCCTTGTTTAAATGGCAATATAAATCTTTGCCAGTCACTTGTTTTACTTAAATCAATTGGTACTTTTATAATCCATTCTTCATTTTGACCTGCACTATTTTCAAAAATAAATACTCTTAACATTGCCCTTTCAGGTTTTGCACTTTGAATTGCTTTTAAGTTTTTAACCCAAAGAATAAGGCCTGTTCTTTCATCAAATTTTGCTGGTGGGGTAACAGCTTTATCAAAAGCAACGAAACCACCCCAATCTTGAGAAGCATTGCACATGTAATCAAATTTTAATGAACCAGCACCTTCTACTTTGTCTGTTGATTCGTTAGTTAATGCAACTGTGCCTTTGCCATCAGCACCAGCCCAACCCATATCGTCAATTCCGAAAGCTGATGCTTGGTTATCAAAATTAAAAATTGGTGGTGCGTATCTATCACCTTCAACAGCAAAACCGTCAAATAAAATTTCACCACTTGCTGTTGGAGTATTTGTACCTGAACCAGTGGTTATATAAACCAAAGCAATTTCAAAAGATTTGATTTTATCTAATTGAATTTCACGGTCTCCATCACCAAATTGTAATGCCCATTCTTTTGATTTATCGCCACCATCTTTGAACGGGTCTAAATCCACTACTACTTGTTTCCATTGACCAGATGCATCAGCTAAGTTGACATCTGTCATTTCACGAAACCAAAGGTCACGTTTACCTTCTGAATCATAATCACCTATTTTGAATTCCATAAAAACGGAACCGGGTTGAGTTGTAACTACTGGTTTAGTTACCTTATACCAAAAGCTTAGTTTGGTTCCAGCTGATATATCAAGATAAGTGTTTGCGTATGGTGAATTTGGTTGTCTTGGTGGATTACTTGTTCTTACAATATAACCACCCCAGCCCTCACCAGCACCGATTACATAACTTACCTTTACAGAACCAGTGCCTTCTTTTTTGTCGGCTGTAAAGTCTTCTACATCAAATTTGGCAGTTGCTGAACCTTGATTATTGTACATGTTGTTCATATCCCACCAATTGTCTTTCACTGAACTATCCATTTTTTGAAAGACGTATGTTTGTGCCTGCATAGCTGCCGCTATAAAGAAAATAGCTATTAACAGTTTTTTCATAGCTCCTCCTGTTGTTTGGTTTTTGTTTGTTTATTGATAGCTTGTTTTAACAAGTTACTATTTATATGAATAAATACCATATGCTTATTGTTATTATTAAAATTAAAAATGAAAAAACTAATTGTAATCTTGTTTTTGATATATTAATTATTCCTTTGTCTATAGATGAATAATTTGAATTCACAAAAACAAAAAAGTTTGAATTTTGAAGCTCTTTACCTAAATGGAAAATGTAGCTTAAAGTAAAAATTAAAAATGATGTAAAAAGAAATAAATATATAGTAAAATGAAGATAATTCACTTTAACAAAGGGAAGTAAAAATTGACCTGCAATCAATCCATTATTGAACATAAACTCTAAAACAAATCTTAAAAGACCGATAAATTCACCAATAAATAATGAATATAATGCACTTTTAGCATCAACCTTTTTTAATAAAAATCCAAATAAAAAAACTGCACTAATCGGAGCGCTGATAAACGCCTGGGTACTTTGTAAGAAAATATAAATATGAGAATTCATCAATTTTATAAAAGGGACAAGAAGAATTACTAAGAAAATCACAACAATTGTTGCCATTCTGCCAACTAGCACTTGTGTTCTTTCACTTGCATCTTTATGGTTTGGCAAGTAAAAATCTATTGTGTAAAGTGCTGCTATTGAATTAAACGAAGCAGAAAGAGAAGACATTACAGCAGCTAAAAATCCGGAAATCACAATTCCTTTAACACCTGCTGGAACAATTTCACTTGAAAGTAATAACGGATATGCTTCATCTCCTTTTACTTCGGGGAAAAGCGCAATTGCTATTAAACCGGGTAAAACTAATAAAAACAAAGGCAAAATTTTTAAGAATGATGTAATAATTGTACCAACACGAGCATGTTCAATAGATTTTGCACTTAAAATTCTTTGCACCATATAATGATCTGCGCACCAATACCAAAAGGCAATTATTGGCGCACCGAAAATTATTCCTGTCCATGGAAAATCAGGATCATTTATATCTTTGAACATTTGAAAATAATCCGAAGGTAACCTTTTAGTTAAACCAGAAACACCACCAACTTCATTCAAACTAAACAATGTTAAAAGAAATGCTCCAAGTATTAACAAAATACCTTGGAAAACTTGAGTTCGTACAACAGATGAAAAGCCTCCTACTACTGTATAAATCCCAGTTAAAAGAATAATAATAATAGAAGAAGTGAAAATGCTCCATCCAAAAATTTTGTTGAATAAAATGCCGCCAGCAAAAAGAGTAACTAGAATTTTAGTAAAGATATATGTAAAGATTGAAAGTGCTGAATAAAATTTTCTGTTTAATGAATCAAATCTTTTTTCTAAATATTCTGGTGTTGTTAATATTTCAGATTTACGATAGATAGGGGCAATAAACCAGCCAAGTAAAATCAAGAAGAAAATAGCAATTAATTCAAACTGAGCAATAGCTAAACCGCGAGATGCGCCGCCGCCAGCTAAGCCAATAAAATGTTCACTGGAAATATTTGTTGCAAATAAAGAAATACCAATAACAAACCAAGATAAATTTCTTCCTGAAAGGAAATAATCAGTAAGGTTTTTATCTCTTTTCTTTTTCAAAGATAAACCAATCGCTAAAACAGCGATAATGTAAGCAAGTATGATTATTCCATCTATGAAAGTTATTGGTGTTTGCATGTATTTGATTAATCAAAAATAATACCGCTTATAATCTTGATATTTTGTTAAAAAATAATATAAAAATTGAATTCTCTTTGTTTAACTTATTAATTTAATAAGTAGATACTTATTATTTTGATAAATCCAACTTCATTTAAAGACTATTTTAGTAGCAACATCTTTTTTGTTTCAGAAAATTCACCTGCTCGAATCTGATAGAAATAAATTCCGCTTGATAAATCTTTTGCATCTATGATAACCGAATGCTCGACTGGGTTTAATTCTCCATCAATCAGCGTCGACACTTCTTTGCCAAGCGCATCGAAGATTTTTAGCATTACGTATCCTCTCTGAGGAATTGAGAAGTGAATTGTTGTTGAAGAATTAAATGGATTCGGATAGTTTTTAGAAAGATAAAAATCATATTGCGATTGACCAATAAATTCTCGAACACCAACCCAATTACGAAAGTCAACAATGTAACTATCAACACTGGAATCAATTTCTATATTTTCTCGCCAGTTGCTACCGAAAATAATACGTCTACCATGATAATCAACCGTTGCATGAGGTTCAGACCAGTAAACGCTATTGTCACGATCTGGTGTTGTCGGAGAAAATCGACGGCTATGGTGATGAGCTATACGTTGCACTTCACCGCTACCATCCATCTTCAACGCAAAAATTTCATCTTCAAAGGGCATCCACGAAAGGCTATCGTCTGTGAGCCTTGCTTCATTATCGAAAGTACTAACAAAGCACCAATCAGAGCGTGAATAATTTCTACAAGAAATATGCAAATCAAACTGCCAGGATAATTCTATCAGAGAAGTTTCTGTTCCATCAGCTAGGGAATATTTTTTTATGAAGTTACTGTTAGTTCCACTATCATAATAAGCCATTACAAGCACTTCATTTCCGTTAGCATCTATTCCAAGATCACTATGCCCAGCCCCTAATGGTTTTTGCCAGATAAACTGAAAGTTTCTATCATACACTTCAACCCCCTCGAACCTTCCTGCATTATTTGTTGCATAATCAACAACCACATAATTACCTAATGGAGAAATTGAGACCCAATCAAAATCTGTTAATGTTAATGGCAAATGAATTTTTGATATTACACTGTCTGTGGTTAAATCGTATACTAGAAGATCTTTGAATATAGTTTCTTGAGTTGTAGTGTCATAAATCATTCCTACAAATGCAAAATAACGACCATTACGAGACAAGTTTCCTTCTCCTCGTGTACTGATAAATGAATATTCATTAAAAGTGCGAATAATAACTGAATTCTCTGTGTTGATATTATAAGAAACCAGTGTATTATCTTGAGTAAAAATTAAAGTTGATGGCACTTCAGGATGCCAGAAAATATCGTCGCTGTTAACTCCATTAAGTTCTTTAATGAATTGATAAGTATTTCCATTATATAATAATGCTTTTCCATCTCCAGTGAAAAGAAGCAGACGAGATTCATCAGCATTCCATGCTTGACGCTTCGAATATTGTGGAACAGTGCCAACATAACCTGATAATCGAGCATTACTTATCCGTATGATAGTTGTTCCGAATTTTGGATCAATAAATGAAGATCCCAAAGATGGTTTAGGAATGTCTGGCTGGAAAACAGATTGATGATGAGTTACCCATTGAGAATAAATTATTGATAGATTAAACCAAAAGACTAAAATAATTCGATATATTTTATTCATTTTGGCCGCCTATTTTATATAATAAAAATATCAATATTTTTAGGTAAAAAAGTTTGTTCCTAACAAAATTTATACTGCGGAATCTTTATTACTTCATTTTAATATCATCATCTTCTTTACTGCAATATAATCTCCCACTTGCAACTTATAAAAATACACACCGCTGGATAACTCATAACTCAGAGCTCTGAACTCAGAACTATAATTTCCTGGTTTTTGGTATTCATTTACAAGTGTTGCAACTTCTCTTCCAAGTATATCGTAAACTTTGAGTGTTACATAAACTTGATCATTATAAATTTCATTTTGTTGAATTGATTGCTTAAAATTTGATTGCTTCGCTTCGCATGCCTGCCGGTCAGGCAGGCCTGTCTTGTCGTCAGACAGGCTCGCAATGACTGATTGTATATTGTTACTCTGGTCATGACTTTGTCGGGTCTGTCGATTGTCATCCTTCGACGGGCTCAGGATGACATTTGGAATAGAATATCGTATTGTTGTTGTTGCGCTTC
>CAZVBT010000134.1:0-3641 GCA_964625385.1 uncultured Melioribacter sp. | reverse complement strand
AAAGAATTTTTAAGTGGTCTTCCAATTGTTCCATTAGTGCTTCTTGGTTATCTCTTCAATGGTGTTTATTATGTTTTTCAAGCAGGAATTTATATAGAAGAAAAAACTAAATATTTTCCAATTGTAACTTTTGCAGGAGCTGTTGTAAATGTTGTAGTCAATATTATGTTTATACCTATTTTCGGTATTATGGGAGCTGCTTTTGCAACATTTGCGGCTTATTTTGTAATGGCCGTTGCTTTATATTTTTTCTCTCAGAAATTTTATCCAATAAATTATGAGTTTAAAAAAGTAGGAATAATTTTAACGTTAATTTTTATTTATTGTTTCGTTTATTACTACATCTATTTTAATTATGGATTAAAAATATTTTCAAAAATGATTATGTTGATTACGTTCTTATCTGCACTTTATTTTTCAAAAGTGGTTGATAAAAATGAAATCTTTTCATTTCTCAGATTATTTATAAAGAAAAATAATCCTTAAAGTTTCTTTAAAGTCAATATTTCAAAAAATTAATTTGTTATTATTTTTGCCTAAACTCTACGGAAAAAAAATAATGGAAAAAATTAATATAAAAATTCAACGAATTGATGATAAATTTATTGATATACCATTACCCAAATATTCAACAGAAGGAAGCAGTGGTTTAGATATTCGTGCTGCTGTTGAGAGTGAAATTGTAATTCAAAAAGGGAAAATTGTTTTAGTTCCGACAAATTTAATGGTTGAAATTCCTTTTGGATATGAAATTCAAATTAGACCAAGAAGCGGTTTGGCTGCTAAAAATGGTATCGGTATTTTAAATTCACCTGGAACAATAGATTCAGATTATCGCGGTGAAATTAAAATTATACTTTTTAATTTTGGAGAAAATGATTTTATAATTAAAAGAGGTGACCGAATTGCTCAAATGGTAATTTCAAAAGTTTACAAAGCTGAATTAATTGAAGCATCTAAACTTGAAAACAGCAACCGTGGTTCTGGTGGTTTTGGTCACACTGGTTTAAAATAATTGTCAATTGTCAATTGTCAATTATCAATTATAAATTATACATTAGTTAAAAATGTCTGACTTCATTCATTTACATAATCATTCACATTACAGTTTGCAAGATGCAGCTGCAACAATTGAAGCTTTGATAGAAGCTACAAAGAGACATAATATGCATGCTGTTGCATTGACAGATCACGGAGTTCTTTTTGGTGCGTGGGAATTTTATAAAAAAGCAAAAAAAGAGGGAATAAAGCCAATTATTGGAATGGAAGCTTATATTGTAATTGATGGAACACGCTTCGATAAAAAAGGTGATGAACCAGATTTTGGTGTAAAGAAAAAACATTACAATCATTTAATCTTGCTTGCAAAAAATTTAACAGGTTACAAAAATTTAATTAAGCTTACAACAATTGGTCATCTCGAAGGATTTTATTACCGACCAAGGATTGATTTCGAAGTATTACAAAAACATAGTGAAGGCTTAATTTGCACATCTGCTTGTCCAGCCGGACCAGTTTCATCAGCATTGATAAATAACGACTATGAAAAAGCTCGCCGAATTGCAATTAAGTTAAAAGAATTGTTTGGTGATGATTTTTATCTTGAAATTCAAAATCATGGAATGGACATAGAACAACCATTGCTTGATGGTGTACCGAAATTAGCAAAAGATCTTAATTGTAAAATTGTTGGAACTAATGATGTTCATTACATAGAAAAAGAACATGCAATTCCGCACAATGTTTTATTATGTCTTGGCGATAAAACCGGTAATGTTGATTACAGAGATTTAAGATATGGCACTCAGGAAATTTACTTCAAAAGTGCTGATGAAATGAAAGAAGTGTTCAAAAAATTTAAAGGTGCTGTTGAAAATACTTTAGAGATTGAAGAAAAAATTAATTTGGAAATTGTAAATGATGGACATCTTTTTCCGCAGTTTCCAATTCCAAAAAATTCAAATGCAAAATCTTTAGAAGAATATTTTGTTCAACTTGCCGAAGAAAAATTACAAAGAAGATTTAAAACTATTTCAAAAGAAGTTGAAGATCGTTTCAAATATGAAATTGAAGTTATTAATAAAATGGGTTACGCCGGTTATTTTTTAATTGTTCAGGATTTTATTAACGCCGCAAAACAAAAAGGAATTCCGGTTGGTCCTGGTCGTGGCAGTGCAGCTGGAAGTTTAGTCGCTTATGCTTTAGGTATCACAAATGTTAATCCACTTGATTATAATCTATTGTTTGAAAGATTTTTAAATCCTGCCCGTAAATCAATGCCAGATATTGATGTTGACTTTGCCGATGACCAACGTGAAGAAGTTATTAAATATGTAAAAGAAAAATATGGTGAAAATTCTGTCTCCCAAATTATTACTTTCAATAGATTATCTTCTAAAGCTGTAATTCGTGATGTTGCTCGTGTTTTGAAAATTCCTATTCCCAAAGTAAATGATATAACAAAATGGATTCCTTCAAAATTTGGCAGAGTTTTTACAATTGATCAAGCATTAAAAGAAGTACCTGAATTGCAATGGCTAAACACAACTGATGATCCTGTTATGCAAGAGCTACTTAAATATTCACGCGTTCTTGAAGGAATGAATCGAAATGCATCTAAACATGCAGCTGGCGTTGTAATTACTCCAGGTGATGTTAGTGATCATGTTCCACTTGCTATTTATGGTGATGATGATGCAATTGTAACTCAATTTAATATGAAAGATCTTGAAGAAGCTGGACTTCTTAAAATGGATTTTCTCGGATTAAGAACTTTATCAATCATTCGTGATACAATTGAACTTGTAAAAAAGAATCGTAGAATCACTATTAATATAGATGACATTCCAACAGATGATCCAAAAACTTATGAACTTTTTAGTCGTGGTCAAACTACTGCAGTATTCCAGTTTGAAAGTGCACCAATGCGTGAGTATTTGAAAAAGTTAAAACCAACAAGTATTGCAGATCTCTCAGCAATGAATGCACTCTATCGCCCTGGACCTATGGAATTTATTGATGACTTTATTGCTTGTAAACATGGAAGAAAAAAAATTACTTACTTGCATCCAGTTCTTGAACCAATATTAAAAGAAACATACGGAGTTATAGTTTATCAAGAACAAGTAATTCAAATTGCTAATAAAGTAGCTGGAATGACTTTAGCCGAAGCAGATCTTTTAAGAAGAGCAATGGGTAAAAAAGATTTGAAGGCTATGGCTGAACAAAAACAAAAATTTATTGAAGGCGCTAAACAAAATAATATCTCAGAAGAAATATCATCAGAAATTTTTAATGTAATTGATAAGTTTGCGAATTATGGCTTTAACAAAAGTCATTCAGTTGCTTATTCGATTGTTGCTTATCAAACAGCATACTTAAAAGCACATTACTTAGAAGAATTTCTTGCTGCAAATCTTTCGAATGAATTTGGCGATACTGAAAAAGTTACCATTCTTTTAGAAGACTGTCGAAAACTTGGAGTTAAAGTCCAACCGCCCGATATTAATTATCCTTCTGTTAAATTTGATGTTGAAGGTAATAAAATAATTTTCGGAATGAGTGCAATTAAAAATGTTGGCGTTTCTGCTGTCGAAGAAATAAAAAAAGTTCATAATGAATTAGGAAGAAACTTTAAAAGC
>CAZVBT010000133.1:0-2722 GCA_964625385.1 uncultured Melioribacter sp. | reverse complement strand
CCCAATCTGCTTTTCTGAACCATAATCTTTCAATTGCCAATAAGGGGGGGAAGTTATTACAAGATGCACAGATTCGTCAGGCAGTTCGATCATTTGACGACTATCACCAAGTATTATTTTATGATGAGTTTTCATTTTTTTTAATTCCTGATTCATCAAAATCTTACCCCCACCAAATCAAAGGTTTAATCAGTTTATAATTTACTTTTTGTTCCATATTCAAACTCCTGTATGGAAGTAATGTAGGCTAATATCCTAACCAATTACATGTTAAATTAATTAATATTTGTGTAATACTATTTTAATGAAATTGTGTCAACATTATTTACGCACAACAACATGTCTAAGTGTGGTGATATAAACAGAAGGTTTGTTACAAATAGGAAATGATACAATAAAAACCATCCCTGATTTTTATTAATTCAGTTAATTTTTATTTATCTATTGCATTCGCTAAATTTTCTAAATTATCAAACCAATAATTTTTATATTCTTCCAAAACATTTGCAATATTATTTGTTTTAAAGAATAATTTTATATAAATATTATAACCCGATGAAGAAAAAGTTTTACAATTAAATATTCTCCTATATCCATCAATTTTTCTATATCCATCTGTATGTTCAGTCCCTTTTGGGTCAATAAATAAAATCGTATACTCATTCTTCTTTTTTAGCCATAAAATAAGGTCCGGTTTAAACTTCTCAATTCTATTGGTTTTTGGTTGATAATATGGGATATATACATCATCAAGTATTTCATCAATCTTCGAAAAAAACCACCATTCAAATTGTTTGAAAAAGTTATTTTCCTCCTGTATATATTTTTCTAATTCATTAATAAAACCCACTTCACTTTTTGTTTTGATAGCGTGCATTATATAATTTAATTTCTCATCTTCAGCGAGTGCAACTGGCAGATAATAATGATTTTGAAGATACTTAAATTTTATCGTATTATTCTCTCCATAATCTACAATTGCCTCACTTACATAATTTCTGGTAATGTTTTCTATTTCTTTTACATATTCTAAAGTCCTTAATGGTTCTTTTTGTATTTTCTGAGTAACCTCTGCAATTTTTTCGTCTTTTTCTTTGTAATGTAAAACCTGTTTTATCTTTTGTTCGATTTGTTCTCGTCTTTTTTCTGTTAGTTTTATTTGCTTAAAATGGATGATCTCATTTTCTAATTGTTTAAACTCCTTAAACTCTTTCCTTTTAATTGAAAAATGATTGATAAGTTTTCTAAGAACAAACTCAGGTTTCCGAATTACTGAAATTGTTGTATCTTTTTTATAATATTCATTTTCTTTTATGAAACTTTCTTTGATTTTAGCAACAATTTTTGGCTGACAATCGTATTTCACCAAAGCAACCTTATCCCCTATGTAGTGAAAATACTCCTTTGTGATTTTAAAATCATCAGGATGAACTTCGAATTTTAAGGTAAAGCTTTCATCGGCTAATATTTTCTCGCTTTCTTTATACACAGGAAGCAAAAGCAGTTTATTTTTTATATCTGGGTTAATTTCAAAAAGATCCCCAATAAGTTCTTCCTGTTTTTCATTCTTTAAGGTTTCAATAATTTCTTTTAAGTTTTCTGCTTTTGTCCCATAAACAAAAAGAGTTTCGATCAAATTAATTTTATCTTTAATTTCATTATAAATTTCTTTCTCTATTTCATTGTTATTATATAAAAATTGCAATCTTTTTCTTTTATGTGGCAATGGTTCTATTCGTACCCCTCTGCCTATAGACTGAAGCACAAATTTTCTTGCATCCACACCTTTGCCGATATTGATATATAAAATGATATTGGGTCTATTGCTATCCCATCCTTCGTAAAAAGCACGAGAACCCATTAAAATATTTATATCAGAATCATCTTTGTTTATATTTTTAAAAACGCTTTCATTTTCGAATCGTTCTATGATCTCATAGCTTTGCAATTTATTTTTTATCCATTCTGAAATATCTCCAATTTTGATTAAGGCAAAAGGTTTATCGCTCGTTTTTAGCTTAAAGATCAACTCCTGTTTGTTGCCAGGTATTTTTAAGACCTCTATCTTTCCAAAAGCTTTTGTATGAAATACATTTTCAAGAATATCCTCCATAGAAATGGACATAATCATATCCTGGTTTATAACTATTCTGTGATTGTCAAACTCACATTCACCTTTTAAATCATCAATCAATTGATCTTTTGCCAGGCTTAATACATCATCAGCAATAGAATGGGTTGCAATTTTTTCTATCTCTTTAAAAAACAATTCCAGATCGGAATCCTCTGTGTTTACAGAGTTTACAAGTGTAAGAATAAGTGGATTGTGATAGAATTTTCCAATATTGTTTTTATTTTTTTTAATAATTGTATGTAAGATCAAAATTTTTAGTATAGTAATCTGTTTTTGCTTTTCTGTAAAATCATCTTTTTTATCTAATGAAGACACATTTGCTTTTGCTAAGTAAATATGTTTCCCGTAACCATTTTGAATAAATCTTTCAAGATTGAAGTTAAATACGCAGGTTGCAAAATCTACTGGATCGGTAAATGTTGCCGAAAAGTTAAACATAAAACCATTGCGTGATAAAATAGAATAAAATAATTGTCTTTTGCTATCCTGTTTATCCCCTTTGTGTGCTTCATCAAGTAACAAATACCAGTTGCCGTTATTGTCATAATTTCTAAAATCTACAATTTTATCTTTATGTTCATCAGAAAT
>CAZVBT010000132.1:0-3737 GCA_964625385.1 uncultured Melioribacter sp. | reverse complement strand
ACCAGATGAAAATGATTCATCTGCCGATGCAAGAATAATCAGATTAATTCATAATGGGCATAAACCTAAAACTGAGTTTCAAAATTATCCCGCTCATTTACATATTGATATTTTACCAGTTGGACAAGGAAAAGGTTTTGGCAAAAAATTGATTGATACTTTTATTAATAAACTCAAAGAATTGAATGTTACTGCTTTACATTTAGAAGTTGGAAAAAGAAACACAAATGCAATTGCCTTTTATGAGAAATATGGTTTTCATAGAATAGTTGAATTTGAATACTCAATTGGATTTGGGATAAAAATTAATAATTGATAATTGCGAATTAAGAATTGCAAATTGTTATAATAAAATATGTGTTCACTTAATATTATATTTAGACACGAATTTCACGAATTAGCATTAATAATAATTAAAAATAGAAACAATATTATGACAGACAGAAAAAAATTATTTGAAGAAATTGCCGCACTTTCAACAGAGCAACGAAATAAAAATTCGATGAATATTGATTTTGCATCAACATCTGAAATTTTGAAGATAATCAATAACGAAGATAAAACAGTCCCGTTCGCCGTTGAAAAAGAATTGCCCTTTATTGAGAAAGCTGTAGAAATAATAGTTAATGCGATTAAAAATGGTGGAAGATTACTTTACTTTGGAGCTGGTACAAGTGGAAGACTTGGTGTTGTAGATGCTTCTGAATGTCCACCAACTTATGGAACTCCTTATGGACTAATTGAAGGCTACATTGCGGGTGGAAAGGAGGCAATGTTTCGCGCACAAGAAGGTGCTGAAGATTATGAAGAAAATGGTGCAACTGATGTTCTAAAAGCAAAAGTAAATAATAAAGATGTGGTTTGTGGTATTGCAGCAAGCAGAAGAACTCCTTATGTTATTGGTGCTGTTAAAAAGGCTAAAGAGCTTGGTGCAAAAACTTTATATGTTACATGTACACCTCGTTCAACTTTTAATATTGAAGGCCTTGATGTTGCAATCTGTGTTGATGTTGGTCCTGAAGTTATAATGGGTTCAACTAGAATGAAAAGTGGAACCGCACAAAAATTAGTTTTAAATATGTTAACAACTGCTTCAATGATTCGGCTAGGAAAAGTATATGAAAATATGATGATCGATTTACAAATGACAAACAAAAAATTAGAAGAACGCTCTAAAAGAATTGTAATGACTATAACTGGCGTTACTTATGAACAAGCTGATGAATATTTAAAGAAGGCAAAGGGACATGTTAAAACAGCACTTGTTATGATACTTGCAAATGTAGATTATAATGAAGCGCAACTTCGTTTGCTTAAAGCAGATGGTTTTGTTCGTAAAGCAATAAAGAATTAATAAAGGTTTAATATGAAAATTATTTTTACGATTGTTTTTTTATTTTTAAATAGTTTTTCATTTGCACAGGATAACTTAATTGAAAAACTTCTAAAACAAAACCCACAATATTTTTCAAATGTATTATCAAATATTGATTCTTTTGAAGTACAAATTATTTACACACAAATTAATCGTGATAAAAATAATTATCCAAAATTCACTACTTATAAATTTAATGTTGATCCTAAAAAATATTTTTATCCAGCAAGTACAGTTAAACTTCCACTTTCTGTTCTGGCATTAGAAAAGATTAACAAATTAAAAATCAAAGGTTTAACAAAATATACATCACTAAAAATTGATAGCGTTCGCCCAAGTCAAGCCAAAGTTACAATTGACACATCATCAGTTAATGGTTTACCTTCAATTGCAAATTACATTAAAAAAGTTTTTTTAGTCAGCGATAACGATGCTTACAACCGTTTGTATGAATTTTTAGGACAGGAATATTTAAACGAACAATTACACAAAAAAGGTTTTAAGGATTTAAAAATTATTCATCGTTTTGTACCACTTTCTATCGAAGAAAATCGATTCACAAACCCAATTACATTTTATGATGGTGAGAAAATTTTATATCATCAACCAGAACAATGCAACAAAAAAACTTATTCATTCGATTTACAAGGAACATTGAAAGGAATTGGTTACTTAAATGCACAAGACAGTTTAATTAATAAACCATTTGATTTCAGCAACAAAAACTATATATCACTCGAAACATTTCATAATATTCTTAAAGCAGTTATTTTTCCTGAAACTCAAAAGAACAAGTTTCATCTAACAAATGAAGATTATAAATTTTTATATAAATATATGTCAATGCTGCCGCGTGAAAGTAAAAAACCAGGTTATGACACTACACATTACGACAGCTACGTGAAATTTTTTCTTTTTGGTGATTCAAAAGAAAAAATTCCTGACAACATCAGAATATTTAACAAAGTTGGTTTAGCTTACGGCTATTTAACTGATGTTGCTTACATTGTTGATTTTAATAACAAAGTCGAATTTCTACTATCAGCAACTATTCATGTAAATAAAAATAAAATTTATAACGATGGCATTTATGAATATAATCAAATCGGGTTGCCATTTTTAGCGAAACTTGGCAAGGTCATTTATGATTATGAACTGAAAAGAAATAAAAAGTATTTACCTGATTTATCTAAATTCAGAATTAATTATACTGGCATAGAATAAAATGAAAAAAATTTTCTTACTTCTATTAATTGTAACTATAACCTCATGCAAAAGTAATTTTGAAATTGTTGATGACTTAAGTAAATCAAATTATAATTTAGTTGATCAAAACAATAATCCTGTATCATTTCCACTAATTGCCAAAGGGAAAATTTCAGTTATAGGTTATATTTTTACTAATTGCCCTGATATTTGTCCGCTTACTACAAACAACATGAGGTTGATTCAAGAGAAATTAAAAAATAAAAACATTAGAGGCGTGCAATTTATATCCATTAGTTTTGATCCGCTTCAAGATAAGCCTGAAACATTAAAAAAATTCGCAGAAGTTAGAAATCTTGATTTATCAAATTGGATTTTTTTAACCGGTGAAAAAAAAGTTATTGATTCATTGATGAACAGAGTTAAAATACTTGCCGTGAAAAGTGACAGCACAGTTTTTAAAGATGGAAGAAAAATCTATTATTATGTTCATACAGATAGAATTCAGTTAATGGATAGAGAAAATAAAATTTTAAAGAACTACAAAGGAAGTTCTATTAACATTGATGAAATAGTAAATGACATTAAAAAAATTAAACAGGAGTAAAAAATGAAAAGAATATTTTTGTTATTAATACTTTCCACATTCACATTTGCACAAACTAAAATTGAAATAAAAGATCCATGGATTCGTCCGAATGCAAAAGGTGCAAACAGTGCTTTATTTTTTATAGCAGAAAATAAATCTGATAAACCCGATACTTTAGTTGCTGCAAAATTTGATAAATCTGAAGTTGTTGAACTTCATGAAACATACAAAAAAAATGATGATATGATGGGAATGCGTTCTGTTAAATTTGTTGAAATTCCAGCTAAAGGTTCGGTATCATTCAAACCAAGAGATTTGCATATTATGCTAATTGGATTAAAAAATGATATAAAAGTTGGCGAAAATTATAATTTAACATTATTATTTAAGAAAGCTGGTGAAGTAAAAATTCAAGCCGTAGTTCGTGATATGCCTAAGATGAAGTAAATAATTAATTGCTTCTCGAAGGCAGATTGAAATGTATAATCTATAATGTAAAATGTGTTTTAAAAATATTATTAACCACATAAATCTTTGCGACCATGCGCGTAAAAAAGTAAGTGCTGC
>CAZVBT010000131.1:0-13696 GCA_964625385.1 uncultured Melioribacter sp. | reverse complement strand
TCTTCCGAATAATAATCTATAATAATCAACTGGTGGTTGTTCTGGTCTTTTATATTTTGGAACAGGATCAAAACCGGCAGCAGCTAATTGAGTAGAATAAAATTCAACTTTACCAGAAGGAGTAGCAAATTCAAGTGGAACGCCTTCGCTTGTGTAGATCGGTTTTTTTTCTCCTAAAATAATTCCTTCCTTTTTAAGTCTTTCTAGACTTAAGCCGGCTGCTTTTAATCTATAATCCAGATATTCTTCAATGTGATTCCATGGATAGTAATGAGCAAGACCTAATTTTTCTGCAAGTTTTTTTGCAATCCACCAATTTGGTTTCTGATCAGCGGGCGTTTCAACCACTGGTTGACGAATTCCAACAAAAGGAGTTTTATTTGAAGACATATGAAGATCATCATATCTTTCAAGATAAACAGTTTCGGGCAAAACAACATCAGCCCAGCCTGCAATTTCACTTGGAATTACATCAACTACAACCATTAAATCCAAATTTTGAATTGCTTTAATAGTTTCTTTTTCATTTGGCAAAGCTTGAATTAAATTTGTTGCATAAACAAACCAACCTTTGATTGGATAAGGTTTTTCAGTAATAGTTGCTTCACGAATTCCGGTTGTAATTTCTTCTGAAGCAAATGGATATTTATTATCAGGATTATCTAATTTTTCTTTCGTCGGTTTTGGATAAGCTGGATAAGGATAGCCCGGTAACGAAAAACTAACAGGTGTAAAGAATCCGCCCTTTTCACCCCAACTGCCCATCAATGCATTTAATAAAGCAATTGCACGGCTTCTTTGTGAATCATCACCATACCATGTTGCATGTCTTCCGGGATGAATTAATGTTGCTGGTTTGTACATTGCCATAGTTCGTGCAGTAGTGCGTATTAATTCAGGCTCAATTCCGGTTTCAGGATAAGCCCATTCAGGTGTGTATTGAGAAATTTCGGCTGCGAATTGTTCAAAGCCAAATCCATATTTACTAACAAATTCCTGATTGTATAATTTTTCCGTTACAATTACATTCATCCATGCAAGCAGTAAAGCAATATCTGTTCCTGGTTTAATTGGTAAATAATATTTTGCTTTTGAAGCAGCGACAGAAAATCTTGGATCGACAACAATAATAGTAGCATCTTTTTGAACTGCGTCTGCAAATTCCTGTACTTGAGTATTGTGCATATTTTCACCAAGGTGGGAGCCAATCAGCACAATACATTTTGCATTTTCAATATCAGTTCTTTCGGGAGAACCAATTGCCTCTCCAAAAGTTAATTCAAAACCAACATCACGTGGTCCGCGGCATTGAGCAAAAGAGGGAGCTGCAAAATTTATTGCACCGTATGCTTTTAAAGTGTGCTTTAAAAAATTTCCTCCAATACCATGCGCAAACATTGCAACTGATTCTGGTCCATATTTTTCTTTGATTGTGTTCATTTTGTTTGCAATGTAGTCGAATGCTTCGTTCCATGTAACTTCTTTCCAAACTTCCTGACCTCTTTCTTTTGTTCTGATTAAAGGGGAACGAAGACGATCTGGATCGCTTACCGCACCAATTCCACCTGTTCCTCGCGGGCATAATCTTCCTTTGCTAAGTGGATCCAATGGATTACCTTCAATTTTCCATAATTCACCATCTTTCAAATAAGCAATTGCACCGCACTTCCAAAAGCAAATATCACAGTAGGTTGGAATCTTTTGAATACCTTTTACTTTTTCTTTGTTTAATTTGTTAGCTCCTTTAATTAATGGATTTAAAGTAGAAACTGCAGCGGCAGCTCCAACAGAAAATCCAGTTATTTTAAGGAATTTTCTTCTTGAAATAGAATTCATATCTACCTCGATATAGATTTAATTAGTTCTTTAATTTTACCACATTGTATATAATTTTTATAAACATCACATTCACGGCATTTATTATTTTCACAAATATTGTTGTGGTGCTTTACATTCCAGCACGGTTCTGCATGCTGATTATAAGCTGAACAATTCTTTCGATCTTCTTCTGAGCACTTCAGAATTTCCCAGCAGGGAATTAAGGAATAAATAGTTTTAATTCCGTTAATACTTATCTTTGATTCATTTATAGCTTTCCGAATACATTCAATTCTTTCGAGATCTGTTCTTGAGTATAATCTTTGGTTTGTTTCCTTTTTGAAAGGAATTATTAATCCTTCGCGTTCGTACATTCTCATCGTATGAACTGAAATGTTTAATAATTTAGCTGCAATGCTGATAGGATATACTGGTTCTTCATTATTTAAGTTTTCAGACATCTCATTTTTCTATTAGTTAATATTTATAAATGTCAACTATCTTGCCAGCAATAATTATTAAGAAATGTTTGATTTTTCATCAAATTTCCCAATTGATTCTAATTAAATAGAAAAATTTAAATCTTTGATTTCAGAATTGATAAAACAAAGACGATTGATCTTGATTTTATTTTAATTTATCAGAAAAAATTAGATAGGTTATGTAAGTTTAACTTCTACGATAATATTTTTTATACAAATGTAGTGACAGCGACTGCCTTTCGGCAGTTAAATTTTTGCCCTGTCAGAAAAAGGGAATGATAAAGATGGGAAAATAATATTATCTTTGTTCCTTACGATGGATATGGTGAACTTCACAAAATTGGTTAACTGTCTTAAAGACAGAAAAATAACCAGCTTCTATTTTTTCATATTTGCGCAAAATGGTTAACTATTTTGATGTTACAGCATATATTGTTGATTTGTTCATTGTAACACCAGATTATCAATTAGTAAATAATTCCGGTGTTACCGAAATACTGAAAAATTACAATAATACCAGAAACCAGATTGCAAATTCATATATTACTATTGTTCCATTGAATTTGCACTTTCTTACAAGCGAACCATCAAACAAAAATTATGTAAAAATAATTTGTGCTCCAGCTGATTTTTCGTAAAACTGTCCTACTGATATTATATCGTCAACTTGTGGACAAAAATCCTTCTTTGATAAATGGAACATGTCAACTGTAGCTTTGCATCCGTAAATTTCACATCCCGCATCATGAATCATTTCAATGAATTCTCTTACAGGAGGGATATCGAGCTTTTCAATTTCTTTCTTCATCATGCTAGTCGCGTACCACGACATACCCGGTATCGCGCCCAGCCATGTCGGAAGTCCCGGACCCATTGCATTGGGTACACACATTGCCGGGGTACCTACGGTTGCAACTTTTAAGTGATCCATCTTCTTATCAATTATTCCATACAATCCGAAGAAAGTAAAGAACAAAGTTGCTTCAATTCCTTCCATTCTTGCGCCGTTAGCCATTATCAATCCGGGATAAACACCTTCTAACGATCCGCGCGAAACAACTATTGAAACTTTTTTAATTGGTTCAGCCATTTTGATTACTCCTTATGTTAAATACATCCTTTTGGTTTCGGTAATCCCGCAATACGTGCAGCTTTCTTTGCCGGTCCGCCCGGGAATAGCGAGTACAATTCTTTTGTATCAACGCCGCTTTCTTTAGTTAATTTTCTTATCGAAGGAGCTTCCCCCTTAGTTTGGAATTCTTTCCTCATGTAATTAAGTACAACCCAGTGACGATCTGTTAATTCGTTAATACCTTCTTCTTGTGCCAAGAATTTTGCTATATCTTCACTCCAATCGGCTTGGTTTGCTAAATTTCCGTCGGCATCAAGTTCAATCATTTTTCCAGCATATTCTTTTACTGCCATTTTTATTCTCCTTAATTAATTTATTTGTTCTGAAATATTCTCTGTTGATTCTTTTCCGATGCGAGGATTCGCCAAATTCTTTAAGAACTCCACGGCAAAGGCTAATCCTCTTTTTACTTCGGGAGTATTTAACTCCTTCATTAAAGCGAACAGCGTTATATCTTTCTTCACCGTTATATCAAGCTGCTTGTAAACGTTGAGTGCATTGTTCACTGTGTGAAGCATATCCGGTTGTGTAAGATTTTTTACTGTTTGTAGAATAGTAACAATATTATCGCCGAGATTTTTAACATCTTCCTTGCTGAATGAAGTGATTACCTTATCGGTAACGTTGGAAAGCTCTTTTGCAAATTCGAAATAACCTTTTCGGTCGATCTCATCTAACGTCTTCATAAAATCCAATATCGATTGTCTAACCAATGGCGAAACATCAACAAGAAAATCTTTCAGGCTTTCCAACTGCTCAATGCTGCGATTGATAGTGTTCACATTCCGCAAAAGGTATTTACCAAGATGCAAAATATCTTTTGTATTCACATGATCATGAACCGCTTCGAGTTCTTCTACTGCAGTATCGTAAAGATCTTTGCCGACTCTCATCAGATCTTCTTTAAGATCTTCCATTTCGCGTCTATGTCTTTTCTGAAGTTCGATTTCTTCGAGAATAAAATCGAGCTTCGAATTGATTGAATTAATCTGGTTTTGGATTGTTGTCTCTTCCATTTCTATAACCTCTTTCCAGCCATTGACATATGTGATTCAATCGGAAGTTCGGTGCCTTTTAGTAGAAAATTCCAGTACATCCAGCGGAACATTACTTTGCCGTAATGATTCATTTTTGTCTCTTCAAGCAGAGAAAACGGACCGATGCCGGGTAATGGAAATTTTCCCGGAAGCGGTTCTGTTTCATAATTAAAATCAATCAGTATTCCTTTGCCAAATCCGGATTCAATAAAACAATTTGCGTGACCGTCAAATTTTTCTTGCGGTTCTCTTCCTTCAATAAAACTGAGAATATTTTCGAACAATACGTCTGCTTGAAAATGTGCAACCGAACCAGCTTTTGAACTCGGCAAATTAGTGGCGTCACCAATCACAAAAATATTTTCGTAATCTTGAGATCGAAGAGTGTGTTTGTCTGTAGGCACAAAATTTAGTTCGTCGCCCATTCCACTTCTTGCGATTACCGCATCTCCCATATTGGTTGGAATTGATACCAGCACATCGAAATCAACTTCTCTTTCATCCCATGAAATAATTTTTTTCGATTCATTATCAACCCTTGCTATGCTGAAATCGGTTGTAAGTTTTATGTTCTTCTTGTTAAGGAAGTCACCGAGAATTGATGATGCCCGCGGTTTTGTAAACGCACCCGGAAGAGGAGTAACAAAATGGATTTCAACTTTGTCTCTCATTCCCCGTTCTGTGAAATAAGAGTCTGCAAGAAACACAAACTCCAACGGAGCGACCGGACATTTAATAGGCATTTCAGTTATGTTGAGAACAAGTTTACCGCCTTCCCAATGTTTAAAAAAGTTGGCTAATGCACATGCACCTTCAATTGTATAGAAATCAAATACGCTCTTATGCCAAAGTTCACCTTTCAAACCTTCCGTTTCTTCCGGTCTAATTTGTGCGCCAGTGGCAATTATCAAAATATCGTAAGAAAGAACTTTGTTGTTCTTGAGAATAACTCTATTTTCTTTTGGTTCAATCTTTTCGATTTCGGAAACTATAACGTTTGCCTCTGACGGGATAAAATCCCTCTTAGGCTTGATAACGTCTTTTCTCTTGTAAATCCCGAACGGTATGAACAAAAATCCCGGCTGATAGTAGTGAGTCTCATTCTGGTCAACGATTGTTATTTGCCATTCATTTTTGTCTAACGCATTGTTTAATTTATTTAACATCATTGTTCCGGCTGTACCGGCACCGAGAATTAATAACTTTTTCATCATGCATCCTTATTTTTTTAAACGGTAATAATTTCTTTCAGTTTATCTTTTATGCTTTTGCAATTTCCGAATGAAGCATATACTTCACATGTTCTGCAATCTTTATTTGCACAAACATTGTCTATATGTTTAAGCATCCAGCACGGTTTTGAATAACCATTATATGCCGTGCAATTTTTTCTGTCTTTCGCTGGACATATTGCAATAGCCCAGCACGGAATCAGTGATAAAATTCTTCGTAACCCTTCGATTCCAATTTTTTCTTCAGAGATTGTAGCTCTGATACACCTCATTCTTTCCAAGTCTTTATCTGAATAAAGTCGCTGGTTGCTTTCTTTTTTGTATGGAATGATCAGTCCTTCTCGCTCGTACATCCGAAGAGTATGAACAGAAATATTAAGAAGATTTGCCGCTGCACTAATTGTATAAGCAGGGGTGTCTGATATTTCGTTTTTGAGCATTTGCTAATCTTTTAATTTAATAGTTGATATCAACTTTTGAAAGAAATTCTAAGTCCAATCAAATACTATCTTTCAAATATTGAGAAATAGCTATGAGTAATTCTTAATTGTGGGAGATAAGTTAATTTAAATGAATCTGATGCTTTTTCAATTCTAAAAATCAGACTAAAAGTCAGATTTTAAAATATCGTAGAGAGTTGACAACCCTCTTTCTTAGTTTTAATGCCGCCGCCAACTTTACCTCCTAAGGCTGTTAACTTTGGCATTGTTGGAGCTTCAGTAATTTATACTGCAACAGTTGTAGCAGTTCCGCCGGAAACTATTTGTAGTGTTCATCCAAAGTGTAATGAAACTTGTTTTACTTTTTCAAAGGCTGCAGTTTGTTTCGCAGTTATTTGGGCAGGCGGAAGCGGAGAATCTACCCTGGTAAATATTTTGACTAAAATGTTGAATTATGATCAGGGGGATATCTTTATCGGCGGAGTCAGCTACAAGAAAATTTCAGAAGAAAAAATTAGACAATTGATTTCTGTTGTTCCGCAAAATGTTCGTTTATTCACCGGAACAATAAAAGAAAATCTTTTGATTGCTAAAGATGTTGCTTCAGATGAAGAATTATATGTTGCACTGGAGAAGGCTCAGCTAATCAACTTTGTTGAAAGTCTACCTGATAAGCTTGACACCTACATCGGTGAGCTTGGTAAAAAGTTGAGCGGCGGCGAAAGTAAAAGATTGGCCGTTGCAAGAGCATTACTTCGTAATTCTCCAATTATAATTTTTGATGAAGCAACTTCTCATCTTGATACCGTAACCGAAAAAAATATTCTGAAAATGACTGAAGAAATCAGCAAATCAAAAAGTGTTTTATTTGTTACTCATCGTTTAATACAAATGGAAATATTTGATAACATAATTGTTTTATCAGACGGCAAAATTGTTGAAACCAGCAAGCACTCGGACCTTATAATAAACGGAACCTGGTATAAAAAAATGATCAACTCACAAAACAGTAAAATTCAATATAAAATTAAAGAATCACTTCACTTTTTAATTGAATATATGTTTTTAAAAAGTAGTAAAAGCAACTTCATAAAAAACTATTATTCTTGTATCCAGCATACCTTAATTACTCATTTTAACTAATAGTTTTCACTTTATTCATATCAGCCGGGCAATCCATTTTTTGGATAAAATAATAAGCAGTTAAAGTCAGCAGCGGAAAAATTATAAATACAGTCTGATAAGAAAATTTTGTAATTATAAAACTTATCATCAAAGGGAAAATAACAGATACAATATTTAGCGATCCAAATATTCCAGTAAACATAACCCGGTTTGAATCATTACTTATTTCAATCAAAGCTCCGTCAACTGCAATTCTGTTCGCACTTATAGCTGCACCAACTAATAAAAATAATAATGGGAAAATTTCTGCAGAATTAAACTGGCTTAAAACTAAAGCGGAAACAGGAACAATTGCATATAAGAACACAGAAATTTTTATCATTCCCTTAAAGCCAATTCTTTTAATCAGATAATGCCAAAATAAATTCGAAAAGATCATTCCAATGATTTGGTAGAGCAAAAAATTACTGATCAACTCGTTATTCAATACAAACAATTTTCTTGCATAAGCAATGTAAAAGGGAGTAATAGTTATGGTTAAACTAATAAGATTTGAAATTATAACAAGGTATTTTAGATTTTTATTTTGTGTAAGTTGTGTCGGAATACTTTTGATAATTTTTATAAATCCAATTGCGTTTTCATCAACAATCGTAGAGCGTTCTTTCACAAAATAATAGCCGGCTGTTCCGATGAACAATAAAATTCCAGCTAATGTAAATGCATATTTATAATTATCGGGATATGAAAATCCAACAAGCATTTTTTTAAGCACGAAAGCAGAAATTAAAATACCAACACTTGTTATGAATTGTTTGATTACGAAAAATTTCTTTCTTCTGTCACTCTCAATCATTTTCCCTAGTAAATCATTATACGAGATTCCAGCAAAAGCTCCACTAACGGAAAACAAAGTCATCCAAAGAAATACAATCAGAATAAAAAGTTGCGGAGTAAATTCTTCTAAGAACGAAATTGAAATTGCTACTCCCAGAAAAGCAGTAACTCTTAAATAAATTCCAAGAAGTAAAAATTTCTTTTTGAATTGTTTTTTAAGAAGCATTGAAGCAAAAATAATTTGAGAAATTAAAGGAACCCCGATCATAATTGCAGTCAGGACTCCAATATCAGTTTGTCTTCCGCCTGCGAGTAGAATTAATCCGGGTAATACAGAATTTTTATCTGTAAAAGTTTCTGCCAGCGATAGCCAGAATGAGTGCCAGATGAATGCAAAGGAATTCTTATCCAACATTATTATTAATTGTTATGCCTTCCTCTTCCGTGCTGCTCTTCATCGTGATGATGCTGGTGATGATGTTTGTCCTCTTTTCCGTGTCCGATGCTTTTCTTTGCAGTTGGTTCAGTTAATAATTGTAATTCTCCTTTTAAGAATTTATCAATTGCTTCCTGAACAGACATTTTTCTTGCAAGATAAACTTTACTTTTAGGAGTATTAACCAACTCAAAAGCATGCGGACCAATATTACCAACGATAAAAGCTTCAACACCTTTATCTAAAAATTGATGCAGATTTTTGTGGTTATGTCCTTCATCAATATTTTCAAATACTTCGAAAGATTTTGTTTCAGTATTATAAACTATAAAATAATCTGCGTGTCCAAATCTTTTTGCAATTGGACTTTCTAATTTATTTCCATCTGAACCGATTAGTATTAACATTTATATTCTCCTTACAATATTATTTTAATTTATGTGTGGATATTAGAGACAAATTGGTTACACTCGTATTTATTTGTCTAAATATCTCACCAATTTCTATTGTTGATTTTTTATTTGTTAAGCATATTCTCTGGCATTTGGACAGCAACAACTTTTCCTTTTACAGTGATTTCGCCATTTGCTGACAGAGTAATTTCAGTAACAACTTTTCTTCCTTTTATTTCAGTAATTTTACCACGCAGTTCAAGTTCAACTCCAAGTGGAGTTGGTTTTAGAAAATCAACCTGCAATGATGCAGTAACAAAACGAAAAGCTGGCAATGTATTTGGTTCACGATTTTCAGCTTTATATGCGGCAAGTGCGGCACTGCCGGTTCCGTGGCAATCAATTAATGATGCAATTAATCCACCATAAACATATCCGGGAATTGCAATGTGATATTCCTTTGGAGTAAAATGTGAAACAGTTTCATCTCCATCCCAATAACTTTTAATATGATGACCATACTCGTTATTTCTTCCACAGCCGAAACAATAACTCAGCTCATCGGGATAGTAATCTTGAATTGGTTTTTGATTTTTCATTTGACTCGTTTGTTTGGTTATCATTTAATTCAACATAAATAATTCTTTTTTAGCTGCATAAAAAATATAAAAGAATTTATTTTATTTGGTTGAAAAATTATTGCTCTATTTCATTTATATTCTTTAAAAATTAATTCCTAATCCGGTATGAATTACAGCAAAGCTGTATGGTTCTTCATATTCACCTTTAGAAGTAACAAAATATTTTGCTGATAAAATCAGATCAACCGGATTGAACAATTTGAATTTTATTCCACTTTGTACAACTGCACCAAATGAATACCTTAATTTTATATCATCCGATAAATCAAGTTCACTTATTTTATCTTTCAGTGTATTATAAATAAATTTATCCGAAACAACCGGAGCAGTTATAAAAAATACTGGTCCACCACCAACAAATAATTTCAATTTAGAAGTCAAAGAAATATTTCTTATGTAATTAAGACTTGCTGTTGCCCGGGCAAAATCAATTTTATATTCACTTTTTTTAATATAAAATGGATCAAATGGCTGTGGAACATTTCGGGTGTAAATAACATTATAATTAGTATAAGCAGCATCAAGAGATAAAGTTAAATCCCAGTTGATATTATCATATACTAAATTTACTTCAGCGGAAAGCGGGTTTGAAATCTCTTCTCGTTTTATATTTGCTTTTGTTAAGTCAAATAAATTAAAACCTTTTTCCATTGAATTAATTTTATAAAAATCATAGCCGCCAAGAATTTGAATGTCAAAGCTCTGTGATTTTATTTCTGATAACGAAAATAGAATTAATATGAGTGTAAATATATTTTTCATTTTTTTACTCCATTAAAAGTTCAATGTTAAGTTAATCATTGGTGTACTTCTGATTTTATCGTATAAGATTCCCAATTTAATTTTTTTAGATTCATCTATTCCATACTTAAAATAAATTAAATTCCTTTCCTCTTCGATTGTTAAAATGCCGTCAGCCCAATCATAGAAAAAGCCAGCAAAATTTAAAAAAGAACCTATTGCAAAAAAAAGAGCATTACGATTTTTTCTTTCTTGTTTAACAGATAAGTTTGATAAGAAATTGTCATCATTAAGAAGAAAATACTGATCAACTGCTGCATATCCCATTAAGCCATATCCTAAAATTCTTGCTCCTAAAACTATAAAGCCTTTTTCATTTTCTTCTGTATAAAAATGAATGAATCCGGGAACAACAGAGGCGATCATTATTTTTGACCAATCAACATACCTTTGAATTTTCAGGAATTCATCGTATGTCATTCCATCCGGAATTTTAATTATCTCAGAAGTTGCGTTTGACTTTTCTTCATAAATTGAAATTTGTGCTTCTGAAATTAAATTCGTCAGGAAAATCATCAATGCAATAAATACAATTTTCATATAACTAAACCTTTATAATTCTTTCGCAATGAAATATCCGCTCTGAATTGCTGAAACAGCATCACCAACTTTATCTGCATCTCCAACAACATAGTATGGAATTTTATTTTCAAGCTGTTCAACTAATTCTTTGTTTGGTTTCATTCCGGTTGCAACTACTATTACATCAATATCGTTTATCCAGAAATCTTCAAAAATATTTTTGCTTTTTAACATAACACTTTTGTTGCGTATGAGTGAAACTTTTTTATTGGTATAAACAACCACATTATTTTTATGAAGCTTCATCAAATTCAGTTTACGGGTAACCATCTCCATATCGCGGGCAACATCATCAAGTGCTTCAACTATTATTACTTTGTTGCCGTGATCTACAAGAGTGTTTGCAATTTCAACTCCAATTAATCCACCTCCAATAATTAACACATTTTTATTTTCAGGAAGATTAAATTCATAAAGAATTTCTGCCCAGTGATATTCTTTCAGTCCATCAATAGGAGGAATAAATGGTTTTGAACCAGTTGCAATAATTACTCCGTCATACTTTCCAATTAAATCTTCAGCAGTTGCTTCTTTATTGATAACTTCGATTTGATTGTCATTAATTTCATCAACGAAATAATCAATTTGTTTTTGTAAAGATTGTTTTTGTGACGGGAGCGGTGCAAAGTTAAACTGTCCGCCAAGTTTATCTTTTTCAAACAATGTTACTTTATGACCGCGTTGTTTTAATGCCAGAGCTGTTTGCATTCCAGCTAATCCACCACCGACAACGGCATAGTTTTTTTGTTCTTTAGCTGGAGTAATTTCTTCAAGCTCTCTTCCAACAAGTGGATTAATTTCACACTGTAATCCTTTACCAATTTTTATTCTCCCCAGGCAGCCCGTTAAACAGGAACTGCAAGGGCGAATTCTGCCTTCAACCTGTTTTAAATATTTACCAACAAAATCAGGATCAGCAATTAATGCTCTTCCAATTGCAATAAAATCTGCTGCATTGTTTAACAAAATTTCTTCGATGTCTTCAGGTTCATTTACTTGTCCAACTGTAATAACTGGAAGTGAAACATTTTCCTTTATCTTTTTTGCAAGTTCCCAAGTTTTTCCTTTTGGAATGAAATGATGCTGATAATACCATGGTGGACTCATACATGCATCTCCACTTGTAATATGAAGAGCTTCAACATTTTCCTTTTCAATGAACTTTGCAATTTCAATTGTATCATTTATTGTTAATCCGCCTTCATATTTCTCTTCACCACTTATTCTTACAATAACCGGAAGATTTACTGATGATTTTATCCCTCGTAATATTTCCAAACCAAATCTTAATCTATTTTCAAAACTTCTGCCATAATCATCATTTCTTTTGTTTGAATTTGGTGAAATAAATTGTGCAATTAAATAACCAAGACCAAACTGAAGTTCAATAAAATCATAACCGGCTTTTTCTGCGCGAATAGCTGCATCAACATATTGCTGCTGAACAATTTTGATTTCTTCAATGGATAATGATTTCGGCTTTGGACCGCCATTTGGACATTCAATTTCTGATGCAGAAAGATAAATGTTGTTGGGTAATTTTGGATTCGCCATTCTTCCAGGATGATTTATATGTGCGACAGCTTTAGCTCCATTGCGATGTACAACCTCAACTAATTTTTTATGTCCTTCAATTTTGTTATCGTCATCAATTCCAATTTGTGTTGGCAGTTCGCGGACTTTCTTATCAATAAAAAATGGTTCAAAAATTACTGCTGCTACATGTTTAGATCTTTTATCCCAGAATGCAAGATGCCGTTCAGAGATATTTCCTTCTGCATCGCCATAACCAGTTTTTACTGGTGACATAAAAAAATTATTACGCAAACTAATGTGTTCTAATTTCATTTTATTTTTTACCTGGTTAAAACTACTAAATGACTTGTTAGTGGTTTATTTTTTATTTCTTTGATTATTTTCAGTTCAGCTTTTTCAGCTAAATTTTTTATGCCGCCGTTACTAACATAATTTTTATAATTTGTGTAATGCTCACTTCCAGCAAGAAATTCTATCACTTCATTTAACTTTGACCAAAGTCCATCTGGTTTTGGAACAAGATAATCGCCAATTATAATTTTATTGGCAACTAGTGAAAGTTGTTCTAAAAGTTCAACTCGTTTATCTTCATCAATTTCGTGAATTACATAAGTCATAACTGCATAATCAAACTTTTCATTTTTTGAAATCAAATAAGCAATATCAGTATGAATAAATGAAATTTTTTCATTTGGATTTTTTGCAAGATTATCATTCGCTTTCTGAATATTCTTCAGGGATAAATCTATTCCAACAACTTTGGAAACTTTGTCAGCAATTGAAAAAGATAATCTTCCGGTTCCACAGCCAACATCAATTACAGATGAAGCTGGTTCGATGATTTCTTTGATCAGGGAAAATAATCTGTCCTGATTTGGTGCTATAAAGAAATCATAAAACCAGCCATCGTACCAGTGTGATTTGTTTATCGTTTTGCTCATTTAGTAACAGCAGAAATAAATTTTTCAATATCTTCCAGAGCCTTAGTCATTGATTTACACTGTTTATCTTTCATAACTTCATTCATAAATGCAGGATTAATTCTCGAGACATAAGTTTTGCCATCAGCTTTTTCATAAACAGAAATCCTGCAAGGCATCATTGATGAGAAATATTTGAATTCTTCTTTATTCAAAACATTGAAAGAATAATTTGGATTACAAACTTCAATTACTTTAACAGGCAAAACTTCTTTCCCATTTTTC
>CAZVBT010000130.1:0-8454 GCA_964625385.1 uncultured Melioribacter sp. | reverse complement strand
AATAATGTTTTATTTCACGATTTTTTAAACGAAAGCAAATATAAATCGCTCCTTTTTGTCTTATCATTAAGAAAAAAATATGACTATACAATTAATGTTTATCCATCCAATAGAAAAGAATATAATTTAATCAGCTTTCTTATAAATGCTAAGTATAGATTTGCCGTAAAATATCTCCGAAAAGATTTTTCAAATCTTGGTTTTTTAAACAACATAAGAATTGAAGAAAACGATAAACTTCACAATGTTGAAGAAAATTTTTTAATGGTTGAAAAACTTCTTCAGGAAAAATTTGATTCAATTCCTCCACTTCAAATTGAACTTGATTCAAATGATTTAATTTATGCTAAAGATTTATTGAACGAGCTAAAAATTCAAAAAGATGATTTGGTTGTTGGATTTCATCCAGGTTGCAACACATTAAAAAATCATGATAAAAGAAGATGGGGAGCAAAAAAGTTTGGTGAATTAGCGAAAGTAATTATTCATAATTATGATGCAAAAATTTTACTTTTTGGAGGACAGGAAGAAAATAATTTGAAAGAAGAAATCAAAAATGTTGCTAATAATCCAAATGTAATAAGTATTAACTCATTTAGTTTGTCAAATACTGCGGCTGTAATGAAGCGATGCGATGTGTTTATTACAAATGATTCCAGTTTAATGCATGTTGCTGCTGCACTAAAATTAAATGTAATCTCTATCATCGGACCAACAAACCTGAATTATATTTATCCATGGCAAACAAATTATAAAGTTGCTTCATTAAATCTTGACTGCGCACCGTGTTTTTATTACTCGCCTAAACCATTAACTTGCTCTCGAAATGATGTTAAGTTTAAGTGCATAAAAGAATTGAGCGTTGATTTAGTATTCGAAAAGTTTGAAGATATGATTGAGGAAAATTTTACTTTAAAGAATTTACAATAAAATCAGCAAGGTCATTTATATCTAAAAATTTTTTAACTAACCCTGTTTTTCTGTTTTCTCTTGCAATCTGCATTTCCATCAACTCTGTAATTGTATTCCACATTGTGCCATGAACAGCAATTGGTTTTTCTACAATCATATTTTTATTTATAAATTCCCAAATAATTGCAAGTTCAACAAGAGTTCCTGTTCCACCTTGCAAAACAACAAAAGCATCACCAGTTTGAATTAAGTTTGTCAACCTTTCAAATAATGTTTTGCATTTAATTTCTTTAGTTAGAAATTTACTTGGAATTGAATTATAAATATCAAGCGTTACACCAATTGCTTCGCCTCCATTTTGACTGCAACCTTTTGAAACCGCATCCATTATTCCTTGATAACCGCCACTACAAACATTTAAACCAGCTTTGGCAAAAATTTCACCAAGTTTGAATGCAACTTTATATTCTTCATCACTTTCTTTCGGAATTGAACTACCAAAAACGGTTACATATTTTTTATCCATTATTCACCTATTAATTGAATAATTACTTTTCTGTTTCTTGGACGATTATCAAAATCAATTAAAATTATTTGCTGCCATGTTCCCAGTAATAATTTTTTATCTTTGAAAGGAACCGTGAAAGAAGCTCCTTGAAGTGAAGCTCTCAAATGTGCATATCCATTTCCATCGTGCCATGTTGAATCGTGATTATAAGTTTTGTCTGATGGGATTAATTTTTCCATTAGCTGCGGATAATCTTTAACTAATCCTGGCTCATACTCAATTGTTGTAACACCAGCCGTTGCACCAGGAACAAATATTAAAGCATTGCCTTCAACAAACTTACTTTTGACAATTAAATTTTCGACTTGATTTGTAATATCAATAATATCATTAAAACCTTTTGTCGAGATTGATAAAAAGAGTGTTTCTATTTTCATTTTATCTTTGAGTGTTTAACCATTGGTCAATTGTTATTTTGAGAAAATGAATATTGATAGGTTTAGAAATATAATCATCCATACCAGCTGATAAGCAACGTTCTCTATCTTTCATACTAGAATGTGCAGTTACAGCAATAATTGGAATTTTATTGAATGGTTCTTCAAGCTGACGAATTTTTTTAGTTGATTCAAGACCATCCATTCCGCTCATTTCAACATCCATTAAAACTAAATTAAATCTGCCGGTTTTTACGGCTTCAATGGCTTCGATGCCGGAAGCAACTGATTCAACTTCATATCCTACTTCCTTCAATATTTTTGTTTCTAAATTTCTTGAAATAGGATTATCCTCAACTAACAACAATCGTTTTTTAGCAACGTTTTCAATTTTTGAATTAGTATTGCTTTCTTGAATTATTTCAGAAATTTCTTTTTCTTCTTTTTCTTCGATTTGAGGATGAACAGCTTCATCCGTCATTTGAAGTTTAGCTGTAAAAATAAATTTGCTTCCAACACCGAGTTTACTTTCAACAGTAATTTCACCTTGCATTAATTTAACAAATTCTTTTGCAATCATTAAGCCGAGACCACTTCCTTCTTTTGCAGTTTTTTTACCTTTTATTTGCATAAACGGTTCAAAAAGCATATTCAATTTATCTGATGGAATTCCTGGTCCGGTATCATAAACTGTAGTTTGTAATTCAATAAATTCTTCAGTTTTGTTTTTAGGAATAATTTCAACACCAACTTTACCTTGTTCAGTAAATTTGATTGCATTTCCAAGTAAGTTAATTATAATTTGTCTGAATCTAGTTGGGTCGCCATAAACAGTTTGAGGAATTGAGGGGTGAATATATTCTTCAATTTGTAAACCTTTATTTTTTGCCTGTTGACTCATAATTGTTATAACTTTATCAACTTCATCTTTTATGTTGAACTCAACAATATCAAGTTCCATTTTACCAGCTTCAACTTTAGATAAATCTAAAATATTATTAATTATACCAAGTAAAGAATCAGCTGCAACGCGTGCATCTTTTGCAAATGATTTTAATTCATCAACACTTCCAAACAAATCATTTTCAATCAATGTTAAAAAGCCCATTACAGAATTCATGGGTGTTCTAACTTCATGACTCATATTTGCAAGGAATTTGGTTTTGAATTGACTTTCCTGTTGAGCTTTTTTAGCAGCAGTATCAGCTTTAATTTTTTCAAGCTTCAGTGCTTCTAAAGCTTTTTGTTTTTCCAATTCTGCCTGAACTTGTTGTGTTATATCTTGCAAACTGCCTTCATAAAGCAATGGATAATTTTCATCATCTTCATTTTTTCTGACATTTATTCTTACTGTAATTTCAGTACCATCTTTCTTTTTGAAAGGAACTCTGTAATTTCGAACTCTTCCCTGTTTTTCTAATAGCTTTATCAATAAATCCCAATCAGTTTTTCTTTTGAAAACATCATCCGGCACTGAATACTTTTTAATATCATCTTCAAATTGAAATCCAAGTAGTTTTAATAAAGATGGATTAGCGGTTATTAATTTTCCTTCAGGAGTAAATTGAAAAATTCCTTCCGCACTATTTTCTACTAAACTTCTGAATTTTTTTTCTGAAAGTGCAATTTGAAAATTTTTAATTATTGCTTCTTTTCTTAATTCGTTATTAATGTAGCTTGCAACTATTGCTATTATGCTAATTATTAAAACAAGGATTACTGATTCAACTATGTTTGGTAATAAAAATATTTGTTTACTGCCTATAAAAATAGAAAGAGCAAAAACAATGTTATAATAAATTGCTACAATTATTTGATTTGAAAATTCCCAGCTTAAAAATAAAGCAGCTATAAAAATTATTAGACTAATTATTTGCGAATTGAATACGATTGTTCTTGGATAAAGATAGATTATTACGCCAAATGATGCGACAATAGAAAAAAGCAATATATGGATTAAAATTACAGGATATTTTTTTCCAAAATTTGTATATGACAGTAAAAGTAAAATCATTGAAATTAGAATTGAACCGATTCTTGTTGAGAGTGTTAAATAGTTTACATTTTGGAAAAACCTATATTCAAAAAAAAGAGCTACAATGCCGGCTATAACAACAAATTTAGCAAGTAATTGAAAAGGTTCAATTAATGCCTTTCTGCTTTCATCCCTAAAGTATTCTAAACTCTTTACTTCAATAGTGCTTTTAGTATTATTCGATTTCAATTTGTTCTTTTATTCAATTATTAGAAAATATCAAAATTTTGTTTATAAAATTAAACAAATAAAAAATTTTTCAGACTAAATAATCAAAATAGTTGTAAATTTCAATGAAACATTTTGGAATATTAAATGATAGATTTTCTTTATCAAATTGACCTAAAACTTTTTTATTTCATAAATGGGACACTTTCAAATCCATTTTTCGATAAAACTTTCCCATTTATTACCGAACTAAAAAATTGGAATATGGTTTATTTAATTTTTTTCTTGTACTTATTAATTCATGGTAAAAAATTAGATAGAATAACAATTATTGCAACTATAATTATGATTACAGTTTCAGATCAATTAAGCAGTCATTTCTTAAAAAACTTATTTGAAAGAATAAGACCCTGCAATGTATTAGATAATGTAAATATACTTGTAACTTGTACAGAATCTTATTCATTTCCATCTTCACACGCTGTTAATAATTTTGCAGCCGCTGTTTTATTTTCAAAAATTTATCCAAAATTTAAAATTTGGTTCTTCTCTATTGCAATAATAATTGCATTTTCACGACCTTATGTTGGTGTACATTATCCATCTGATGTAATTGGAGGTGCTTTAGTTGGTTCATTAATTGGATTTATATTTGCACGTTTAACTTTAATTATTAATAATATTTCAGAAAAAAAAGAGAAATTCATAACAAAAAGATTTAAAAAAGTTGAGTAACATAATGAAAACAAAACTTGATATTGCAAAAAACTGGTTACCACGCTATACCGGAACTCATGTTGACGAATTTGGAGATTATTTACTTATAACAAATTTTCAAAATTACCTTGAAAAATTTGCAGAAAAATTTAACTGTGAAATCAAAGGTGAAAACCGTCCAATGAAAACTGCAACTAACTCTGCTGGTTTATCAATCATTAATTTTGGTATGGGTTCAGCTAATGCTGCTACAATAATGGATTTATTAATAGCCAGAAATCCAAAAGGTGTTTTATTCTTAGGAAAATGTGGAGGTTTAAAAGATTCTACAGAAATTGGTCATTTTATTTTACCAACAGCTGCTATAAGAGGCGATGGAACAAGTAATGATTATTTTCCACCTGAAGTTCCTGCTTTGCCTTCTTTCAAACTTCATAAATTTGTTTCAGATAAAATTATAAACCGCGATTTAGAATACAGAACCGGCGTGGTTTATACTACTAACAGAAGAGTTTGGGAATGGGATGAAAACTTTAAATCATATTTAAGAAAAATTGGTGCTATAGGAATTGATATGGAAACTGCAACAATTTTTATTGTGGGCTATGCTAACCAAATTGCTCGTGGTGCATTATTATTAGTGTCTGATCTGCCAATGATACCAGAAGGTATTAAAACTGAAGAAAGTGATAAAATGGTAACTGAAAATTTTGTTGATCTTCATTTAGAAATTGGTATTGAAGCAATGACAGATATTGGAAGCAAAGGTGAACAAATAAAACATTTTACTTTTTAATTGGAACATTTTTTTTATGATTTTATACAATGTTAAAAAAAGGAATTAAAATGAAATACTTATTAAAATTTTTTTTGTTTTTAATATTATCTATTACTTTATTTGCTCAAGACTCAGATAGCGAGGTTATAAATCAGTTAAACAAATTAATTGAACTTAGTAAATCAAAAAAATATGATAAAGCTGCTTTGATTATTGCTTATAATGGAGAAGATAAAGGACGGGTTAACAAAGATTCATTTGACCCCACAAAAAAAGATGAACTTGAAAAAGTAAAAAGAGTTTGTAAAAAAATTTCAGCATTAATTGATTTATCTTCCAAGTATGAAATTACCAATTCCTATGTTGATAAAAGCAATCCTGAAATTCACATTGTTGAAATCACATTTACAAGTGGAACGCAAAATTTAGTTACACAATTTTCTTTCATACGTAACGAAAAAGAATTTTTATTAACAAACATGAACTAATTTGAAAAAGAAGCTTTTATTTTTGTTTGTACTCTCATTTTTTATTTCAACAAATTCATTTACACAAAATTTGAACGAAATAAAAAATCCTCTTTCTAATTCACTTCAATTAATTGTTGTATTGACAAACGATTGGAATTCAAATAGTGGTTCATTGGAATTTTTTGAAAGAGTCAAGTTAGATGACAAATGGATTTCATTAAATCAACCATTTGAAGTTGCTATTGGTAAAAATGGTTTAGCTTGGGGTTACGGTTTACATGGCAATCAACTTTCTGATTATAAAACTAAAAAAGAAGGGGATGGAAAATCACCTGCTGGTGTTTTTTCACTTGGATCTGTTTTTGGTTATGCAAAACCAGATGAAGTAAATTCTTTAAAGATGCCATATATTTATTCACACTCAAAATGTTTTTGCATAGATGATGTTAATTCTGAGTTTTACAATCTTGTAATTGATAGCAATTTGGTTAAAAATGCTGATTGGAAGAGCAGAGAAAGGATGAAACTTAGAAACGATTTATACAAATGGGGAATAATAATTGAAAACAATACTTATCCAAGATTAAAAGAAAATGGTTCCTGCATTTTTTTTCATATATGGGATGAAAACAATAAACCAACTGTTGGGTGCACTGTAATGCCTGAGAAAAATTTATTAGAAATAATTAAGTGGCTTGATAAAACCAAAAATCCAATTGTAATCCAGCTTCCTCAAGTTGTATACGAAAAACTAAAAGCAATCTGGAAATTACCTTAACTACCAATCTAATTGCTGTTTATTATTTATAAAATTCTTAAATAAATATTTCACCACAGATTCACACAGAATTTTTATCATGAATTTTATATTATACATTTTACATTTTACATTATTAAAACAATTTCACTTTTAAGAATTATCCACTTTAAAGTATAATGAACAAATTGCTAGCCAACAATCAATTTTTGCAATCACTAATTCGCAATTATCAATTTGCAATTGGAAATTATTCATAACTTCCCTTTTTAATCAAAGTAACACCAACAAGAATTACAACCGAAGCGATTATAATCCAAACAGTAATTGGTTCACCTAAAATTAACCAACCAAGAAACAAAGCAATAATTGGATTTACATAAGCATAAGTTGAAACCAAAGAAATTGGCAAATGTGCAATTGCATAAATATATGAACCATAACCAAGCAAAGATCCAAAAACAACTAAATACAAATAAGCTAATAAACTTTCATTTGTAAAGTGAAAATATTTTGCTTCACCTAAAATGATTCCAAATAAAGTTATTACAACACCTGCTATAATCATTTCAACAGCTGCACCCATTAAAGGATGAACAGAGACTTTTTTATGTTTAGAATAAACAGTTCCAACTGACCAAAGAAAGACTGCTAACATTAAACCAACAACACCCTTAATATATGATGAATCAAAAATTTTATTTAAGTCGCCACCAAAAATCAAAAGCACACCAATTAACCCCAGAAATAATCCAATAATTATTAATGAATTAATTTTCTTTTTGATTGGATAATATGATTCGATGCCAACAACCCAAAACGGAACTGTGGTTATTAATAAAGCAGTCAAACCACTTGGAACCCATTGCTCGGCAAAAACCACAAAACCATTTCCACCACCTAAAAGTAAAAGACCAATTATTGCTAAATGCTTTAAATCATTTTTATTTGGGAGTTTTTGTTTTTGCAAAAAAATTATTGCAAACATAATCGGACCAGCAACAAGCCATCTTAATCCTGTAAATAACACTGGCGGCAAATCATTTACACCAATTCTAATAGCTAAATAAGTTGTACCCCAAATAATATAAATAGATAATAAAGAAAAGAGTGCCTTGTAATTTTTTTGGTTTGTCATAAATTTTCAAAAGTTTTATACTTAATTTATAATCACAAACTTATTGAAAATTTTTTGAATGAATGGTGAAATGTAAAATTGTAATTATGTAAAAAAATAAAATTACTTATGATTGAATAATTTCAATCCGGGAATTTTAACTCTTGTTTTATAAACACAATTAGTTTCATCCTCTGTTAAATATAAATTCTTCATGTCTTTACCGGCAAACTCAAGATTACTTGGTTTTTTGCCAGGTGTAAGAATTTTATTAATAATATCACCATTTGGAGAAATAACAATAATTGCTTGACCGCCGAAATGAGCGACATATAAATTACCTGCAATGTCAAAAGCAATTCCATCTGGATCGCCACCAGGCAATTCTATGAAAACACTTTTATTTTTTAATTCACCATTTTTTTTAACATCAAATTTTAAAATTCGATTTTTTGCAGATTCACACACAAATAAATTTTTTCCATCCACAGAAAATGCTATGCCATTTGGGCTGTCTCTTATTACACATCTCCGAGCCCACGAGACCGTACTAGA
>CAZVBT010000129.1:0-2051 GCA_964625385.1 uncultured Melioribacter sp. | reverse complement strand
TTTAATGGACAACTTTCGGTATATGGGTTACCTTCAGGAAGATTATTAAAAAACATTAGTGTATTTTCACAAAATCCAGAGACGGGATATGGATACTCAGAAGAAACTAAAAATATGTTGATGACTTCTTATGGATTTATTCCATGGGATGATGCCCACCATCCTGTGCTTTCTAAAACTAATGGTGAGCAAGATGGACGATGGATTTTTATTAATGGAAATAATACACCAAGAGTAGCAAGAATAGATTTAAAGAATTTTGAAACAGAAGAAATTATTGAAATACCAAATTCAGCTGGAAACCATGGTTCACCCTTTTTGACAGAAAATACAGAATATGTAGTAGCTTCAACAAGATTTAGTATTCCAGTTCCTAATAAGGATGTTTCAATAAGTTCTTACAAAGAAAACTTTAAAGGTACAATTTCATTTATAAGCGTTGACAAAAATGGTGATATGAATTTAGCGTTTCAAATTTTAGTTCCAGGTCTGAACTATGATTTGGCTCATGCTGGTGTTGGGCCTTCTCATGATTGGGCATTTTTTACTACCTATAATAGTGAGCAAGCAAATAGTTTGCTTGAAATAAATGCTTCTCAAAATGATAAAGATTTTATTGCGGCTGTAAATTGGAAAAAAGCTGAAGAATATTTGAAAAATGGTAAAGGTAAAGTAATACAATCAGAATTTTACAATAATGAATTTAATGAATCTACACAATCAGTAGTATCCAAAAAAATAAATTCAGTTGTTTTATTAAACCCTAAAGAATGTCCAGGTATAATTTATTATTTACCAACACCTAAATCACCCCATGGAGTAGATGTTGATCCAAGCGGAGAATATATAGTTGCTGGTGGTAAACTAGCAACTGTAATACCAGTTCACTCGTTCAGCAAAATGTTGAAGGCAATAGAAGAGAAAAAATTTGATGGAGAGTTTGATGGAATTCCTATTCTTAAGTATGAGGAAGTTGTAGCAGGTGAAGTTCAGAATCCTGGGCTTGGCCCATTACATACAGAATTTGATGGTAATGGTTATGCTTATACATCCGCATTTTTATCATCTGAAATTGTAAAGTGGAAACTAGGAACTTGGGAAGTTGTTGATAGAGTTCCAACTTATTATTCGATTGGTCATTTAATGATACCAGGTGGTGATAGTAGAAAACCCTATGGTAAATATGTAATTGCATTAAATAAAATAACAAAAGATAGATATTTACCAACTGGGCCAGAGCTCACACAATCAGCACAATTATATGATATAAGTGGGAATAAAATGCAACTGTTGTTGGATTTTCCTACAATTGGTGAACCACATTATGCTCAAGCTATTCCTGCTGAAATTTTAATGAAGAGTTCAAGAAAAATTTATGAAATTGAAAAAAACAAAAATCCATATGCAGTTAGAAAAGAAAAAGAAACAAGAGTTGAAAGAAAGGGAAATGAAGTACATATTTATTTAAGTGCTACAAGAAGCCATTTTAAACCTGATAATATTGAAGGTATAAAAGTTGGCGATAAAGTTTACTGGCATGTTACAAATTTAGAACAAGATTGGGATATTCCACATGGTTTTACAGTTAAAGGTATGAATAATTCAGAATTATTAGTAATGCCAGGACAAACAAAAACAATTGTATGGACACCATTAAAATCAGGTGTTTATCCATTCTATTGTACAGATTTTTGTTCAGCATTGCATCAAGAAATGCAAGGTTATGTAAGAGTTTCTGAAGCTAATAATAATACGAAGGTTAGTTTTAATTAATTGTTTTATTTCAAGATTCAGGTTGAAAAATGAAAAATAAATCAAAGCTGTTTATGGCAATTGCCTCGTTGATTTTATTGTTTGTATTTTTATTCCCAATTTGGAGAATTGATTTATCAGCCCCGCAGTATCCAGAGGGTTTAGGATTGAGAATATGGCTAGATCAAATTTCAGGAATGAAAGATGGTGATTTAAAACTTATCAATAATTTAAATCATTATATTGGAATGAAAACTATTCAACCTGAATCTATTGCTGAATTAAAAGTTATGCCTTTT
>CAZVBT010000128.1:0-9482 GCA_964625385.1 uncultured Melioribacter sp. | reverse complement strand
AATTCATACAGCAGCAGCTTTACCTCTCTATAGTAAAGAAGATATTTTTTCAACAGATATTGATGGGACTAAAAATCTTCTTGAAATAGCACTTGAAAAAAACGTTAAAAGATTTATTCATATTTCCTCTACAGCTGTTTATGGAATTCCTAATCATCATTCAATTTATGAAGATGATAATCTTGATGGCGTTGGATATTATGGTCAGGCAAAAATTGAATCTGAAAAAATTTGTCTTGATTTTAGAAAAAAAGGAATGTGTGTTCCAATTCTTCGTCCTAAATCTTTTATCGGTCCTGAAAGATTAGGTGTGTTTGCTTTACTTTACGATTGGGCTAAAGATGGTAAAAATTTTCCTATGATTGGCAATGGAGAAAATAAATATCAACTTCTTGATGTTGAAGATTTATGCCATGCAATTGATCTTTGTATTAAACTGCCCGCTAATGTTGTTAATGATACTTTTAATATTGGAGCAAAAATTTTTTCAACAATGAAAGAAGATTATCAAGCTGTTTTGGATTTTGCTGGCTATGGTAAAAAAATAATTTCACTGCCCGAAAAACCTACAATTTTAACTTTAAAGATTTTAGAATCACTAAAACTTTCTCCTTTGTACAAATGGGTTTATGAAACTGCTTCAAAAGATTCATTTGTATCAATCGAAAAAGCAGAAAAGGTTTTAGGATTTAAACCAAAATATTCTAATAAAGATGCTTTGATAAGAAATTATAAATGGTATTTAGAAAATTTAGATTCATTTAAAGATCAAAGTGGAATTAATCATCGGGTTCCTTGGCGACAAGGTATTTTAAAACTTGCAAAGGTATTTTTTTGAGTAACATATTAATAAGAAAATGGACGAGAGCTGATTTTCCTGATGTTCAAAATGTTTTAAGAGAATCATGGAAAAATGCTTATAAATTTATTCCACAAGAAGATTTGGAATTTTATCTTGACAAGACATATTCTTTCAATGAACTTGAAAAATTATTTTCTTCAAAAACTATTATTTGTTATGTGGCTCAAATTGAAAATAAAATTTGTGGATGGTTGAAATTAACTTTTGCTACCAATGATAATAAATTCTATTTATCATCAATCTATGTTTTACCGGAATTTCAGAAATATAAAATTGGTTCAAAGTTTTTTGACATTGCAATTCATGAAGCAATTAATCTTTCTTTTGATGAAATTTATATTGGTGTAATGAATAAAAATGAAGTTGCTTTAAAGTGGTATAAAAAACTTGGATTTGAATTTTTTAAAGAAGAACCTTTTCAAATGGGAAAAACAATTGTCAATCATTTAATCGGTAGAAAAAAATTATAAAAAAAAATTTTTTTTACTTTATCTTTGCACACAAAAAAATGAGGAACATAAATGCCAACAAAAAAAGATTATTTAAAAGAAGTTATTAAACACATAGACATTAAAGAACATAATGTTGTAAAGTTGGTTGAATCAATGGAGTTTATGGCTTTTAGCTCCCGAGATTTAAATCGTGCTGCACAAATTTATGATAAAATGCTTCAGGATAAAGATTGCACAATTATATTAACTTTAGCTGGCAGTTTGTTTAGCGCCGGATTAAAAAAAGTTGTTTTCGATTTAGTTAATAATAACATGGTTGATGCAATTGTTTCTACAGGTGCAATAATGGTTGATCAGGATTTTTTTGAAGCTCTTGGTTTCAAGCATTACATCGGTTCACCATTTGTTGATGATAATGAAATGAGAGAACTTCATATTGATAGAATTTATGATACTTTTATTGATGAAGATGAATTAAGAGTATGCGATGAAACTACTGCAAAAATTTTTGATTCACTTGAACCTCGTCCTTATTCATCACGTGAATTATTATGGCACTTTGGTAAATATCTTGATGAAAATGGCGGACCAAAAGTTGATGACAGCGTTGTTTATACAGCATACAAAAAGAATGTTCCGATCTTTGTACCTGCATTTTCTGATTGCTCAGCCGGATTTGGAATTGTTATGCATCAAACTAAAAATCCAGATAACCATGTTTCTATTGATTCGGGTAAAGACTTTTTAGAATTAACACAAATAAAATTAGCAAGCAAAGAAACAGGAATTTTTATGGTTGGCGGCGGCGTTCCAAAAAATTTCACACAAGATATTGTTGTTGCTGCTGATATATTACAAGAAAATGCTCCAATGCATAAATATGCAATTCAAATTACAGTTGCAGATGTTCGTGATGGGGCTCTTTCTTCTTCCACTTTGAAAGAAGCGAGCTCATGGGGCAAAGTTGAAACTACTTTTGAACAAATGGTTTATTCTGAAGCAACAATAGCAATGCCTTTAATTGCTGGTTATGCTTATCATAAAGGTAGCTGGAAAAACAGAAACGCTAAAGAATTAACTATACTTTTTTCAAAAGAAAGTGTTGAATTAAAATAATGTATTGGTTATCAAAAAAATAAAACCACAGATAACACAGTTTTTCACTGAACAATTTGAATTTTATTTCACCATTCAAAAAAATCGATTTTAATTTGTAAAGATGCAGCATGCTGCATCTTTACAAAAGCTTGCATAAGATAAATCCCACGACTAACCTAAAGTTTATTTTGTTTATCTGTTAAATCTGTGGTAAAAAACTAACCACAAATAACACAGATTTACTTCCTGTCTGCAAAGTATGTGTTAATTTATAATGTAAAATGTATAATTTAGAATTTTAATTAGTAGACAAGTGTATAATGAGAAAGTAATACATGGCAGATAGTTTCTAAATTATACATTATACATTTTACATTTTACATTATTTTTCATTTTGCTAAAATCATTTTCTTACTTTGAACAAAATCATTTGCAATAATTTTATAAATATAAATTCCGCTTGAAACACGCTCTCCTGAATTATTTCTACTATCCCATAATATGTTATACTTACCTGCTGCTGGTTCTTCATCAATCAATGTTCTTATTTCCTTGCCCGTTATATCATATATTTTTATTTGTACTCTACTTTGCTTTGGTAAACTATAACTTATTATTGTTTCTGGATTAAATGGATTGGGATAATTTTGTTCAAGTTTGTAATCTTTAATTATTTCATTTTGATTTTTGATATCAGACAAAGTTAAATTACCAACAAATATACCTCTTCCATGAGTAGCACATAAAATTCTACCATCTGAATTTCTGTAACTTATACTTCCTATAACTACATTTCCGATAACATCTAATCCTTCTGGTTGCCAGAATGTGTTATCACCATTAATTTTTGAAAACGTTGTTGAATATACTCCAGTTGATATCCCAATTAAATAAATAGTTTCTTTGACAGTTGGAATGATTGCAGCAGCTCTTATAGATGGTCCATTAGCACCACCAAGATTGCCTTCAATTTCCTGCCAACTTGTTCCACCATCTTTTGAATGCCAAATACTTTTTACATTATAATTTGAAAATATAACAATTACTTCATTACCATCTTGGGGATTTACAGCAATTGAAAGCGGATAAGTTCCATTTGGAACAATACCTTGAGTATTTCCACCATAATTTGGAGAAATGTTTACTGCTGAAGTATTTGTTTGAGCATTTTCAATTTTTAAAATTATTGGCTGCCCCGAAGAACTATAAGCCGCTAAATATAAATTGCTGACAGGATTGTTTTTACTAACTGCAAGAGCTGTAAAAGTATATCCTACTGGAATTAAATTTTTTATGTAACTCCAACCTTGCATAGTTTTTTTTGAATTAAAATTTGGAATAATATCTAAATCATTATTTCTCCAAAGTGAATTTCCAGCTAAATAATACATTGTGTTTTCGTTACTTGGATCAATTACAAATGGATTAACAAATAATTGTCCGGTAGCACTATCCGGTGTAACAACAGACCATTTACTTCTATCAATTTGATTGGAAGAATAACCATACCTTGTAACATTTCCATTTTGAGTTGAACCATAAAAGTAGGAACTACCAAAATAACAATAAGAACCGTCTCCACCAGTTGCATCAAAAGAATTTGAGCTATTTATTCCATCAAAAGAAAAAGCTGGTGTTCCATTATCTTGAGTACCACCAGCAATTTTTTGATCATTACTCTGAAGAGATTGAGTAACAGTGTAAAATTGCGTTACTGCATAACCGTAATCTCTGTTATCCCATGGAAAATAAGTTGAATAATTAATGTTTGTTATATCTTCGGTAAAACTTAAACCACCATCGTGACCAACCCAAACCTGATTTGGATTATTTGGATCAAATACTATAACATGTGTATCAGGATGAAGAGAAGTTGGATTAAAATAACTTTGATTGTAACCACCAATCCAATTTAATTTTGAACTCAATGGTTGTGTTGAAAAACCATCAAAGGATCTGAAGAAATTTTGCCCGCCTAATAAAACAATGTTTTCGTTTGTTGGATGAACGGCAATTGCCATGTTATAATTGCCTTGTGTACTTAAATTACCATTTGTTGAAATATTTGGAAGATTATTAGATAAATCAATTGCAGCTTTTGTAGATGAATTTATTTTGAACAAACTTAAAATTTCTGTGTTGTTTGAAGTGTTAGTTTTATTAGTATAAGTTAAAACATAAAACCAATCTGGATTACTCGGAGCGAATGCAACTACACTTCTTGCATGTGTGGATGGAAAATTAGTCGGTGTTATATTTTCCCATGTTTCCCCGTTATCGTTTGATCTGTAAACTCCAGGAGAATTTTCCTGAGTTGTAAATCCAGATTGTGATATTACTGCAATAAGAACACCATTTTGATTAACAGCTATTTCTGAATATGCATGATTATTAAGTGCACCGAGAGAAAACTTTTTTGCAGATGTTCCCCATGTAAATCCATAATCTGTTGAACGTAAAATTCCACTTGCATTCGAGCACATGAATAAATATCCATTTACTGGATGAACAATAATTTTAGAAACATAACTCAGTTCACTGTTGAATGATCTTCCTGTTGGTTTAGCAAGATTTGTATTTACTTCTTCCCAGGTTTCTCCTTTATCTGTCGATTTGAATAAACCTGCTCCATAAAAAGCCGCACCTGTTTTTGAAGCCGAGTTACCACGATACTCACCGCCAACATAAAAAATATTATTTCTAAATCCGGGCCTTGTATCTTGGGCTATTGATGTTACACTTAGTATATGATCTTTTTTACTTTTCAATTTCCATGTAAATCCTTTATCAGTTGATTTCCATATTCCACCCGAAACACCACCAGCAATAATTGTATTTGAGTTTTCAATATCAATTACTAAAGCTCGTGTTCTTCCACCAACGTTAAAAGGACCAGCTTCTTTCCATGAGATATTATAATTAGAATTTATTTTCAGTAGAGCTTTTGATTCAACATTGTTTTTAACATGTTCTAGTTCTAACTGACGTATATTTAATGGAATATCATTTGTGTAAGGATCTTTAAAGGTATTAAAGAAATATTCATCACGTTCTTTAACTTCTTCAGTTTTTTCTGGTTTATTTTTCATTTTAGTTTCAGGGAAATATTTTTTTATTTGAATGAGAGATAGTAAAACTAAAATTGTTATTAAGCCATAATAAAAATATTTTTTCATTATATCCTCAATTAATAATTTTTTTAAGCAGCCATTTTTTGTTTGCTGAACCAAACATTTCTTCTTCAGATGATTGTACTTCTATAAATAATTTATTTTTTATTCCAAACATTTTTTTTGAATAATCATTTTTATCAATTACAAATTCTAATATTGTTCCGCTATTTATTGGTGTAGTTGCAGAACCATATCCATAAACTTCATCTACTTTAGTTAAAAGCTTAAATGAATTTGAAATTTCTTCAAATGAAATTACTTCTACCTTTATAATTGCACTTTCTGGTGAAATTTTTTCAGCTTCTAACTGAATCTTTTTTTTAATTTCATTTTCTGAACTGCAAAATGATATAAGAAGTGAAAGAACAAGTACTAAAATTTTTTTCATAATTTTTCCTTGAAAATAAAAAAGCAGGAAAAGAAAATTATCCTGCTATATAATTAAAAGAATTAATAAAAAAATATGGTTTTTATTTTGTTAAAACCATCTTTTTGCTTTTGACAAAATCATTGGCAATAATTTTATAAATATAAATTCCGCTTGAAACACGCTCTCCTGAATCATTTCTGCTATCCCATAATATGTTATACTTACCTGCTGTTCGTTCTTCATCAATCAATGTTCTTATTTCTTTTCCGGTAATATCATAAATTTTAATTTGAACTCTGCTTTGCTTTGGTAAACTGTAACTTATAATTGTTTCCGGGTTAAATGGATTAGGATAATTTTGTTCGATTGAATAAGTTGATGGAAGAATTTCAATTGGTCCTTCTATATCAGTACCTGGTGAACTAACATAAGCACGTATTAAGAATAAAAATATAAAACCATCTCTTCCATTTACAGAGTAATAAACCCAACGACTATTTGCTGATTGATATGAAAAACTGTGATAAGATGCTTCTGATGCATAATAAGTACACATTACTCTATTAGATGCTGGATAAGCTGCCCCAATAGGAAATTCTACAACAAAACTTTTATCAGCTGTTAAATTGTAACTTCTTAAATCAACTTTAACCCAATTTTGATAAGGAGCCTGATAAGGATATTCAGCACCTTGATTAACAACTGCTGGTGGTGAAGTTAGAGTTGGAGTTGCAGTTATGTTAGCTAATAATTTTCCCCCAAGTTGAGAACCAATTCCATAAGTTTCTAGTATTCTTCCATCGAGTGAAGAAATACCACGTAAAGCAACTTTTATAGAATCGAGTTTCATTCCTGGGACAGGATCAAAAACAACAGCAACACTATCACCTTGAGTTAATTGTAAATATCCTGTTGGTTCTGTTTCGTCATATTTAATTTCCTGAACTGCTGCTACACTATTTCCAGATGCTTGATAAGTTACATTAAATGGTCCGGTATTGAATTCATTTCTATCAGCATGATAAATCATAAAGGTTATATTATTGAATGTTGTTCCGAAATCGCTAAAAGTAATATCTTGATTAACCGGTACATCAATAACTTCTTTTTGATTGTTTCCTATTTTTATGGCTTTAATTTTAATAGCATTAGTAGCAGTGCTGTTAAAAATTATACTTAAATTTTTACCATTTTTAAATGTTACATATTGTGAAGCTAGTTTATAAATAAAATCTGAACCATTGTAATTAGGAGTTGATATAGTTGTTGAATTTACTTTCCCAACATTTGCATAATTGTAGCCCCAACGTGGATTAACAGATTTATCATTTAAGTAATTAGCAATCCACCAGTCAACAACAATATCTGCGAATCTTCTGTCAGTGCCTAATGCAGGTAGAACATCAAAATCTAAAGCATTGACACTTGTCAGCTTTGATTGAACAAACTTCTTTAAGATATCTATACCAAATTGTTCATAAAGATAAAGAGAAAACCGAGCTGCACGAGAATAATCTTTTAATACATCTGTATTATCACTACTCCATGTAAATATATATCTGTTTGGATTACTGTTATAACCACCTTGATTATAAAGGCTATATCCATTAACAACTTCGGCTACTAAAGACCAGGCTTCGTTAAAAAATGTTTCTTGTCCACCCGGGTGATAATTGTAATGAATCATATGTTGAAATTCATGAGCAGTTGTGCTCATTCCGACATTTAATCCACCAGAGGAATTTAAGTTTAATGGATTAGCATCTAAATAATAAATTTCAGCTTTGTTGCTATATGTAGATGTTCCTTCATGATAGCCATGAAAATAACCGGCAACATATCCACCACTTCCTGTATATCCATCTCTAATGTTAAGTAGCAAAATAATAATCTTAGGATCACTATCAACATCTGGTGGGTTGCCAAATGTTTCAACATTAGTCTGATAAATTCCTTTATTAGGATTAGCTGGTGTGGATACATCAAATGCATTAAGAACTGAATTAACTGCATTTTGGTTTACTCGTCCATTATTCCAAAGTGAGTCTTCAACAAAAATATAGCAAGTAGAACCAACAGCTCTGCAAGTTGAATTCACAACATAAAATTGATTATTAGTAAAATCTGATGCATACCAATTTTTTGCTGAACCTACAACAAAGTTCCATGCAGTTGATTTTCTTAATGATTTGGAAATTGGCTGGTAATCTTTTTCTGTTATGTTGTTAGTTTTATCAAAATTTTCTATAAATGTTCTTGCATCAACAGGATAACTATTTTCAAATATCTTTTCATCTGTTGTTTGAGAAGAAGCAACTTTAAGCTGTGCATAATTAATTGTTATTAACAGCAAAAAATTTATTATTAATATTTTTTTCATAAAAAAAATCCTTTTTTACTTTTTAGATTCTTTAACTTGTAGTGCACTGATAACATTTAAATATTGTACAGAATTTTCTTGAAAAGCATCATCAAATTCAAGCACATAATAATTTCCTTGTTCTTTCCAGAGTTTATCGTACAAATCTTTATCACACTTTATTGCAAAAATTTTTTTACCATCATTAATTGCAAGTTTTGTAAATGGTTCATTACCAATAACTGTGATATATCCTTTAATTAAGTTTTTTTCAGTCCCACAATTGCAGCAAGCTGATAGATAAAGCGTCAGAATAATTATTAAAAATAAAGATAATTTTTTCATATCATTTCCCTGAATATCTTAATAGTAAGATAATTAAAGTAGTTTTTCTTTTCAATTAATATGAAATTTATAAATATAAGTTTAAAGAGCAGTAAAGTTACTGAAAGTTTTTTGTTCAAAATTTATATTATCAGTTGCAAGTAAATCTTTCAAAGTTAATTTGCCAACAACAGAATCAACTGCATTTTGAATTGAGCGCCAAAGTGAACGAAGAGAACAATCGATTGAGTTTGAACAAATATCAAAAATTCCGGAGTGAGAAGTGCAAAATGAATCATCAAATAATTTTCCGCCAAGTGATTGAAGCACATCTCCAATTATAATTTGTTCTGGCGGACGAGTTAATGTATAACCACCAATATATCCACGTGAACTTTCTAAAAAACCACCAAGACGCAATTGACGTAAAATTTTTCCAGCATTGTGTTCACTTATTCCTTCTGCTTTTGCAATTTCTGGAATTGTGAATGCTTTTCCAACTTCATAGAATTTTGCAATTCGAAGTAAACAACGTAATCCATATTCTTCTACTGAACTAAATTTCATGTTCTTTATATATATAAATTATGAGTAAGATAATGAGCAAAATTAAGATTAAGATTATGAATTTTTGAGATAATATTTTTTTTCATACCCATGATCTAACTCCTTTACCTAATCTTTCTCTTGTTCTTGATCTTACTCTTAATCTTTCTCTTGATCTTTATTTATTCTAAATCTCTGATTAGACTAATTATTTAATGGAATTTTACTTCCACACATTTTTGCATGAATTAATTTCTCATACATATCTTTTGAAATAGAAGGACCTTTACCATTACAA
>CAZVBT010000127.1:0-3287 GCA_964625385.1 uncultured Melioribacter sp. | reverse complement strand
ATATTAATACATAAAAAATGTTCAATTTGAGATTTAATTATTAATGCAAGTTTATATATTACTTTATTTAAATCCTTATAATCAATCCTCCGCAAGTGCTAATAGATTACTTTCTCTGATTGAAGGCTTACAGACTGTAGGAGCTCAAATTCATTTGTTGATATATGGAGGTTATACCAGTGCTTCTGAAAAAGCAAAATTCGGCACTAATGGCACTATTAATAATATTGATTATGAATATGTTTCGCCTTTATTAGTCGAAGGTTTTTGGAAAACTCGTATAAATAGATATTTATGGTCTAATTTTCGAAACTTAAAAATAATAAATTATCTTATCGGATTTTTCCAAAACAAAGATGGAATCATTTGGACAGACTTAAGTTATTTAAGTTTCAGATTTGCTTTAGAATATAAAAAATCCCAAAATGGTAAAGCCAAACTATTCATCGAAATGAGCGAATTTCTCGATATCCATCGGTATAACAAAGGAAATTTTTTACAACGATGGGAGGGAAACCTTAGACAAAAAATTTTTGAGAGGAAAGCCTTCTTTGCTTACGATGGTATTGCATTGATGACTAAAACCTTATTAAAGCATTATCAAAACTTTCCCATGCCCCATCCAAAATTTTTACACCTGCCCATGACTGTCGATTTGGACAGATTTTCCGGAAAGTTTACTCCTTTACCTGAATTTGAGAAACCTTACTTGGCATTCATAGGTGTAATGAATGATGCCAAGGATGGCGTAAATATACTGATTAAAGCTTTCGCTTTGATTGCCGATAAATTTATTCAATATAAGCTTTATCTGGTGGGTCCATGGAATTATGATACACCTGGTCACTTAAAAATGATTCATGAGTTAGGGCTCAATGATCGGGTATTTTGGATGAAAGAATATCCTCGTGAAAAGATTCCGAATATTATTTGCAATGCTGAACTCCTGGTGATGCCTCGACCAAACTCCAAGCAAGCACAGGGAGGCTTCCCGACAAAACTAGGGGAATATTTGGCATCAGGGAAACCTGTTTGTGCTACCATAGTTGGAGAATTACCAGATTATTTGGTGGATGGTGAATCGATTTTTTTTGCTGAGCCTGGCTCGGTGGAATCTTTTGCTAATGCCATCTATAGAGCTTTAAGTAATCCTGAGGAAGCTCTTCGCGTGGGCTTAAAAGGAAAAGAAGTTGCTGAAGTTCACTTTAATAATGGTATTCAAGCTAAAATGCTTTATGATTTTTTGTTAACCTTATAGTCGTTATAATTCTATTCGGCAATATAAACCCTCAATCTCCATCTAAAATTTCTAAATTATATTTTTATAATGTCCACGAATTTAAAATCATATTTGTCCTCTATAAGAATTAATTTATTCGGCTGGAAAACGAATCGTAAGATTGTTGTTATTGAGTCTGATGATTGGGGAAGTATTCGCATGCCGTCCAAAGAAGTATACGAAACTTTACTACACAAAGGTATCAGAGTAGATAAGTGTCATTACAACAAGTATGATTCCCTTGAAAGTGAGGAAGATCTTGAAAGTTTATTTGAAACATTACTAGAGTTAAAAGACAAAAATAATAATCATCCTAAAATCACTGCTAATACTATTGTTGCTAATCCCGATTTTAAAAAGATTAAAAATAGTGGTTTTAGTAAATATTTTTATGAACCTTTCACGAAGACTTTCGAACGATATCCTAAACACGCGAAATCTTTCAATTTGATTAAACAAGGTATTGATGAAGGTATTTATATACCTCAGTTTCACGGAAGAGAGCATTTAAACGTCTCTCGTTGGATGAAGGCACTGCAGTCTGGCTCTGAAGAGACCATGATAGCGTTTGATAAAGAATTATTTGGAATAAGTACGACAATAACGACTGAAAAACGTGAAAGCTACTTAGCAGCTTTGGATTTTGATGATGAAAGCGAGTTAGTATTACAAAATCAGACAATAAAGGAAGGGCTCGAGCTTTTTGAACAAATATTTGGATTTCGTTCAAAAACTTTCATCGCGGCAAATTATATTTGGCATCCCTCTGTGGAAATGAGACTCCATCAATACGGCGTCATTGCTTTTCAAGGGGGTAATTTTCATATTATTCCTGATGGTAAATTTAACAGACGTCTCAAAAGACATCATCTCGGAGAATCTAATGAAATCGGTCAAATTTATCTAACACGTAATGCTTTTTTTGAGCCTTCGGAGAATAATAAAACTGACTGGGTGGGGTCTTGCTTAAAAGAAATAGAGTTAGCTTTTCTCATGGGTAAACCTGCTATTATTAGTTCTCACCGCGTTAATTTTATTGGATTCATTGATGTAAAAAATCGTATTAATAATCTATTAAAATTTAAAGAGTTGTTAACAAAAATTCTTTCAAAATGGCCAGATGTGGAATTTATGTCATCAGATCAGTTAGCTCTTCAAATAATTCAAAGAAATCAAGGCCATGAGTACCGAAGTTAAAATTTTAATAACAGGAGATTTTTATGGTGGAGAGAAAATAGAAGAATTGATTTCTAAGAAAGATTACAGTCGAATATTTAATGATTTTAGCCCTTTGGTCCGGATAGCCGATATTGCGATAACAAACCTTGAAGCTCCTCTTTTAAAAAATGGAAAGGCAATAAAAAAAACTGGTCCAGCTATAAAAGCTTCACCTGAAACCATTTATGCCTTAAAGTATGCTGGGTTTAATCTTTTGACCTTAGCAAATAATCATATTATGGACTATGGTGAATTAGGTTTGAGGAGCACTTTGGATTTATGCCAGGCAAATGGCATCTCAACTGTTGGAGCAGGCATTAATTATGAAAAGGCTTCAGAAACCTTCTACATTGAAATTAAGGGTATTAAAATTTCAATTTTAAATTTTGCTGAGAATGAATGGTCTACAACAAATGGAAGTTCACCTGGAGCTCATCCCCTCAATCCACTAGCTAACTTCTACAAAATAAGGGAAGCTAAAGAAAAATCTGATTTTGTTATCGTAATTATCCATGGGGGTCATGAGCTATACACTCTGCCAAGTCCTCGAATGAAACTTACTTATCGTTTTTTTGCTGATGCTGGTGCTGATGCTATTTTTGGGCACCATCCTCATTGTTTTAGTGGATACGAATTATACAAAAATTCCCTTATTTTTTATAGTTTAGGAAATTTTCTTTTTGAGCCTTTTTCTCCAGTACCTAAATGTTGGTACCATGGTTTAGCAATTATGTTAAAAATATCAAAAGTATCTAATGTCAATTTTGACTTAATTCCCTATAGTCAGAGC
>CAZVBT010000126.1:0-19436 GCA_964625385.1 uncultured Melioribacter sp. | reverse complement strand
GATACGATTCAACACTACCTTTATAGTTTGATTTAAATGTACTTAAAAATTGTTCAGCTCTCTCTTCCGTTTCGCCAACATCAAAAATTTGATATGTATCTACTCCAATTATTCCAATTATTTTTTCTTTAAGAATTTTTTGTGCTTCAAGAGCAACAGCTCCACCGAGTGAATGCGCAACTAAAATAACCTTATCTAATTTTAATTGATTAACAACAGCCGCAACATCATGACCAAATAAATTCATAGTATAACTTTTTCTTTTTGCAGATGATTGACCATGACCAGCCAAATCTAAAGCAATAACGAGATAATTTTTAGAGAATTCTTTTGTTTGGTATTTCCAGTAGCTTTTATTACAGCCCCAGCCATGTATGAAAATTAAAGCTACACGTCCTTTCCCTTGTGAAGTATAAGCAATTTCATTCCCATCTATTGAAATTGCTTTTTGTGTCTTTTGTGAAAAAACAATTGTAGTTATTAGTAGTAATGATAAAATAAACTTTGTCATAATTTAACCACTTATTTTGCTTAAAAGGAAGTTTTTTAGTGTATCAAATTTTTTATCAAGTATAACAGATTTTTTTTCTTTATATAAAACATCTTTTAATCGTTTCGGTATTTCTATTTCTTGATTAACAGCTTTTTCAACAATGTCAATAAATTTTGCAGCGTGAGCTGTTTCAGCTACAATGCCAATTTCATCTTTTGAGTTAATTGATTCAAAATATTTTTTTAATGCTAAATAACCTACTGCACCATGTGGATCGATTATATAATTATATTTTTCATAAACTTCATTTATACCTTCTAAGGTCTTTTCATCATTAAAAGAAAAAGAAGAAATATCCATTTTCATTTTATCAACATTAAAATTGTACAGGTATTGTATTCTTTCAAGGTTACTTGGGTTTCCAACATCCATTGCATTTGAATATGTTAAAATTGAATTCCGAGGAGAAAATGAACCAGATGAAAGATAATCTGTAAAAACACAGTTTGAGTTTGTTGCAGCAATAAATTTGTTAATTGGAATCCCCATTTTTTTTGCAAACAAACCAGCAGTCAAATTGCCTAAATTTCCCGAGGGTATTGAAATTACAATTTTTTTATTTACAAAATTTTTAACAGCATTTATGTAATAAAAAGATTGTGGAATTAAACGTGCTATATTAATAGAATTTGCAGAACTTAAATTTAATTTCCGTTTTAAATCTTCATCAACAAAAGCTTGTTTCACTAATCTCTGACAATCATCGAAAGTACCTTCAATTTCCAAAGCAGTAATATTTTTATCTAAAGTTGTCAGTTGCTTTTCTTGAATGTTACTTACTTTACCGCTTGGATAAAGAATATAAACTTTTATTCCTTCAACACCATAAAATCCATTTGCTACTGCACTTCCTGTATCGCCGGAAGTTGCAACAAGAATAACTAATTCATTATCACCTTGATGAACAAAATATTCCATCACACGGGCCATAAACTGTGCACCAAAATCTTTGAATGCCAATGTTGGACCATGAAACAGTTCTAAAATTTTTAACTGATTTGAAAGAGAAACTAAAGGTGCATCGAAGTAAATTGATTTTTCAATTATATCTTTTAATTTATCGGTTGAAATTTCATCATCAATAAAAAGTAAAGCTGTTTGAAAACTAATTTCTTGAAGTGAAAGATTTGGTAAATTAGTTAAAAATTTTTTTTCAAAAGATGGAATGTTTTCGGGTAAAAATAATCCACCGTCATCAGCTAAACCATTTAGCACAGCTTCTTGAAATGTGAAAAACTTGTTTTTATTTCTTGTGCTAAAATATCTCATAAAACTTGTGGGCCATCATTATTTATTGAAGAAACATAGACAATATTTTTATTGGTATATCGCGAGGAAACTTTTTTCATTTCATTACCAATTTTTATTGCTTCATCAAGCGATTTACTGAAAGCAAAAATTGATGGACCGGAACCAGAAATACTGCAACCGATTGAACCGTTGTCCAAAGCAGATTTTTTTATTTCATAAAAACCCGGAATTAATTTTGAACGAGCTGGTTCTGCAACAACATCATTTAATGAACGTTTAATTAAATCATAATCGCTTTTTAGTAAACCAGCAACTAAACCAGCGGCATTACTTGTTTGAGTTAGTAATTCTTTAAGATAATATTTTTGTTTGATTAACTTTCTTGCTTCGGAGGTTTTAATTTCAAATTGTGGATGAAGTACTGTGCAAAATAAATTTTTTGGTGATTTAATTTTTATCAAATCAATTGGATTGTAGTCACGGATTAAAATAAATCCACCGAATAAACAAGGAGCAACATTATCGGCATGAATAGAACCGCTTGCAACTGCTTCACCTTGAAGAGCAAATTCTAACAATTCATTTTTAGTAAAAGGTTTGTTTAATATTTCATTCAATGCAAAAACTGAAGCAACAGCACTTGCTGCGCTTGAGCCAAGTCCACTGCCGGAATTTAATTTTTTTATTATTTCTAATTCAACGCCAATATTTGCTTTAAGTTTATCAATCATTTTTTTAAGAGCAACAGTTGCAGTGTTTTTATTAATATCAAAAGGTAATTTGTTTTTGTCACCGGTTATTTTTTTGATTTTAATTTCCGGTTTTTGTTTTACAGTTAAAATCATTTCTTCAACCGGAACATTTAATGCAAATCCCATAATGTCAAAGCCGGGACCAACATTAGAAACTGTTGCCGGGACAGATACTTTTATACTTTTATTCATAAATATTTTTCCAGATAACCTTTAGCTTTAAGAAGTTCTGCAATCAAAATTGTTCCACCAGCAGCACCACGAATTGTGTTATGAGAAAGTAAAACAAACTTGTAATCAAAAATCGGGCAATCTCGCAGTCTGCCAATTGAAACCGTCATTCCTTTATCAAGATTGCGGTGAAGTTTTGGCTGCGGGTATTTTTCATTTTCAAAATATATAGTTGGATTTTTGGGTGCAAAAGGTAAATCAAGTTTTTGTGGCTCAGATGAAAAATTATTCCATGCATTAATAATTTCTTGCATGATCGGTTTGACTTTAAATTTTATTTGAACAACTTCTGTATGTCCATCAATAACGGCTACACGATTGCATGATGCACTGATTTCAAAGTTAGCATATTCAATTTTGTTGGTTTTTAATTTACCCAAAATTTTCTTTGGTTCTTTTTCCATTTTATCCTCTTCGCCACCAATGAATGGAATAACGTTATCAATAATATCCATACTTGGTACACCAGGATAACCACCGCCGGATACCGCTTGCATAGTTACTACATTTATTGATTCAATTTCAAAGTTATCTTGTAATGGTTTTAACGCCATTGCTAATCCAATTGTAGAGCAATTTGGATTTGTAATAATAAATCCATTCCCAAATTTTTGATGATGAATTAAATCAAGATGTTCAGCATTTACCTCGGGAATAACTAAAGGAACATCATCATCAAAGCGATGATTACGTGCGTTTGAAATTACAACGTAACCATTTTTAGCAAATGCTTCTTCAATTTCACCTGCAACTGAAGCATCTAAAGCCGAAAAAACTATTTTTGATTTTAAATTTGGCTCGCAAGGTTGAACAATCATTTCAGCAATATTTTTATCAAGTGAAGATTGCATAATCCAGTTTGTAGCGTCTGAATATTTTTTACCTGCAGAACGATCAGACGCAGCTAATTCGGCAATGTTAAACCATGGATGATTAGAAAGCAGTTCAATGAATTTTTGTCCGACGCTTCCAGTTGCACCGAGAATTGCAACATTAATTTTTTTGTTAGTCATAATTAACTCAAATAGTTTGAAATTCTTAAAACATCAGAAAGAATACCGGCGGCAGTGAAATCAGCACCGGCACCTTGTCCACGAATTATTAAAGGATTTTTCCAGTAATTTTTTGTTGTAAAGGAAACAATGTTTTCGCTATCTATCAAATTTGCAAAAGGATGGTTTTTGTCTATTTCAACTAAAGATAAATTTGCCTCTCCATTTTCATATTTAGCAATAAAACTTAAAACGCAATTTTTTTGAGAAGCTTTTCTTTTTAGCTCAATTATTTTTTCATCATCATTTTTAAGTTTGATAAAAAATTCATCAATTGATTTTGCGTTTTGAGCTTCATCAGAAATCAACTTTTCAACTTTAATGTCATTTAGTTCAAAATTAATTCCACACTCACGAATTAATATTAAAAGCTTACGAGCCATATCTAAACCGCTTAAATCATCTCGCGGATCTGGTTCAGTGTAACCTTTTTCTTTTGCAATTTTTACTACATCGCTAAAGCTGTCATTTTCTCTCAGTGAATTAAAAATAAAACTAAGAGTGCCGGAAAAAATTCCTTCTATTTTAATAATTTCATCACCGTTAGAAATAATATCATTTAATGTTGAAATTACTGGCAAAGCAGAACAAACGTTTGTTCCATATTTAAATTGAACGTTATGTTTTTTTGCAGCCTCTCTTATAGAAATATATTTATCAATGCTTAATGTATTTGCAATTTTATTTGGAGTTACTATTGAAATACTATTTGATAAAATATTTTCATATTGAAGAACAACCAAATCATTTGCCGTGCAATCAACTAAAACTGAATTTGGCAATTGAAAATTTTTAATTTTAGAAATAAAAAGTTCTATATCGGAAATATCATTTGAGTTATCTAAGAGGTTTTTCCAGTTTGCTAAATCAATACCTTTTGAATTGAAAACCATTTTACTACTATTAAGTAAGCCAACTACTTTTATATCAGCAAGATTTCTTTTTTCAAGATAATCTTTTCTTTCGTTAAGAAGTTTTAAAAAAGCAGTCCCAACATTACCAGGTCCAACAATAAATAAATTTAATCGTTTTCTTTGTGTCAAAAAAAGTGAATTATGTAAAACATTTAATGCTTTTGATAAATCGCTTTTATGAATAACAAGAGAAATATTTAATTCGGAAGAACCCTGAGCAATTGCAATAATATTAATTCCATTTTTACCCAAAGCTTGAAATACTTTTCCGCTAATTCCGGGAGTGTTACGCATATCTTCACCAACGACTGCAATAATTGACATTTCTTTTTCAACTGTAACTTCATCAATCATTCCATCACGAATTTCCCACTTGAATTCATCTTCAATTAATTTTTTTGCTTTCAAACCAAACTGAGGCAAAACGGCTAAACAAACACTATGTTCAGAAGATGCTTGAGTTATAAGAATAACATTTATTTTTTCTTTTGCAAGCGAGCTAAAAATTCTTGATGCAATACCAGCAACACCAACCATTCCACTTCCTGTAATACGTAAAAGTGAAATATCATCAATTGAAGAAATTCCTTTTATGTTAAATGGTATTTCTTCATCACGCTCGGTTATTAAAGTTCCGCGATGTGTTGGATTAAAAGTGTTTTTAATTCTAATTCTTATTTTTTTAAGAAGAGCTGGTTTCATTGTTGGCGGATGAATTACTTTGGCACCAAAATGAGAAAGCTCCATTGCTTCTTCATAGGTAACTGCGCGAAGTGGATAAGCCTCAGCAACTTTTCTTGGATCTGCAGTTAAAATTCCATCAACGTCTGTCCATATTTCAATTTCTTCAACATCAAGTGCAGCACCAAATATTGATGCTGTATAATCTGAACCTCCCCGGCCTAAAGTTGTGGTTTCATTTTTTTCTGTTGAACCAATAAAGCCCGTTATTACTTGAGTTTTTTTATGTGAATAAAAATACTCAATAATATTTTTATTTGTCTTTTCATAATTAACTTTTGCATTTCCAAACGTATCATCTGTTTTTACAAGTTGGCGTGCGTCTAAAAATTCAGATTCAATTTCTCTTTCATTCATTGCATAAGAAATAATTTTATTGGAGAATCTTTCGCCAAAACTCATAATATAATCAAGTGTTCTTGGAGTTAATTCCTGAATTAAATAAACACCATGAAGAATTTCCTTTAGTTCATTAAATAAATTATCAATTTCAAAAATTACTTTGTCTTTATTCTTGATTAAAAAATTAATTGAATTAACGTGCAATTGATAAAGCTTGTCAAAATCTTTTGTATAAGTAATATCTTTTGCAACAGCTTTTTTGCTCATCGAGATCAAACTATCGGTTACAGTTTGAAATGCTGAAAATACAACACCAAATTTCACACCTTTATTTTGATATTCTTTAAGAATATCAATAACATTACTTATTCTTTGTGGAGTTCCTACAGATGAACCACCAAATTTTAAAATTCTCATTTTTTTGTTTAATATTAGTTAGTTTCAAAATTTTGTTGGCAATGATAAGAAAAAAGTAGTTTATTGAGAAGTATGCAGTAATAATTTTTATGCAAAATTATTTATAATTATTCATGGAGTAGAAATGAAAAAATTTATGATGTTTTTATTATTCATGGTTTTTATAACCAATTTGTTCTCTCAAGAAAAAAAAATAAATGAATTAATTGAGAAGAAATTTAAAGATCTTGAGCATCGGCTCGATATTCTTGAAAAAGGCATTGATGATATTCAATGGTTTAACAAAGTTGGTGATGTTGCTTTAATTGACAAAGTATTTATTGTTGGACCGCCGAAATCGAATATAAAAAATCCAACAGCAATGGGTGCAAAAAATCCGCTTAAGTTTTGGAATTATGTTTTCATTCCAAGAAATATCGACAGGAATAAAAAATATCCCTTGATAGTTTTACCTCACGGTGGTGTACACGCAAATTTTACTACATATCATACTCATATAATACGTGAATTAATTGCACAAGGTTATATCGTAGCAGCACCTGAATATCGTGGAAGTACAGGATATGGAAAATCATTTTATGAAACAATTGATTATGGTGGATTGGAAGTTGAAGATAATAATGCAGCACGTGATTATATGGTTGAGAATTATGATTACATTGATAAAGATAGAGTTGGTATAATGGGCTGGAGTCATGGTGGTTTAATTGCTTTAATGGATATTTTCAATCATCCTGAAGATTATAAAGTTGCATTTGCCGGCGTGCCTGTAAGTGATTTAGTTGCCCGAATGGGTTATTATGAAAATGATTATCGCGAACTTTTTTCTGCACCATATCATATTGGAAAAACAGTTAATCAAGATGTTGAAGAATATAGAAAACGTTCACCTGTAAATCATGTTCATAAACTTAAAACACCCTTACTCATTCATTCAAATACAAATGATGATGATGTTAATGTTCTTGAAGTTGAGCATTTGATACGGGCATTAAAAGCCGAAGGTAAAAAGTTTGAGTATGAAATTTTTAAAGATATTCCCGGTGGCCATAGTTTTGATAGAATTGATACAAAGATTGCTAAAGAGATACGTATTAAAATTTATAAATTTTTAAATGAATATTTAAATCCACAGAATCCATTTAAATCAGTTAAAGATTTAGAAAAAGCAGCATATAAGTAATCACAAAGAAAAAATATGCGAGTGAAAAGGTTTTAATTCAATGTAAAGGCCAAGTGTGTGAATTTCTTCCGTGGATCTTAAATATTCTATCTGATTTAATAAATCTTTAATAACAAATTCATCAGGATAACCAGTAACATCAATCTTTAATCTACATGTTGCAATAGAAGAAGAATAGTTCACGACAACTATTCTTCTTTCGTTGTTGTAAATCCATTCCCAAGCGAGAATATTTTTAAATGTATAATTATTCATCCACGAAGAAATTGGTTCTAATAATTTCCATTGACCAAGCTGAAATATTTCGTGCATTGTAATTGAAAGAAGTTTTTCATAAAAATATTTTACATCCTCTTGAATTTTTTCATCAGGTTCTCTTCCAAGTTGAACAGGCAGTTTAATTTTTTTGCCTTCAAATTGTCCATCAAAATAAAGTTTTCCACCAAGTATTGTAGATATTATTACAGCTGCAGCTTTTGATTTTTCTTTTCCAAGTTCTACAATTGATCTTTCTTCATCATGATTTTCAAGAAATCTTAATGATTTTATTTGATAGTTATAATCTGCTTTTAAGTGATCAAAGACATCTTTTGCAGAAGCATATTTTAATCTATCTGTTAAAGTTTTATCATAAGTGAAATTGAAACCAAGTTGCTGAAGTTGCCATTCCATATCCCAATAAGCTTCGGCAATGAACATAAAATTAACATTTTGTGATTTTATGAATGAAATTAGATCATTCCAGAATTCAACAGAAACTTGTTTACATTTTTCTGGTAGTGCAGAACCCCATGTATTTTTAAAAACATTATTCAAAGCAAGCATTGCCATATCGCAACGAACCCCATCGCACATTTCTGAAATTTTTAGCAATTCATTTTTTTGAAATTCTCGTGCTTCTTTGCAACATACATTAACCTGAATAGTATCTCCCCATGCAGGAAAGAATGGATCTCTTCCATGTGCAAAAAATTTTTTTTCTAAAATGTTTGGTTGAAAATATGTGTGTGTGTCATTGTTATAAGTTGTTTCATCCACTTGAAGAAAAATTTCTGGATGAGTGTATATCAATTCACTTTCGGAGCTGTAATGATTTGGTATAAAATCTAAAATTAAACCTAATCCAATTTGTTTTAATTTTTCTCTAAAAATTTTAAGTTCTTCTTTTGAGCAGATATTTTCGTTTAATTCATATTTATTAATTGAATATGGCGAGCCAATTACATCTTCATTCTTCCAATCTTTTAACGCTTTTGAATAATTGTTAACTAAATAATCTTCAAAGCAGTATTTATCAATTGTTGAAAAACAGGTTTGCCAAATTCCCATCAACCAGACGTAATTAATACCTAAATTGGCTAAATATTGCCAGTAGGAAAAAGGAACATCTAAAAGCTTTGCCTTTTTATTTTGTGTATCAAATCTTCTTAAAAAAACTCTTGTGTTTATTTCATAAATTTTAGGATTAATCACCATTCCACCCAAATTCATTTTTGAGCTTTAATGAAAGAATCGCTTTTTTGTCATCGTTTAATTCTTTGATTCTTTTTAATAATTCAAGATGAAGTAATTCATCTTTTGATTCTTCAATTATCTTATTATTTCTCTTTATTTCTTCATCAATTTGATAAATCTGATAATTCTTAACAGTTTCAACTGCATATTCATAAGTATCTTTTTCAATTTTGCCATCGGTTGATAGATCATCCCAGTTTTTGCTTATCGAATGCTCTTTAAGTGTGAGGTCAAGAATAAAATTTTTAAGTTCTTCATTTTCAATTTTTTCAATTATATAAGCAGGAGAAAATTTTCCTTCGTTAAATGAATCCTCAACAAATTTTGATAAAATTTTGTAATTATCATTTGTCAAATTTTCTAAATCAATATTATCTATTATGTGAGTAATAATTCTTTCATTGCCGCTGTAAAGTAATCTGATTAATTCTTTTTCAAATGGATTTTCAATTTGAGGTGATGTTTTTAAGTTAAGTTTTTCATTTGATTGAGCTGTAACATTTTTTGATGAAGTTAAATTAGTTTGATTTTTACTTTGAGCAGATAAAAAATAATTTAATTCGGTTTCAATTAATTTTTCTCGTAAACCAAATTTTTTTGCAATACTTTTTAAATAAAGATTTCTTTTTAGTTCATCACCAATAAATGATAAATTTCTTACAATTTCACGAATTGCATTTGTAGAAGAAGAGGCTTCTTTAAAGTAACCTTGATTGTCATATTGTAAAGTCAGATACTCTAAAAAATTAATTGCAGAAGATAATTTTTCATCGAAAGCTTCTTTAGTGTTTTTATTTATGAATGAATCGGGATCTTCTCCTTTAGGAAGAGTTACAACTTTTACTTCAAAATTTTGTTTTAATAGAATTTCAATGCTTCGCAATGCAGCTTTTTCACCAGCAGAATCTGCATCAAACAAAACATAAATATTTTTTGTAAAGCGGGAGAGCAACTGAGCTTGTTCATCTGTTAATGAAGTACCTGAAGATGCAACTACATTTTTAATTCCAGCTTGATAAAGTGAAATTAAATCCATGTATCCTTCAACAAGAATTGCTTTATCAAGTTTTCTTATTTCGTCTTTTGAATGAAATAATCCGTAAAGCGATCTCCTTTTAGAATAAATTTGAGACTCTGGAGAGTTTAAATATTTTGCAGCATTTTCTTCACCCGAAAAAATTCTTCCACCAAATGCAATTACTCTTCCATTTGGCGAAAAAATGGGAAAGATAATTCTACCACGAAATTTATCGTAATATTCTCCTTTTTCGTTAGTATCAACTAAACCAAGTTGTTTTGCTTTTTGAATTTCAATTTTATTTTCAACGGCATAATTGTAAAAAGCATTACGACTAAATGGGGCAAAACCTAATCCAAAAATTCTTTGTGTGCTTGGTTTAATATTTCTTTTTTTAAAGTACTCGCGTGCAATTTCTCCATTTTCACTTTTAAGAAGTTGCTCAGAAAAAAAACGAGCAGCAAAAACATTTAAATCGTAATAAACTTCTAATTCATTTTGCTGTTCAGCTGGTGCTGAATCATATTGAATTGAAATACCAAGTTGTTCAGCAATTTCTTCAATTGCTTCAACAAAAGAAATGCTTTTGTAATCCATTAAAAATTTAAAGACGTTTCCGCCGGCACCACAGCCAAAACAATGATAAATTTGTTTTTCTTCGCTTACTGTAAACGATGGTGTTTTTTCATTGTGAAATGGACAAAGTCCAATAAAATTTCTTCCTCGTTTTTTTAGCTGAACATATCCCGAAATTATATCAACAATATTTGCTGAATTTCTTATTTCATCTATTTGTTTTTCTGGTATTCTCATTTGTAAGTTAAAATTACTATTCGAAATTAGAAATTAAAATTAAATTGACAAATCGTTAAAATTGCTCGTTCTTTTTAATCTTTGTAATTTTGGTTTAGTTAACTATGAATATTAATCACAAAAAAAATAGCGTCCTAATTTTTTTACCAGCAAAGGATTTTAACGAGCAGGAATATTTAATTATTTCAAATCATCTCTTAAAATCAAACTACAAAGTTTTTATTGCAAGCGATTCTTCTTCTGTTTGCGTTGGTTTTAAGGGGATGAAAGTTAAAAATGATGTTCAGATTTATAATGTTCATCATGAAAATTTTTGTGGACTTATTATTGTCGGTGGTAAAGGGACAAGAGATTATTGGAATAACAAGTTACTTCACTCAATAGCAAAAAAATTTTATGACAACAAAAAAATAATTGGTGCAATTTGTTCGGCTCCTGTTATTTTAGCAAAAGCTGGTTTATTAAAAGAAAAAGCAACTTGTTTTATTGATGATAAAAAAGAATTAGAAAAAGAAGGAATTGAATTTCACAATTCACCGGTTTATGTTGAAAATAAAATTGTTACTGCACAAAATCCACATGCTTCCAGCGAATTTATCTTTATGTTTCTTTCTTTATTAGCAAAATAAAATTGCAACTTAACTTTTTTGTTAAATGTTTATAAGAAAAAAAGAATTAAGATGAAAATTGAGAATATAAAATCATATTGCAATAGTTTAACTAAGTATTCAAGATTGATAACAAGAGAGGTATTCATTGGAGAAATTCCACTTGGAGGAAACAATCCAATTAGAATTCAATCCATGACAACAACCGACACAATGGATACATTCGCAACCGTTGAACAATCTATAAGAATGATAGAAGCTGGCTGCGAATATGTTAGAATAACTGCTCCAAGTATTAAAGAAGCAGAAAATTTATTGAACATAAAAAACGAATTAAGAAAGCGCGGCTATAAAACACCTTTAATTGCTGATATTCACTTTACACCAAATGCTGCGGAATTAGCAGCGCGAATTGTTGAAAAGGTTAGGGTTAATCCCGGTAATTATGTTGATAAAAAGAAATTTCAAACTATTGAATACACTGATAAAGAATATCAGGAAGAACTTGAAAGAATAAGAGAAAGATTTGTTCCTCTTGTAAATATTTGTAAAGAGTATGGAACGGCAATGAGAATTGGAACAAATCATGGTTCTTTATCAGATAGAATTATGAGTCGCTACGGCGATACGCCACTTGGAATGGTTGAATCTGCATTAGAGTTTTTAAGAATCTGTGAAGATGAAAATTATCGCAACATTGTTCTTTCGATGAAAGCAAGCAATCCACAAGTTATGGTTCAAGCTTATAGATTGTTAGTTTCAAAAATGCACGAAGAAGGAATGAATTATCCGCTTCATCTTGGAGTAACAGAAGCCGGCGATGGTGATGATGGAAGAATTAAATCTGCTGTTGGAATTGGAACATTGCTTGAAGATGGAATTGGTGATACAATTAGAGTTTCTCTAACTGAACCACCGGAATTTGAAGCACCGGTTGCAATTTCAATTGCAAAAAGATATGATGAAAGAAAAAATCATGAATCAATTCCTGACATTGATTTTATTCCCATTGATCCATTTAATTATCAAAGAAGAAAAACAATTGAAGTTGCTGGTATTGGCGGGAACAATGTTCCAAAAGTTTTAACAGATTTAAGTTGCGTGGATAATATTAATTTCAGCTTATTTGAAAAATTTGGTTATCATTATGATGCTGAAACAGATAAATGGAACATGACTGAATTGGCAAGCGATTTAATTTACTTGGGTAAAAATGAATTACCATTTGAATCGCCGAATAGTTTGAAATTAATATTTGATTATGAAAAATGGGTTTCACTTTATGATAAATCAATCGGTTTTCCAGTCTTTAAAAATCTGAATGAGTATTTTTTATCTAAAAAAAAATCATTTTTGTTGAACTTTGTATTTGTTAACATAAATGACTTAAGTGAAGTTGAAAAAATTAAAAATGATAAAACTTTAGTTCTTGTTCTTCAAACATACAACAAACATGGGATGGCTGAACAAAGAAGAATATTTTTTGAGCTGATAAAGTTAAATATTCAAAATCCTGTTATTTTGAAAAGAGAGTACACAGAAGAAAAAGATGAAACATTACTTTATTCATCAACAGATTTAGGTGCATTATTATTAGATGGTTTTGGAGATGGTGTTTGGATTTCTTCTAATCAACCAATTGAATTTATAAACAAAACATTGTTCGGAATTTTGCAAGCATGCAGAACAAGAATTTCAAAAACAGAATATATAGCTTGTCCATCTTGCGGAAGAACATTATTCGATTTAATTGAAGTAACCAATAAAATACGTAAACGCACCGAACATTTGAAAGGATTGAAAATTGCAGTGATGGGATGCATTGTAAATGGGCCCGGTGAAATGGCAGATGCTGATTATGGCTATGTTGGTTCTGGAATAGGAAAGATTACTTTATACCGTGGAAAGGAAATTGTAAAAAGAAATATTAATTCAGAATTTGCACTTGATGAATTAATTGAATTAATTAAAAGTGATAATAATTGGATTGACCCAACATCAATAAATTAAATATAGAAATGAAAAAATTAATTTTTACATTCTTGTTTTTCCAATTTCATATCATTGCGCAAAATATTCAATTAAAATCATTTGATGAATTATTATCTGCATTAAAAAATGGAGAAACTGTTAAAGTTGTTGTTGATTACGAAAAAGCAAAACTTATAATTGATAATAAAGAAGAAAAAGCACCGGATGCTATTGGTGGATTTAAAATTAATTCATTTGAATATTTTGCAAAAGGTGTTGTTAGAAACGATAAAAGTTTTATTTCAGTTTCAGAATCAATTTTAATTTATCATCCAAGATATAATTATGTAATTAACTATGTTAAAATGAGAATTTACGATGATAACACAATTGAAATAGTAGCCCGTTATTTGGATCCAAAAACTTACGAAGTTAAAATGGATGAGACTTTCATTTCTGAAATTAACAATGGAATTAATAACAAAGCAGTTAAGTTTTTTAACAAAGATTAAATTATTAAATAAATGAAAATACTGTTACCGGGTTTAGACAAACAATTATCGTTTCTTAAAAATAATTTAAGTGAAAGACCAACTTCAATTTTAGTTGTTGGCTCCTCAAGTGAATTAATTGCATTGAAACTAGCTGAAATTTTCAAATGCAATGTTGAGTTAATAGTTGAAGATTATGAATCATTAATTATTGCTAAGATAATTATTGGCGAATCAAAAAATGTTTTTCCTAAGCTAATGAATTTTGATGCTACAGATTATAACGACAATCAATTCGATTTAATTTATGCACAAGCATCTATTACATCAAACAGATCAAAAATTGTTAAAGAGTTTAAAAGAATTTTAAAACAAAATGGAATTTTATCTATTGGCGAAATAGTAAAGCTAACCTCAAATCCTCCAAAGTTTATTATAGATGTATTCAATGCATCCAATCTTTCACCTTTAGAAAAAGACCAATTTATTACCTACTATCAAGATAAAAACTTTAAATTAATTTCTTCAGATGATATTTCCTTTACACTGCGTGAATATTACATCAATACAATTAAGGAATTAGAAACATCAGAAAAAAAATTAAATCCAAATGAAAAAAGTTACTATAAAAAATTGATAAACAGAATTAACCACGAATCAAATGTCTATTTAAAACTGGGCGGCAAAAAACATATTGGTTTTATAACAGCTTTATTTTTAAATGAGGTGAAATGAAAAAAGGAGATGAATTAGAATTAGAAATCACAGGATACGCTTTTGAAGGTAAAGGAATTTCTAAAATAATTAAAGACCCGCCAATAAATTCCGAAGACGAAAAAAAATTTGTTGTTTTTGTTGATAAAACTTATCCAGGAGATGTTGTAATTGCAAAAATTAACAAAGTAAAAAAATCTTATGCAGAAGCTTTTCCCAAATCATTTATAAAATATTCCAATAAAAGAACAAAAGCTAAGTGTAAACATTTTGGCACTTGCGGCGGTTGTAAATCTCAGGATTTAATTTATGATCAGCAAGCAAAATATAAAGAAGAGCAAGTAAAAGATATTTTTGAAAGAATCGGCGGCTTTAAAGATTTTGATTTTCTTCCAATCGTTAAATCTGAAAAAATATTTTTTTATAGAAACAAACTTGAATATTCTTTTGCAGATAAAAGATGGCTAAGCGATAATGAAATAAATTCAATGCAGGAAATTACAGATAGAAATTTTGCACTTGGCTTTCATATTCCGGGACAATATGATAAAGTCTTGAACATTAATGAATGTTTTTTACAATCCGAGGTTAGTAATTCAATTTTGAATTTTACCAGAAAATACTTTTTAGAAAAAAACACAACAATATATTCAACCAAAACGCACGTAGGATTTTTAAGAAATTTAGTTATTAAACAATCGCAGCATACAAAAGATTTGATGATTAATCTTGTAGTTTCAGAAGAAAACGAAACTATCTTTAAAGATTATACTGAAAAGCTGATCCAAGATATTCCTTCAATTACAACAGTAGTATTTAATATCAACAAAAAAAAATCTTCAGTAGCAACAGGAGATTATGAAATTGTTTTTTATGGCAAAGGATTTATAATTGATAAAATCGGTAATGCAAAATACAGAATAAGCTCAAACTCATTTTTTCAAACGAACACTCTTCAAGCAGAAAAACTTTATAATGTTGCTGTTGAGTTTTCTCAATTTAACGGTGACGAAATAGTTTATGATTTGTATTCCGGTGCCGGAACAATTCCAATTTATATTTCTGAAAAGGTTAAACAAATTTTTGGATTTGAAAGCGTAACAAGTGCAATTGAAGATGCTAAAATTAATTGCGAGCTAAATTCTGTTAACAATTTTAAACCTTTTCTGGGTGATTTAAATAAATCATTTCTTCCATTAGTCAATGAAAACAACTTACCAAAACCAAATTTAATTATTGCAGATCCACCACGAAGCGGAATGAATCCACGAACTATTAACGATATTTTAAATATTTCACCTGGAAAAATTGTTTATATTAGCTGTAACCCTACTACACAAGCAAGAGATATTAAATTGTTGATTGATAATGGATACAAACTAATTAAAGTTCAAGCTGTTGATATGTTTCCACATACATATCATATTGAAAATGTTGCATTATTGACAAAATAAACGATACGACTAAATTTTTGCCTAAATTATTCGATAATATTTTATAGAAAATGATAATAGAGCACTCTACACCTTAAAAAAGGAGGATTTGTGCGGTTATTTTATAAGTTGGTTCCAATTTTATATTTTCTCTCCACAATTTCATTTTTGGCTAGTGTTGGAGAAGGCAATTCATCAAACAATAAATTTTCATCTTCATACTTTCTGAAGAAAATTCAATCTGGTACAACAACCGCAAAAGTTTTTGGTGTTGATAAAACTGTGAATATTAAATTTAAAAATCCTCAAGATGCCACCAAAACAATATCAACTTCTGCCGGTACATTTAAAGGCGAAGTTGATGGAGTTGCAGGAAGTTTTTATTGTGTAGATTTATTTCATTATGTTCAATGGTACACGTCATCCAATCCACACACTTATACAGATAATGGTTCTGTTTCTGCACAAATTTTATATATATTAAATAATTATTATCCATTTAAATCGTATCCATATAGTGGAGCAGCTTCTTCTGTTTCATACGAAGCCGCAGCAGTTCAATCTGCAATTTGGCATTATTGTGATGGATTAGATGTTTCTACAATTGATAACTCAAATGTAAAATTAAGAGCAAAACAAATTGTTGATGATACAGAAACAAATTACAAATCATTCTATCCATTTGAAACATTATTAATAGTTCCGGCAAATCAATCTGTTGTGAATGGTACTACAGCTTCATTTTTTGTTTCAGCAATGGATGCAAATGGAAATCCCCTGAACGGTGTTAAAGTTTCTTTATCATCTTCAAATGGAAATTTAATTGCTAATGAAGTTACAACAGGAACCGACGGAAATACTCCTTTAGTTTCTATTACTAATAGTGCCAACACAGTAGCAACTATTACTGCTTCAGCAAATGTTTTAACTTCTTTGGGTACAAGGTATGTTCATTCTGTCGAGCCGGATAAATGGCAAAAATTAGTTTTAGCAACTCCATCGGGGTTAACCAAAAAAACAACTGCAACAATTGAATGGTATCAACAAACAGCTTGCGATACAAAAGGGTTTATAACTTTTACTCAAGGTGGTTGGGGAAATAAAAATGGAACTCCCGGAAAAATTCGTGATGCATATTTCAATACTGTTTTCTCCAATGGTTTAACTATTGGTGTTAATAAAACTTTAAAGCTTACTACTTCAGAAAAAGTTAAAAACTTTTTACCACAAGGTGGAACAGCGGGCACATTTTCTCAAAATTATGTTGATGTTATTTCAACAACTGCTGGTGTTTTAGCCGGGCAAATAGTTGCTTTAAAGCTTAATGTTGAATTTAGTGCTGCGGGCAAACTTGGTACAAATTCTACAAAACTTGGCGATTTACAAATTGCATCTGGTCCTTTTTCCGGTAAAACTGTAAATGAATTTTTGTTACTTGCAGAAACAGCCATTGGTGGTGGCTCATTAAATGGATTTACTTTATCTCAGTTTAATGATGCAGCAACAGCAATAAATGAAAATTTTGATAACGGAACTGTTGACAAAAGGTTCTTAACTTGTAAAGAAACAATTGTAAAAGCATCAATTGGTGATAAAGTTTGGAATGATGTAAATAAAAATGGAATTCAAGATAATAATGAAGCTGGTGTACAAAATGTTACTGTTAAGTTATTTGACTGTAACAATAATTTAGTAAGTTCTAAAACCACTGATGTTAATGGTAATTATCTCTTCAGTAATTTAAATCCCGGAGATTACTATTTAAAGTTTGAGCTTCCAAATGGTTATGTCTTTACTCAAAAAGATGCAACCGATGATGATAAAGATTCAGATGCAGATTTATCAACAGGCAAAACAATTTGCACTACTTTAACTGCCGGCGAAAATGATTTAACATGGGATGCAGGAATTTATCAGGAATCATGTAAAAATAAAATTGGTGATTTTGTTTGGCATGATAAAAATGTAAATGGAATTCAAGATGCCGGCGAAAAAGGAATTGAAGGTGTTGAAATTGAATTGCTGAAAAATAATTCTGTTATTGCTTCAACTAAAACTGATGTTAATGGAAAATATGAATTTTCAAATCTTGAAAACGGAAACTATTCAATTCGTGTTTCTAATAAGAATTTTATTATCGGCGGTGTTTTTTATAATTCAGATAAAACAAAATGGTATTTCACTAAAAAGAATGTTGATACAAATGATTTAATTGATAGTGATGGTTTAAAAAATGAATCAGTTCCTGTTTTTCTTAATTGCAACGATAATACTTCAATTGATTTTGGCTTTTATAAAACTTGTATTTCTGTAACTAAAACAGCTAATGTTCAAAATGCAAAACCGGGTGATGTTATAACCTACAACTTTGTTGTTGAAAATTGCGGCGATGTTCAACATCATGGTGGAATTGATTTGTTCGATAAAATGTTAAACCCCGTTTCCCCATACAAAATTAAACATATTGATTTACTTGATGCTGACAAATCAACCTCATTTTCGTTGACTTACAAAGTTAAAGATTCCGATTGCGGAGATTTAATAAATGAAGTTACTGCTGAAGGGCATCCGGTTGATGGTTCAGCTTATGTTAAAGATAAAGCTACTTTTACTGTAAAAGTTAATTGTCAAAATAACTGCATTAACGATTGGAAATATAAAATTGAAGATGATAAATCTATTTGTGAACTTGAACCTAAAAAAATATCTGTTAATGGTTTGGTTGAAATAACTCCAACTTCTGGAAATGGATATTTAGTAACAACTTGGCAAATTACCTATCCAAATGATGGAAGTGTAGATAACTCAGTTAAAAAAGATACTACACAAATTTCAGGCAATAAAACATTTACAATAGAAATGAACTGGCCGGGTGTTCGTTCAAACGATACTTATGTTGAAATTCAATACACAGTTCAGGTTCTTGATTGTAATAAAAATCCATTAGGTGATAAAATAATTAGAAAAATTTATTGGAATCCAAATGTCTGTCCACCTCCACAAAGTAATGAAGCTGATCTGAAAATTGAAAAATCGTCAAATATTAATAATCCAAAATGTGGTGATAGTTTTTCTTATACTATCAAAGTAACTAATCTCGGACCTTCAGAATCAAAAGCTGTTCAGGTTACAGATATTATTCCAAATGGAATTTCATTATTAAGTAATTCAGCTTCGCAAGGCAGCTATAATCCATCAAATGGAATTTGGACAATTGGTAATTTACCAAATGGTATAACTGCAACTTTAACATTAAATGTAAAAGCTGATTGCGAACTTGCCAATAATTCATCCATAGATCTTGGTGTTGCAAAAAATTATAATTTGTTTGTTTTAGAAGATGCTACGCAACCATCATCTGATACGGAAGGTAAAGTTGCTGTTGGTCGCGATGCAAATTTTGCAAATTATAGTATTGGCGATAAACTTCCTCCAAA
>CAZVBT010000125.1:0-17362 GCA_964625385.1 uncultured Melioribacter sp. | reverse complement strand
ATTGATGCATTGAAAGCAAGTTTTCCTGCTGGAACTGTAAGTGGGGCTCCTAAAATAAGAGCAATTCAACTATTAAATGAATATGAGAATCTGAAACGAAACGTTTATGCTGGTGCAGTTGGTTACATTGATTTCAAAGGCAATCTTGATATGTGTATTTCAATAAGAACTTTTTTTGCACTTAAAAATAAAATTTATTGGCAGGCTGGTGCTGGCATTGTTGCTGATAGCAAACCAGAACTTGAATTGAAAGAAATTAAAAACAAATCTGCTGTGTTGGTTAATGCATTAAAATTTGCAGAGGTAATTGATGAAAATATTATTGATTGATAACTACGATTCATTCACATACAATCTTGTTCAGCTTATTGGCAATTTTGTTGATGATATTATTGTGAAAAGAAATGACAAAACTTCAATTGAAGAAATAAAAGAATTAAAGCCGGATAAGATTGTTATTTCACCTGGACCAGGCCGTCCAGATGAATCGGGAATTTCTCTTGATGTTATAAAATATTTAAGCAAGAATATTCCACTGCTTGGTGTTTGTCTTGGACATCAGGCAATTGCAGAAGTGTTTGGTGGTAAGATAATTAATGCACCAACTTTGATGCATGGTAAATCATCAGAAATAATTCATGATGGAAAAACAATTTTCAAAAACATTCCTCAAAAGTTTTTGGGCGGAAGATATCATTCTTTAATAGTTGACAAAGAAACTTTGCCAACTGAGTTTGAAATATCATCGCAGACTGAAGATGGAATTATTATGAGCATTCGACACAAAACTTTTCCTATTGAAGGGATTCAATTTCATCCCGAATCGATAATGACAACTGAAGGAAAAAATATAATTAAAAACTGGATAGAACTATGAAAGAGCAATTAGAAAAAATAATTTCAGGAAATAATCTCACATTTGATGAAGCATATAAAGTTATGTACAAAGTAATGAGCGGAGAAGTTAATAATTCTCAAATTGCATCATTGCTAACAGCACTGAAAATGAAAAAAGAAACTCCCGAAGAAGTTGCTGGTTTTGTGAAAGCAATGCGTGAAAAAGTCATTCCAATAAAATGTGATGATGAAAAATTAATTGATGTGTGCGGAACAGGCGGCGATGGCTCAGGAACGTTTAACATTTCAACAGCGGTGGCTTTTGTTGTTGCCGGTGCTGGAGTTAAAGTTGCGAAACACGGCAATCGTTCAATCTCAAGCAAAAGCGGAAGCTCAGATGTCCTGCATGAACTTGGTGTTGATGTTCAACTTTCACAGGAACTTTCAGAAAAAGCATTGAACGAAATTGGAATTGCATTTTTGTTTGCACCGCTTTATCATCCTGCGATGAAGTATGTTGCCCCAATCAGAAAGGAGCTTGAGTTTCGTTCAATATTTAATATACTCGGACCGCTAACAAATCCTGCCGGAACAAAACGTCAGCTAATTGGAACATTCAATTATGAAACAGCAAAACTGATGGCTGATGCGATGAAATACTTAGAATCAAACAAATTATGTTTCGTTTGTACAAACAACACTTATGATGAAGTAACGCTAACACATACAACAAGTGTAATTGAAACAAACGGCTCAACTTCAATGCATTTATATGAATTATCTCCAACAGATTTTGGATTTGAACGAATTAGTTTATCAGATATTAAAGGCGGCGGGGCAAAAGAAAATGCGGAAATAATTTTTAATGTTTTTTCACACAAAGAGAAAAATGCTGCTTACAAAGTTATTACTGCGAATGCGGCATTAGCTTTAAAAGTCGCTGGTGTTTCAGATAATTTAAATGATTGTATTTCTATTGCTGATGAATCAATTAAGTCCGGCAAAACATTAGAGAAATTAAATCAGCTAAAAGAATTTGGTGAAAAACACAAATGAACATTTTGCAACAAATAGTTGAAGTAAAAAAGAATGAAGTAGTTGAACTCAAAAAGAAATATTCAAAATCGTGTTTCAATGATTCATCTTTTTTTAATAAGGAAAGTCTTGGCTTTGCTAAATCTATTTCGCAGTCGAAACAATTGAATTTGATAGCCGAGATAAAAAAGGCAAGTCCATCAAAAGGAGTTTTACGTAAAGAATTCAATTATAAAGAAGTTGCTGAAATATATTTTGATAATACAGTTGCAGCTGTTTCTGTTTTAACTGATGAAAAGTTTTTTCATGGAAGCATAAAATATTTAAATGATATTGCCCGTTTCAAAAAAGCTCCTTTGCTGCGAAAAGAATTTATAATTGATGAAATTCAGATTTATGAATCAAAGGCAAATGGGGCTGATGCAATTCTTTTGATTGCAGAAATTTTATCCGCAAATCAGATTAAAGAATTCACTTTGCTTGCAAACGAAATAAAGATTGAGGTTCTGCTTGAAATACATTCAGCAAGTCAGCTTGATAAAATTGATTTTTCACAAAACAAAATCATTGGAATCAATAATCGCAATCTTGAAACGTTTTTAGTTGATGTAAACAATACTTTTGAATTGATGAAATTCATTCCAAATGATTGCATCATAGTTTCAGAAAGCGGGATTAGTTCTCAACATTCTATTAATAAATTGAAAGAGAAAAAAGTAAACGCTGTTTTAGTCGGCGAATATTTTATGACTGCTACAAATATTGAAATTATAATCAAAGAATTTCAAGACTGGTGCAAGTATGAAAGTTAAAATCTGTGGAATCACAAATTTAGAAGATGCTCTCTGCGCTGTTGAATGCGGTGCAGATGCATTAGGATTTGTTTTTTTTGATAAGAGCAAACGTTATATCAGTCCGAGAGAGGCAAGAAAAATAATTTCGCAATTGCCTCCTTTCGTTTATTCAGTTGGAGTTTTTGTGAATGAAAACCCAGAGGAAATAAATTCAATTGCAAGTGAAATAAAATTAAATGCCGTGCAGCTTCATGGCGACGAAGATTCAGAATATTTAGAAAAAATTAATTTGCCTATCATAAAAGCTTTCAGAGTAAATGATAATTTTGATTGGGCAGTTTTATCAAAATTCACTTGCAATACCTTGCTGGACACATATTCAAAATATTTTGGCGGCAGCGGGGAAAAGTTTAATTGGAAAATAATACCTACTGAAATCAGAAATAAAATAATTCTTTCCGGCGGTATTGATGTTAATTCTTTATCAACAATTATAAATGAAATTAAACCTGCAGCAATAGATTTATCCTCGTCGCTTGAAGAGAAGCCCGGCAAGAAAGATCACAATAAAATCAAAATCTTTTTTGAAGAACTAAAAAAACATTGGAGATTATAATGTTAATTGTACTTAATCTTGACGCACCAAGAAATGATATTGAAAATATAAAATCAAAAATAAAAGAACTGAATTGTACACCTCACGAAATTCCGGGAAGCACAAAACTTGCAATTGGAATTACAGGCAACTCACATTTACTTAAAGAAGAAGATTTTCAATTGATGCCGTCAGTTTTGGAAGTTGTGCGAGTTACAAAAAAATTTAAACTTGTTAGCCGCAAAATGAAAGCTGACGATACCATAATAAAATTCGATGATGATTTAATTGGCGGCAAATCATTGCAGATTATTGCTGGTCCTTGTTCAGTTGAAAGTTACAATCAGACATTCGAAATTGCACATGAATTAAAAGAAATGGGAATAAAATTTTTTCGTGCAGGAGCTTTCAAACCAAGATCAAGTCCATATACTTTTCAGGGATTAAAAGAGAAAGGGTTGGAAATTCTTTCTGAAATAAAATCAAAACTTGGGTTGAAGATTGTAACTGAAGTTATGAATTCAAATTCACTGCCATCAATTATTGATGCTGCTGATATTATTCAAATCGGTGCGAGAAATATGCAAAACTATTCTTTGCTGGAAGAAGCCGGAGATTCATACAAACCAATTTTTTTGAAACGCGGCATGTCAGCAACTGTTGAAGATTTACTTTTATCGGCCGAATATATTGCCGCTCAAAATAACTTCAATATAATTTTATGTGAAAGAGGAATTAGAACTTTTGAAACATCAACACGAAACACGCTTGATTTAAACGCAGTACCAGTATTAAAACAATGGTCTCATCTGCCGGTATTTGTTGATCCATCGCATGGAGTTGGTGTTTGGGATAAAGTTTCACCGATGGCATTAGCCGCAATTGCAAGTGGTGCAGATGGATTGATGATTGAAGTTCACAACGATCCGGCAAATGCATTGTCAGATGGTTATCAATCTTTAACTCCAAAAACATTTAAAAAATTATTAGATAAAATTTCTCAAATCGCACCAATAGTTGAAAAGGAATTTAATTTATGAATAATCTTAAATACAATTTCCCTGATGAGTTTGGCAAATATGGAATTTACGGCGGGAAGTATGTTCCCGAAACTTTAATTTCTGCACTCGAAGAACTTGAAGAACTTTACTTACAAGTAAAAAATGAAAACGGCTTTTTATCACAACTTGAATCGCTGCAAAAAGAATATAACGGAAGACCAACACCATTAACATTTGCCAAACGATTGACTGAATACTTTGGCAAAGCAAAAATTTATCTCAAGCGTGAAGATCTTTGTCATACCGGTGCACACAAATTAAATAATGCACTTGGACAAATTTTACTTGCAAAAAAACTTGGCAAGAAAAGAATTATTGCCGAAACCGGTGCTGGTCAGCATGGAGTTGCAACAGCAACTGTTTGTGCAAAGTTTGGATTGCAATGTGTTGTTTACATGGGAGAAGTTGATATCGAAAGACAAAAGTTAAATGTATTCAGAATGAAAATGCTTGGAGCGGAAGTTGTTCCGGTTTCATCTGGAAGTAAAACTCTGAAAGATGCAACCAATGAAGCAATTCGTGATTGGGTTACAAATGTTAAAGACACTCATTATATCATCGGCTCTGTTGTTGGTCCGCATCCTTACCCAATGATAGTCCGCGATTTTCAATCTGTAATTGGGATTGAAACCAAAGAACAAATTTTATCACTTGAAAATAAATTACCTGATTACATTGTGGCGTGTGTTGGCGGCGGTTCGAATGCAATTGGTATTTTTTATCCATTCATTAACGATGAAAAAGTAAAACTAATTGGCGTGGAAGCCGCTGGTTATGGTGTTGATACAAATAAACATTGTGCTACTTTAACACTCGGTGAACCCGGAATTTTTCAAGGTATGAAAACCTATTTGCTGCAAGATAAAAATGGACAGATAGCAGAAGTGCATTCTATTTCAGCAGGATTAGATTATCCCGGTGTTGGTCCAGAACATAGTTTATTGAAAGATATTCAACGCGTTAAATATGAATCAGCAACTGACAATGAAGCATTGGAAGCAACTTTATTTTTATCAAAGCATGAAGGAATTTTACCCGCTCTTGAAAGTGCTCATGCTATTGCACACTTGCACAAACTTATGCCGAAAACAAATAATGATGAAATTGTTGTTGTAAATATCAGCGGCAGAGGCGATAAAGATTTAAATACAATCATTAATCAAATTGGCGACAAAATTTTATGATAAATATTTCTAATTACATTCAGAAAATAAATAACGAGAACAGAAAAGCATTATCAATATTTTTAACTGCCGGCTTTCCGACAAAAAAAGATTTTGTTGAAATTGCAAAAAATATTTTGGACAGCGGCGCCGATATGATTGAAATCGGAATTCCATTTTCAGATCCGCTTGCTGATGGACCAGTGATTCAATATTCTTCACAAGTTGCTCTTGAAAATAAAATTAATCTTGAAGACGTTTTCGAAATATCTAATGAACTCAGCAATTACACGGATAAACCATTGATATTGATGGGCTATGCAAATCCAATAATAAAATATGGAACAAAAAATTTTTGTGAGAACGCTTTCAACTCAGGAATTTCAGGATTGATTGTTCCCGACGTGCCGCTTGAAGAATTCGATTCTTTCTACAATCAGGATTTTTCACGACTGCAAAAGATTTTATTAACCACGCCAACTTCATCTGATGAAAGAATAAAAATGATTGATGAAAAAAGTGAAGGATTTGTTTATTGCGTAAGTGTAACTGGAACAACGGGAATTCGAAATACATTTGATGAAACAACGTTTAAAAATTTAAAACGGACTTATTCAACATTAGAAAAAAATAAAATGATGATTGGCTTTGGAATATCAAATGCTGAAAATGTGAAATCATTTGTTCCATACTGCGATGGAGTGATAGTCGGCAGTGCGGTGATAAAAACGATTTTAGAAAAAAAAGAGATGAACGAAATAAGTTCATTCATCTCAAATTTATCAAAAGCTTGTAAATTATAATTATCGTTCAACTCTTCCGGAGCCGCCGCTTTTTACAAGTTTTTCAACTTCATCAATTGAAACCAAATTAAAGTCGCCGGGAATTGAGTGCTTCAAACAACTTGCAGCAACAGCAAATTCAAGTGCATCTTTTGTATTTTGTTTTTCTAACAATCCATAAATCAAACCACTTGCAAATGAATCGCCACCGCCAACACGATCAACAATTTCTATTTCATATTTTTTAGAGCGGTATGGCTCTTTACAATCTTTATCATCTAATAGTAAAGCACTCCAGCCATTTTTGGATGCTGAATAACTTTCACGAAGAGTAATAGCAACAGTTTTAAATCCATAAGTTTCTTTTAATCTTTTTGCAACATTGAAATATCCTTCTTCACTTAATTTACCAGCATGAATATCTGTTGCTTCTGCTTTTAGACCCAAACTTTTTTCTGAGTCTTCTTCATTAGCAATACAAACATCAACATATTTCATTAATGGTTTCATCACAGCTTGTGCTTCTTGTTCAGTCCACATTTTGGCTCTGAAATTTAAATCGCAGCTAATTGTTACATTTTTCTTTTTTGCTGTTTCACAAGCAAGTGATAGTGCATCCTGTGCATCTTTTCCTAATGCTGGAGTAATTCCAGTCCAATGAAACCAGACAGTATTTTCGAAAACTTTTTCCCAATCAACTTCATCTTTTTTCATTTTAGACACAGCAGAATCAGTGCGGTCATAAATAACTTTGCTTGCTCTTTGGCTTGCACCGGTTTCAAGAAAATAGATTCCAACTCTTTCACCACCACGAATTATAAAATCATCTTTAACGCCAAATCTTCTTAAATGATTAACAGCAGCTTGTCCAATTTCATGTTTTGGTAATTTTGTTACAAAGTATGAATCGAATCCATAATTAGAAAGTGAAACTGCGACGTTAGCTTCGCCGCCACCAAATGTTACATCAAAATTTTGTGACTGAACAAACCGAGTAAACCCGGGCGTGGAAAGTCTTAACATTATTTCGCCGAATGTTACAATCTTCTTTTTCATTTAATATCCAAAAAAATTAACGACCCATCCAACCGCCATCAACGGTAATTACACTTCCATTTAAATAATTTGATGCATCACTACAAAGAAAAACAACTGTTCCCATTAAATCCTCCGGAGTTCCCCATCTGCCTTGAGGAATTCTATTAAGAATTGCTTTATTCCTTACCGGATCTTCACGCAAAGCTTTTGTATTATCTGTTGCAATATAACCGGGTGCAATTGCATTTACAGTTACACCTTTGCTTGCCCATTCATTTGCAAATGCCATTGTTAATTGTTTTATTCCACCTTTGCTTGCTGCATAGCCGGGAACTAAAATTCCACCTTGAAATGATAGTAAAGAAGCGATAAAAACAATTTTACCATAACCTCGTTCAACCATTTCTTTTCCAAATTCACGAGTTAAAATAAACTGTGCTGTTAAATTTACTTCAATAACTTTATCCCAGTATTCATCGGGATGTTCTGCAATAGGTTTACGTAAAATTGTGCCGGCATTGTTAACAAGTATATCAACTTTTGAAAAATCTTTTTTTACTTGTTCAATAAAATTGTAAAGAGCATTTCTGTCTGAAAAATCGCAAATGTAACCTTTAAATTTGCTTCCTGCTGAAGTAATAATTTTTTCTGTTTCAGAAAAATCTTGTTCATAAGATGCACTAATAATTACATCAGCACCAGCCTCTGCTAATGCTTTTGCATAGAATTGCCCAATTCCTTTATTTGCACCAGTTACAATTGCAGTTTTTCCTTTTAAGCTGAATTTTTCTAAAATCATTTTGCCTCCTATTATTTCAAATCTTTCATTGATATTCCATCCATATCATCAAACACTTGATTTTCACCACCCATTGCCCAGATAAATGAATAACTTTCTGTGCCACAACCTGCATGCAAAGACCAACTTGTTGAAAGCACAGCCTGACGATCACGAATAATTATATGTCTTGTTTCTTCAGCTTCGCCTATTAAATGAACAACAAAAGATTCTGGCTTTAAATTAAAATACATATACACTTCACTTCTTCGCTGATGAGTATGAGGCGGCATTGTATTCCAAACACTTCCATCTTCAAGTTCTGTTAATCCCATTACAATTTGACAAGTGGAAAATTTTTCTGGCAAAATATATTGATGAATTGTTCTTTTGTTTGATGTTTCAACCGAGCCAAGATGACGATGAATTGCATCTTCATATTTTACATGTTGAACTGGAAATTCTTTATGTGCAGGATAACTAACAAAATAGAATTGAGCAGGATTTTTTTCATCACCACTTGTGAATACAATTTCTTTTGAACCTTTGCCAATATAAAGAGCATCTTTATAATTCATCTTATATTCTTTTCCATCAATTATAATAGATCCGCTTTGACCAATATTGATTATTCCAATTTCTCTTCTTTCGCAAAAATATTCAGCAGCCATTTCTTTTTGGGTAGCAATAAGCTTTAAAGATTTACCAGATGGAACAGCACTACCTGTAATTGAACGGTCAACATCGGAGTAAACCATTGGAATTTCATTCACTTGAAATAAATCATCAATAAGAAAAGTTTTTCTTAGCTCTTCAGTTGTTAATTTTTTAAATCCAACAGGATCTGGTGAATAACGTACTTGCATAAAACTCCTTTAAATCCATTTTAAAATTTTTTCCGACACTGCATTTCCTGTAAAACCAAATTTTTCTGCTAATGTTTGATATGGTGCTGATGATCCAAATGAGTTCATACCTATTAATAATAATTTCTGCCGGAATAAATCTCCCCAGCCAAACATTGTTGCTGCTTCTATAATTACTAAAGGAACATCATTTGGAATTATACTTTGTTTGTATTCCTCATTTTGCTTTTCGAATAATTCTTTTGATGGAATTGAAACTACTCTTATTGAAAATTCATTTTCCAAAATCTTTTTTGCTTCAATAGCTACAGGAACTTCTGAACCGCTTGCTGCAATTATGAAATCTATTTTGTCATCTTTTTCTTTTGAAACAATATAAGCACCTTTCAAAACTTCTTCAGCTTCAAAATTTTTTTCTCTTTCAAAAGAATTAATTTTTTGACGAGTTAATATTAATGAAACAGGTCCGTCATTTTTTCTTAAAGCATAAGCCCAGCCCATTGCCGTTTCAATTCCATCTGCGGGACGAATAACAATAGAATTTGGAATTGCACGAAGAGCGGCAAGTTGTTCTACTGGTTGATGTGTTGGTCCATCTTCCCCAACAAAAATTGAATCGTGAGTAAAAACATTTATCATTGGAATTTTCATCAAAGCTGCGAGCCTGATTGTCGGACGCATATAATCTGAAAAGACAAAAAATGTTGCTCCAAAAACTTTGAACCCACCATATAAAATTATTCCATTAACAATTGCACCCATTCCATGTTCACGAATTCCAAAGTGAAAATTTCTTCCATTAAATTTTCCCGGAGAGATTGAATCAAATCCATTCATTAAAGTATTTGTCGAAGGAGCTAAATCTGCCGAACCACCAACAAAATTAGGAACAAGCTGTGCAATTTTTTGAATTATTTTACTTGAAGTTGAACGAGTTGCATTTGCATCTTTTGGTGCAGCGTTTAATAATTCTTCCTCTAAATTTTCTGGTAACCATTTTTCAAGATATTTTTTTAGTAATTCTGCCTGCTCTTTATTTTCATTTTGCCATTTGGTGAATTCTTCGTTCCATTTGTTGTACTTTTCGATTAAATATTTTTTCCTTTGTTCATAAAGAAATTTTACTTCATTAGGCACAAAAAATTCTTCTTCATAATTCCAATTCAAGTTTTTCTTTGTAGCTAATAATTCATCTTTACCAAGTGGTGCGCCATGAACTTCGTGTGTGTTTGCTTTATTTGGTGAGCCATAACCAATTGTTGATTTGCATATAATTATGGTTGGTTTTTCTTTTTCATTTTGTGCATTAATTATTGTTTTTCTGATTTCATCATGATTATAAGCATCTGTTCTTAAAACTTGCCAGCCATAGCTTTCAAATCTTTTTTCGATGTTTTCAGAAAATGCTAAATGTGTGTGTCCTTCAATTGTAATATTATTATCATCATAAAAAACAATTAAGTTATTTAATTTAAGATGGCCAGCTAATGATGCTGTTTCGTGTGAAATTCCTTCCATTAAATCGCCATCGCCGCAGAAAGTATAAATAAAATTTTTGTCGAATAAATTTCCAAATCTTGCACCTAACATTTTTGATGCGATTGCCATTCCGACTGAATTTCCAAATCCTTGTCCAAGTGGACCTGTAGTAGTTTCTACACCATCAAGATGACCAAATTCAGGATGGCCGGGAGTTTTACTATTCCATTGACGAAAAGATTTTATATCATCAATTGAAACATTATAACCTGATAAATGAAGTAACGAATAAATTAGCATTGAACCATGACCGCCAGATAATACAAATCTATCGCGTGAAATCCATTTTGGATCTTGTGGATTATGAATTAAAAATTCAGTCCATAAAATTGTAGCAACATCAGCCATTCCCATTGGTAACCCAGGATGACCAGAATTTGCTTTTTGAATTGCTTCTGCAGAAAGTATTCTGATTGTATTAGCCGCAAGACTTTTAATATTCACATTCACTCCAAATTTTTTAATGCCAAATATAATTTATCCTTTGAATATAGATTTTTATTTTTTTCGAAATTATCATTTGTGTTAATCTGTGAAATCTGTGGTTCTAACCTCAAACCACAGAAAACACAGATTTACACTGATTAAAAAGACTACTAATTATTTATTGCCAATTATAAATTATCAATTGTAAATTATACATTATAAGTTGTTGATGCCGTAGCTCCACCTTTACCAGTCCAGTTAGTATGGAAAAATACACCGCGTGGATAATCAACTCTCTCGTAAGTATGCGCACCAAAATAATCACGTTGAGCTTGTAAAAGATTTGCGGGCAATCTATCATTACGATAACCATCAAAATAATTTAATGCTGTTGATAATGCAGGAATCCAGATGCCATTTGAAATTGCAGTTGCAACAACTTTTCTCCAAGAAACCTGAGCAGAAAGAATTTTTTCTTTGAAGAAAGGATCAAGCAACAAATTTGATAAATCAGGATTTGCATCAAAAGCTTCTTTAATTTTTCCAAGGAAAGAAGAGCGAATAATACAACCGCCGCGCCACATCAACGCAATTCCACCATAATTTAAGTTCCATCCAAATTCTTTTGCAGCAAATTTCATTAAAACATAACCCTGAGCATAAGAAACAAGTTTTGAAGCGTAAAGTGCTTTTCTTAAATCTTCGATGAATTCTTTTTTATCTCCAGAAAATTTTGGGATTGGACCAGATAAAACTTTTGATGCTTCAACACGATCATCTTTTAATGCTGAAAGAGTTCTTGCATAAACAGCTTCACCTATTAAAGTTAATGGAGCTCCGGAATCTAAACTTGCAAGAACTGTCCATTTGCCTGTTCCTTTTTGACCAGCAGTATCTAAAATTTTATCAACAAGCGGCTGACCATCTTCATCTTTATAAGCAAGAATATCACGAGTAATTTCAATCAAATAACTTTGAAGTTCACCTTCATTCCATTCTTTAAATACCTGATGCATTTCATCGGCATTCATTCCAAGCAAATCTTTCATTATTTGATAAGCTTCGGTAATTAATTGCATATCGCCATATTCAATTCCATTGTGAACCATTTTAACAAAATGACCTGCGCCATTTTCACCAACCCAATCGCAGCATGGAGTTCCATCTTCAACTTTTGCAGCAATTGTTTGAAAAATTGGTTTTACATATTCCCAGGCTTTTGCTGAACCACCTGGCATAATTGATGGACCGTTAAGTGCACCTTCTTCACCGCCGCTTACACCTGTTCCGATAAATAGTAATCCTTTTTCCTCAAGATATTTTGTTCTTCTTGTTGAATCCGGGAAATGTGAATTTCCTCCATCAATTATTATATCACCTTTTTCTAAATGCGGTATTAATAATTCAATAAAATCATCAACAGGTTTTCCGGCTTTTACCATTAACATAACTTTGCGTGGTGATTTTAATGATGCTACTAATTCTTCAATTGAATGACAACCAATAATATTTTTCCCTTTCCCGCGATCATTAATAAAGTTATCAACTTTTTCTGTTGTTCTGTTATAAACTGCAACGGTAAATCCATTTCTTTCCATGTTGAGAACTAAATTTTCTCCCATTACAGCTAAACCAATTAAACCAATATCAGCTTTGTTCATTTTGTTCCTCTATTTTATTCTGAATTGAATCCAAGTTGTTTTATAATTTTTTCAAGTTCTTCATTTTCGTTTAATAATTTTACTTTGTAAAAATTAAATTCACGTCTTACAGGATAATTTGCTCTTTGCTGTTCAAAAGTTTCTGTTGATTTACGAAGACGATTATCATCATCAAAAATTTTATATGTATGATTTACTAATTCAAAAATTATTTGTTGAAAAGATTTATTCTTACAGTCAACAATAATTTGAGAGGAATTATTTGGCAAAGGAATTTCTTCCGGATACCAATTTTCATTTAAACCAAGATTAAAAAATTTATTCAGTTCGTTAACACAAACAGCAGTACCATTTGCTTTACCATCTGCAGAATAACCTGCAATGTGTGGTGTTGCAATATCTGTAAGATTCAATAGTTTATTATCTATTTGTGGTTCATTTTCCCAAACATCAAGAATTAGTGAAGATATTTTTTTTTGTTTAACTGCATTTTTAAGAGCTTCTGTTTTTATACCTTCGCCGCGGGATGTGTTAATCAAAATTTTTTGCGAGTTAAATTTTTCAAAAAAACTTTCATCTGCTAAATGATAAGTTTTATCAATTCCATCTTTGTTTAATGGAACATGAAAAGTTATTATATCTGCATTTTGAATTAAGTAATCAAGCGAAACAAAATTATTGCTGCCTTCTGTTCTTTCTCTTGGCGGGTCATTAAGTAAAACATTCATTCCGATTGTGTGGGCAAACTTTTCAATTTTTTTCCCAACATTTCCAACGCCGATTATACCGAGTGTTTTTTCTTTAAGCAAAATATTTTTCTTATCAGCAAGATTTAGCAAAGCTAAAGCAAAATATTGCAAAACCGAACTACTGTTACAACCTGGAGCATTTACCCATTTTATATTTTTTTCTTCACAATAATTTGTGTCAATATGGTCAAAACCAATTGTTGCTGTTGCAATAAATTTTACATTTGTACCATCAAGCAAATCTGCATTACACTTTGTTCTTGTTCTTATAATCAAAGCATCAACATCTTTTAATACTTCATTATTTATTTGAGTATAATTCAAATATTGAATTGAAGCAAAAGGTTCAAGAACACCTTTTAAGAATGGAATTTTATCATCAGCTATTATTTTAATTTTATTATTCATTACTATTCTTTAATTCTATCTTTATAAGACCATAAACCAAGAGCAGGATTTGAGATGTAAAAAATTTCCTCGCCGTTTGGCAATATGTTAAATCCATCTTTAAGAATTTCAGGATTATATTTATTCATCATCTTTTTTAAATCACCATAACAAAAATTCACACTTTCAATTTCTTCTTTAGTAAGATTGCCGGGACAATATGTTATTTTAAATCTATTTTCAGATGACCCATGAATTAAATGAGCTGCTGCACTTAAGTTGTTTTTTAATTCATCATTTTCTTCTACAAAATTTAGAATTTCTGGAGTAGTTTTATAACCATATTTTCTAATTAGTCTGTCAATCTCTTTATCTTCACCAAATTCTTTTAATCCAGGTGCAAGAATAATTAACTCACCATCATCAGCGATTGCCATTCTAGTTCGGTAAATACTTTTATTGCCAAGCCATGTGCTTTTAAATTCTGAAGGATCAAGATATACAACAATTTTTTTTAGAGGTTCATCAATCATTTCAAAATTAACCTGAAGAGAAAGTTCACTTGCAAGTTTGAATGTTTCAAAATCATCGCCAATGAACAAACCTTTTACACCAAGTTTACCATATATATCTTTACCAATAACTGTAAGCACATAAATAATTGGTAACTGCCGGGCAAAATTGTCCGAGGCATAATTAAGAACTTTGCGAACAGGAGTATTAGCCCTTCCCATCATTCTTTCCATTCCGTAAACTGCACCAAGATAATGACTTTTATTAATCCCTTCTTTTCCACCAGTGCCAACAAAGATATTTTTATTATAATTTGCCATTCCAACAACTTCATGTGGAACAACTTGTCCAATCGAAAGGATTAAATCATAATTGCCTTCAATCAATAATCTATTAACTTGTGCAGGCCACGAGTAATTTAATTTGCCTTCAGAAACATTATAAATAAATTCAGAAGGAACCTCTCCAAGTGTAAACAAATCATCTCGCCAACGATGAACACGAAAAATATTTAAAGGAATATCGCTAAACATTTTCTGTATTTCTTTTTCTGTCATAGGTGCATGTGTTCCAAGTGCGGGAAGAATATCAGTCAGTTTATCACGATAATATTTATAAGTAAGATTGGTTAAAACACCAGCGTGAGAATGATATCTTGTAAAGTCAGGGGGAATTGCAAGAACTTTTTCTTTTATTCCTAATTTTTCCAAAGATGAATAGAGACCTTCGCGTAAATCATCTTCGGTTAAAGTTGCGTTTGGATTTCCTTTTGCAAAATAAATCATAACATCCTTTACCTTTGAATACGAGCAGAGCCACCTTTTGCAAATGCTTTTACTTCATCAAGAGTTACCATAGTCGTATCACCCGGAGTAGTAGTTAATAAAGCACCATGAGCCCAGCCAAGTTTGATTGATTCTTCTTCAGATAAATTATTTAGTAATCCATAAATAAAACCGGCAGCAAAACCATCACCGCCACCAACACGATCATAAACATTTAACTCGCAAGTTGGTGCTTGAAATGTTTTTCCATTTATCCATGCAACGGCACTCCAGCTATGATGATTTGCAGAGTGAACTTCGCGTAAGGTTGTAGCAACAATTTTAATTTGAGGAAATTTTTTAATTACATCTTCTATCATACTAAAGAAAACTGTCGGATCAAGTTTAGATTTTGAATGAACATCTGGTCCTGCAATTCCTAATCCTTTTTGTAAATCTTCTTCGTTACCAACAAGAACATCAACATATTTAACAATTTCATTAATTACCTCAGCTGCTTTTTGTTCACCACCCCAAATATTCCAAAGCTTTGCACGATAGTTTAAATCGAAACTTGTAATAGCTCCATTTGCTTTTGCTTCTTTCATTGCTTCAATAATTAATTGACCTGTGGTTTCAGAAAGTGAAGCAAAAATTCCACCGCTATGAAACCATTTTACACCATTAGAAAAAATTTCTTTCCAATTGAAATCACCTGGTTTTAAGAATGATGCAGCTTCATTTGAGCGATTATAAAAAACAACAGGCGCACGTGAACCAAATCCTCTATCGCTATAAACGGTTGCCATGTTTGGTCCATTGACACCATTATGTTTGAACATTTTATAAAAAGGTTTTACACCCATTGCTTTAACACGTTCAGCAATTAAATCTCCAATTGGATATTCAACCATTGCAGTTGCTATTGCTGTATTCATTTTAAAGCAATCAGAAAGATTAGCTGCAACATTAAATTCACCTCCACTTACATGAATTAAACATTCAATTGCTTTTCTGAATGGAATAATTCCTGGATCTAATCTGTGAACTAAAGCTCCTAATGAAAGAAAATCTAATTCGGCATTTTGTTTAATTTCAAGTATTTGAGTCATTTTATCTCCTAGTTATTAAACGCCACTATATGCATTAAAACCACCATCAACAGGTATTACAACTCCTGTTACAAATTTTGATTTATCAGAAATTAAATAGAAAAGAGTTCCAATTAATTCTTCCGGTTCGCCAAATCTACCCATTGGTGTATTAGAAAGAATTTGCTGACCACGTTTTGTAAGTTCACCTGTTTTTTCATCGGTTAATAAAAAACGATTTTGATTAGTAATAAAAAATCCAGGTGCAATTGCATTTACTCTTATTCCAACTTTTGCAAAATGAACTGCTAACCATTGAGTTAAATTGTTAACAGCAGATTTAGCAGAAGAATAAGCAGGAATTTTTGTAAGAGGTCTGAAAGCATTCATTGAAGAGATATTAATTACGACACCATTTCTATTAATCATATCTTCAGCAAAAACCATAGTTGGCAAAACTGTTCCAAGAAAATTCAAATCAAATACACTTTTGAAACCATCGAGTTCTAAACCAAAAAAAGTTTTTTCGAGTGAGTTCAGATTTTCATTTGTTACAAATTCATCTTGTGTAGTTGCTTTTGATGAATTACCACCGGCTGCATTAATTAAAACATCAACTTTGCCATATTTTTCATTGATTAAATTTTTTGCATCAATTAAACTTTGTTTATCAAGAACATTTGCGATAACACATAAAACATCTTTTCCTTCCTTAGCAAATCTATTTTTTACACATTCTTCGCATCTTCCTTTTTTGTAGTCAATTATTGCTACTTTAGCTCCATGTAATATTAAAGCTTCTGAAAGAACACCACCAATAACTCCACAAGCACCTGTTATAACAACTATTTTGTTTTTAACGTCATCAAATGAAATATTCATTTTTTCACCAGCGATAAATATTGATTAATTCCATCAACAATTGTTTTAGCATTTTGAGTAAGCAATTCATAGTTTTCATTTTCAATAGCATCATTGTTCAAAAGAGCATTTCCTAAGCCAACAGCTACAGCTCCGGCTTTCAACCAATCAGCGACATTAGTCAAAGTAACACCTCCAGTTGGCATAAGTTTTAAGAAAGGCATTGGTGCTAAAACACCTTTAAAGAAGTTTATTCCTAATGAATCAGCCGGAAAAACTTTTATAACATCAGCACCAAGTTCATAAGCTTTGTAAATTTCAGTTGGAGTAAAGCAGCCGGGCATTGCAGGAACATCATATTCGTGTGCAGTATTAATAATTTCTTCTTTTAAAATTGGAGAGACAACATATTTTGCACCAGC